>CAYLPI010000184.1:0-7228 GCA_964385505.1 uncultured Bordetella sp.
ACCGTGGTGTTGTCGCGCGACATCGCCTCGCTGGGTATCTACCCGGCGGTCGACCCGCTCGACTCCACCAGCCGCCAGATGGACCCGCATGTCGTCGGCGAAGAGCACTACAACACCGCGCGCGCCGTGCAGCAGACGCTGCAGCGCTACAAGGAATTGCGCGACATCATCGCGATTCTGGGCATGGACGAGCTCTCGCCCGAAGACAAAACGGCAGTGGCCCGCGCCCGTAAAATCCAGCGCTTTCTGTCACAACCGTTCAACGTGGCGGAGGTGTTCACCGGCTCGCCCGGCAAATACGTGCCGCTGAAAGAGACGATCAAAGGCTTCAAGGCGATTGTCGCCGGCGAGTACGACCACCTGCCGGAGCAGGCCTTCTACATGGTCGGCGGCATCGAAGAAGCGGTCGAAAAAGCCAAGACGATGCAGTAAATGGGAAATAGGAAATGGTGAATCGTAGCGCCTGTCGCGGAGCTTCCACCATTGCCTGTTCACTATTCACCATTCATTAGGATCTTATGGCCCACACCATACATGTCGATGTAGTCAGCGCCGAAGAGCAGATATTCTCCGGTGAGGCCGAGTTCGTGGTCCTGCCCGGTGAGGCCGGCGAACTGGGCATATATCCGAAGCACACGCCGCTCATCACCCGCATCAAGCCCGGCGCGGTGCGCATCAAGCCGGCTGACGGCAGCGAAGAGCAGTTGATTTTTGTCGCCGGCGGCGTGCTCGAAGTACAGCCCAATGTCGTCACCGTGCTGGCTGATACGGCCATCCGCGGCCACGACCTCGACGAAGCCAAGGCCCTCGAAGCACAAAAAGCCGCCCAGGACGCCATGGCCAATGCCAAGAGCGACCTCGACATGGCGCGTGCGCAGTCGGAGTTTGCAATGATGGCGGCGCAGATCGCCGCGATACGCAAGATTCGCCGGAAGTAAGCGAACGCGCACAGGTCAAGTATTGCCACGCGTCAACAAAAGGCAGCTTCGGCCGCCCGGACTTCCAGGCGCGGCTCGCCAGGGACGCCATCGATCCGGTCGCCAACACGCCGGAGCAATTCGCCGCGCAGATCAAGTCCGATATCGCCATGTGGGCGAAAATCATCAAGGCCGTCGGCGCGAAGCTCGACTGAGCGGAGGCCGGGGCCTCAGCCTTTTTTCGCGTTGCGCACGAGAAAGTCGATGATCTCATCTACGCGCAGTTGCGGTTCGGTCGGGTCGGCGCGGTTGCCGACCACGCGGTTCATCCAGGCCATGTTCTTTTCCATGCGCGCAACCACCGCCGGCCATTGCTGCGCGGTATAGCGCTGCGGATCGGGCAGCGCATGGCATTGCTGGCAGGCAAGCCGGAATGACTGGGCTTGCGGTGTATAGATGCCGGGCACTTTTTTCGGATCTAGCGGCGTAAGGGCATTGCGCTTCAGGTAGGCGCGGAGGAACTTTGTTTCCTCCTCCGAGGGCGCCGCGACGCCCGCCATCATGTCGCGCATCAGCGTGCCCATGTTGCCCTTGCCCTGCATGCGAACCACCATGCGGTCGAGGACGGTCGGCCACTTGCCGGCCTGATGCATGGCCGGATTGGGCAGGTTGTGGCATTGCACGCAGTACTGCAGCATCAGTTGCGCGCCGCGCGACTCTGGCTGCGGCAATTGCCCGGTTTCGAAACCCGGCGGCAGAATGCGCTCGAGCATCGGGCCGTGCGCGCTTTGCGACCAGCGCTTCTTCGCCTCGGCCACGGCCGGTGCTGCGTCAGGTGCGGCGGCGGTCGCGCCCGGAAGTGCCGACAATATTGCGGTGGCGAGGAGGAACAGCCGCAAATTGCCGCGAGCGGGGCGCACTAGCGTAATTGCCCGACAAAGCGCTCGATGCCGGTGAGCAGCATTTGTACCGCAATGGCCGACAACAACAAACCCATCAACCGTTCTATCGCGACCACGCCGCGCACCCCCAGCGCGAGGCTGACCCGCCGCGCACTGACCAGCACAGCCGTGGTGATCATCATGGCGATCGTCAATGCGCCGACCCAGGCGGCAATATGCTGCGGGTCGCGCGAGGCCATCAGCAGCACCGTTGCCATGGCCGATGGGCCTGCGGTGAACGGTATGGCAATCGGGACAACCAGCGGTTCACCCTCGGGGGCGTCGCCGAAAAGCTTGTCTGATTCGCCGAAGACCATCTTCAGTGCGATCAAAAACAGGATCACGCCGCCGGCGATTTCCAGAGCGGTATCGGTCAGTCCGAGAATGTCCAGGAAGCGGCGCCCGCCGAACATGAACGCGAGCAACACCGCATAGGCGATTGCACACTCGCGCAGCACCACAATGCGCCAGCGTGCCGTGGCGACATTCTTCAGCGCCGCCAGGACGGACGGGACGTTGCCGACGGGGTCGAGCACCAGCAATAGCAGGATGGTGGCGGAAAGGATTTCCATGATCCGGCGTGCCTCGGTGCTTACAAGGTGTGGCTGCGGTCGCCGGCGGCAAAACCGGCAAGCGCCGCGTCCACGCCCTTGCTGAAGGCAATGACTTTGAACAATTCACCCATCTCGGCCGGGGAGAGCAGGCGGTTGGCGGCGCCGGCGAGCGGGGCATAGCGCTTTACGTCGTCGGGAGAGGTTTGCGCCAGTACTTCGGTTATGCCGCAATTGATCAGAAACTGCGCCTGCGTGACGTAGCCGGCGAGGTCCAGCCCGCCGCGTGCGCCCGCCGCAGTGATGGCGCTGAAATCAACGTGGGTCGTGATGTCCTGCAGGCCGGGCAGGAAGAACGGGTCGTCATGCGCATGATGCCGGTAATGGCACATCAGGGTTCCGCTGGTTCGCTGCGGATGGTAGTACTCACTCGCGGCAAAGCCGTAGTCGAAGAACAACGCGATCCCGCGCGCCAGTGTCGTGCCGAGGCTGTGCATGAAGGCTTGCGCAACGAGCTGGATTTCCGTGGTCGTGCCTGGCTGCAGTGCCAGCGCCGCCGCCTGCTGCAGCAAGTCGTCGCCGGCTGGCCTGTCAGCCATGGCGAAGCCGGCGGCGCTTGCGACTACGCCGGCCTCGACCACGCCATGATCGGTGGTGCGCACGAGATGGGTGGGCATCGCGTCCAGCACTTCGTTGGCGATGACCAGACCCTCGAACCCGTGCGGCAACTGGTTGATCCAGGCAACGCGCTCGAGCAAATGGGGTACACGCGCGGCGAGAAGGTCGCGCTCGCGTTCGCGCAAATCCGGACTGACCTCGAGGATCAGGTACTGCCGCGGCAGTGCATCGACGGTCTGCAGCGTTTCGAGCAGCGCCGCAGCGAGCGCACCCGAGCCGGCGCCCAGTTCGAGCACGGTGTCGAACCCGAGGCCGAGCACCTGCGCCACCTGGCGGGCCAGCGTCTGGCCGAACAGCGGTGAGAGTTCGGGCGCCGTAACGAAATCACCACCCGCCCCGAGTTTGCGCGCCCCGGCGGTGTAATAGCCGAGGCCGGGCGCGTACAGGGCCAGTTCCATGTAACGCGCAAACGAAATCCAGCCGCCGCAACGGGCGACGTCCTCGCGTATATGGCGTGCCAGGCGCTCGCTGTGGCTGCGCGCTTCGGCCGTGGGTTCGGGTAGGTTCATAGAGGGAACTGGTGGGGAAGATGGTGACCCAATCCGGTAGAATCCACAACATCATGGAGCAGAATCTTGCAGGAAAGACAGTCATTGTGACCGGAGCGGCGCGGCGCGTCGGTGCGGCCATTGCGCGCCGGCTGCACGCTGCCGGCGCCAATCTGATGCTGCATTACAAAAGCGCAGAGCCGGATGCTGTCGCGCTGCAGTCCGAATTGAACGCGTCGCGCAAGGACTCGGTCGCCCTGGTCAGGGCTGACCTGCTCGATATCGCCGGCCTTGCCGAAATCGTCCGTAACACCGTCGTCCGTTTCGACCGCATCGATGCGCTGGTCAATAATGCGTCGAGTTTTTTTCCGACGCCGGTCGGTGATATCAGCGATGAACACTGGGACGACTTGATCGGCACCAATCTCAAGGCGCCGCTGTTTCTGGCGCAGGCCGCAGCCCCCCATCTCAAGAAAGCCGGCGGCTGCATCGTCAACATCACCGACATCCACGCCGAGAGGCCGCTGAAAAATTACGTCGTGTACAGCATCGCCAAGGCCGGCCTCGCCGGGATGACGCGTTCGCTGGCGCGCGAGCTGGGGCCGGACATTCGCGTAAACGGCGTCGCACCGGGTCCCATACTGTGGCCCGAAGATGATGCGTTTGACGAGGTATCGCGCCAGCGCATTGTGTCGCACACGCTGCTCAAGCGTGCCGGTGAGCCGGATGACCTTGCGCGCGCTGTTTATTTTCTCATTGCCGAGGCGCCGTATGTGACCGGGCAGATCATCG
This sequence comes from uncultured Bordetella sp., assembly GCA_964385505.1. Lineage (GTDB taxonomy): Bacteria > Pseudomonadota > Gammaproteobacteria > Burkholderiales > SG8-39 > CAITSH01. The sequence continues at coordinate 4,368 of CAYLPI010000184.1, forward strand.
CCGTGGACGGTGGCCGGAGCGTAAGCATATGAATACTGCGGATCACACCCGCCCGCGCAAAGAGCAGTACGAGGCGAACAAACTTGCCAAGCGCCTGCGCCGCCAGGTCGGGCAGGCGGTCGGCGATTTCAACATGATCGAAGCCGGCGACCGCATCATGGTCTGCCTCTCAGGCGGCAAGGACAGTTATGGCCTGCTCGATATCCTGATGCAGTTGCGCGAAAAAGCGCCGGTGCCGTTCGAGCTGGTCGCGGTCAACCTCGACCAGCGTCATCCGGGTTTTCCCGAGCACGTGCTGCCCGGTTACCTGGGCGCGCTGGGTATTCCGTTCCAGATCGCCGTGCAGGACACCTACTCGACGGTGAAGCGCCTGATTCCCGAGGGCAAGACCATGTGCTCGCTGTGCTCGCGGTTGCGTCGCGGCGTGCTTTACCGCGTCGCCGGGGAGATCGGCGCCACCAAGATTGCGCTCGGCCACCACCGTGACGACATCCTCGAGACGCTGTTCCTGAACATGTTTCATGGCGGCAAGCTGAAGGCGATGCCGCCCAAACTGGTTTCCGATGATGGCAAGCATGTGGTCATTCGTCCGCTCGCCTACGTCAGTGAAGCGGACCTTGAGGCGTATGCCGTGGAAAAGCGGTTTCCCATCATTCCCTGCGACCTGTGCGGCTCCCAGGCCACGCTGCAACGCAAACAGATCAAGGCCATGCTGCAGGAGTGGGAAAAACGCCATCCCGGACGCGTCGAGAGTATTTTTCGCAGCCTGGCCAATATCCGGCCCTCCCACCTCATGGACCCGGCTTTGTTTGATTTTGCCGCCGCCCAGGCCTCCGGCGTACCCCAGGCTGATGGTGACAAAGCATTTGATCCAGAAGACAATTTTCCGGAATTCCCGGACAAGATGTTCAGTCTGAAAGCGGTGTAAAGCCTGTTGCTGCGACGCAGCAAGCGCGGTTTGTCAAGCTAAGCTTTACACGGTAAAATTCAGCCCATGAATTGTGCTGAACGTCTAGTAGCCATTTTCGGTAGCCAGGCCGAAGTCGCCCGCCGTTTTCGCCTCGATCGCGCTGTGGTCAACAATTGGGTCAAATGCGGTTATGTGCCGTCGCGCTGGGCCATGGAAGTCGAGCATGTGACAGAAGGCCGGGTCGCCGCCGTGGAAGTGCTGAATGAAGCGGCAACGATGAAACCCATCCGCGTGAAATCACGCGGAGATGATGACAATCTTTTCGGAAACCCCCTGCTAGGTGACGCCATGAACGAATTTGCCCCGGTAAAACGCATTACTTCCTTCCACCCACCCCAGCGCACGCTGCTCGGCCCTGGCCCGTCCGAGATCAACCCGCGCGTGATGGCGGCGATGAGCCTGCCCGCCATCGGCTATCTCGACCCGGTGTTTGTCGAGATGATGGAAGAACTCAAAGGCCTGCTGCGCTACGTTTACCAGACCAAGAACCAGCTGACGTTCCCGGTGTCCGGTCCCGGCTCGGTCGGAATGGAATTCTGCTTCGTCAACATGGTTGCGCCCGGTGACAAGGTCATCGTCTGTCGCAACGGCGTGTTCGGCGGCCGCATGATCGAGAACGTCGAGCGCGCCGGCGGCATTCCGATCATTGTCGAGGACGCCTGGGGTGAGCAGGTCGATCCGCAAAAACTCGAGGATGCGCTGAAAAAAAATCCCGATGTGCGTGTCATCGCCTTCATCCATGCCGAAACGTCCACCGGCGTGCAGTCGGATGCCAAGACACTGGTCGAAATCGCACACAAGTACAATACGCTCGCCATCGTCGATTGCGTCACCTCGCTCGCCGGCACGCCGGTGCTGGTGGATGAATGGAAAATCGACGCCGCCTACTCGGCCAGCCAGAAGTGCCTGTCCTGCACCCCCGGCCTGTCGCCGGTGACCTTCTCCGACCGCGTGGTCGAACACGTCAAATCGCGCAAGGACAAGATCCATTCCTGGTTCATGGATATGAACCTCCTGACCGGCTACTGGGGCAACACCAGCCGCACCTATCACCATACGGCGCCGACCAACAGCCTGTACGCGCTGCACGAAGCCCTGCTGATCCTGAAGGAAGAGGGTATCGAAAATTCCTGGGCGCGCCACCAGCGCCACCACCTCGCACTGCTGGCCGGACTCGAGGCGATGGGCCTGAAGTTCCTGGTCAAGGAAGCCGCGCGACTGCCGCAGATGAACGCCGTGCACATTCCCGAGAGCATCATGTCGCGCGAGGCGGAGGTACGCAAGACGTTGCTCAACGAGTTCAACCTGGAAATCGGCGCCGGACTCGGCCCGCTTGCCGGCAAGATCTGGCGTTTCGGCCTGATGGGTTACTCGTGCAAGCCCGAGAACGTCATGCTGTGCCTGTCGGCGCTCGGTTCGGTGTTGTCGGACATGGGTCTGCCCATTCACGTCGGCGATGCCGAGGGCGCGGCGCACCAGGCCTACGCCCAGTTGCACGCCAAGGCGGCGGCATTGAAGCAGGCGGAGAAAAAGCGCGCCGCCTGAGCCGGATCGAAAGCCAGGCGGCACTAAAACGGCGGACCTCGGTCCGCCGTTTTTCTTTGGCCGCCAGTCCGAAAGACATACTTTACATACATGCACGAATGTATGTACCATGCGCTTTCGCGCGTGCCCGCACTTGGGCTGCGTGCGCCTAAAAAAGCGCCTGCGGTGATCCCGCCGGGCCGCCTCTGCGAGAAAGGTTGCACCATGATTGTCCGCGTATTTCTTGTCCGCGTATTTCCCCGTTGCACCGCCAGTCTTGCCGCGGTGCTGGTTCCGGGCATCCTCGCCTCGCTGTTGAGTGGCTGCCAGCCGACAGGGTCCCCGCCGCCCGGCGGCATGCCGCCGG
>CAYLPI010000185.1:0-7113 GCA_964385505.1 uncultured Bordetella sp.
TCACCATCAGCGACTCTGGCGCTGGTGCGTGATGCGGACGCTCCGTGACGGCAGACTCGCCAAAGTAAACGGCAAGTGGATCGGTTTACGGAATCTGGAACGACTGGCAGCGCGTCGCTGGTGGCGATGCGTAAGCAGCGATCCAATCGCACGACCTCTTGCCTGGATGGTTCGACGATGTGAGATCGGTCGGAGGTACATTCAGCGACGGGGCAATCGTGGCAGGCAGTCGTAATTCTTTTATGAGATCATTGAATCGAGGTCTGGCGGGGTAAACGGGCAACTCATCACCATTTTCATTTTCTTAGGAGTCCATCATGTCTGAAGCTTTGACTTTGCAGAAACTCAAACAGGCCGTGGTTGGCACGGTGGCGGCGTTCCGCTGTGTGACGCAGTACCAACCGGCGGGCGGCGAAGGGGACAAGGTTTTTCCGCCGACGTACGAAGGCGGAAAATATGCGGTGGAAAAGCGACGGATCGCTGGTGAAAAGGAACCCGTCGATTGCGTGCTGATTGATTCGGTGCAGTCGCAGGCGAACCGGATGGAACTGGCGCTGCTCGATGCCTGGGAGCGCGAGCGGATTTCGCTGCCAGTAATCGTGGTGGATTTCACGGGAAATAAAATGCCCAAGGTACTTCGCATCACGAGCCTTGAGGCACCGCACCGCATCGCTGATGCTCTCCTTCGCGACAGCCTGCACGATGGCACGCTCTTCCGCAAATCCACCCTCGGCAAGCGGCTCGACGATGTGGACAACCGCAACGCGACTCCGCTGTTCGAGCTGTGCCCCACCACGCTCATCTTCGGCATGTGGGATTCGACCGGCCCCAAGGGCGGCCTGGGAGCGAAGTTTCAGCGGGCGATGGTGTCCGAGATTGTCGGCATCAATGTGATCGTGGGTGTGAAGACGAGCAGCCGACTTGATCCGGCACAGATCATGCGGAGTGCCGGCCCGTTGTATCAAGCCAAGGATGGTGGCTGGACGCTTGATGAAAAGCTCGCAGCCAAGGATAAGAAAGGGCCGATCAAACTCGGAAAGGACGGTAAACCATCTGAAGCCAATCATGGCAACGTCACGCCCTCCATCACCGATGGCGGCGTAACGCTCGCTAGCGCAGTTCAGACCACCGTGATCTCTCTACCTGCACTTCGCCGCCTTCGTTTCCCATTGAATGGCAAACACACACCGGCAGTCGACGATGCGGCTCGCACGGTGCTGGCCGCGCTGGGGCTCTGCGCTGCAACGCTCACCCGCGAGCAAGGCTGCGATCTGCGTTCACGCTGTCACCTCGTTGCCGCCTCTGCTTATGAATGGGAAATGCTTGACAAGCCCGGCGACAAGCCGCAGTCATTCGGCCTCACCGGCGAAGAGGCGATCAAACTGTTCCAGAACGCGGTTGCTGATGCGAAAAAAGCCGGCCTGCCTTGGATGGAAAAGGAACTGACGCTCACCCCGTCGCCCGAACTCGTGGCCCTCGTGAAGAAAAGCCAGGAACTAGCCGCGGCCACAGGCGAAGCCGAAGAAGGAGCCGAATGATGTTCGCACTGGGCATTCGCTATCTCAACGGCTGGGCGATGGCGACGCATCCGGCGGACCGCAATCGCGCCGAGTGGCCGCCGCATCCGGATCGCGTCTTCATGGCGCTGGTAGCGGCGCATTTCGAGACCGATCACGATAAGGAGGAATATCACGCGCTTGAGTGGCTTCAAGCACTGCCTGCACCGGCGATCAAAGCCGATGATGCGATGCATCGTGCCATCGTCACCAGCTACGTGCCAGTCAATGACACGGAGATTTCACGTGGCAAGAAAGATTCACCCGACGCCTTGGCCAAGCGACTGAACAGAATCGATTCGGTCACCACTTTGAAATCCGCAAAAGATACTGGCCTAGAGCTGCTTCCTGAACATCGCAGTCGCCAGGCTCGACTGTTTCCCGTTGTCATTCCCGATATCGAGGCCGACAGACAGTTGCACGACATTCCCATGCCGCATGTCTATCTGATCTGGGATGATGAGGTCACCGCCAAGAGGCAGCAGTTACTGATGGCGTTATGCGCGAAGGTTACCTCCATTGGCCACTCCGCTTCACTGGTGCAGATGTGGGTCGAATCATCACCGCCGAAACCGAACCTGAAACCCACCGATGGGATCAATGCCAAACATCGACTGCGTATCACCGGCGAAGGTCGCCTTGATCAGTTGAAGACTCGTTTTGATGCAGGACTGCGCCCGACATCGTCGCTCTGGAAAGGGTATGACGAAGTCAAAGAGAGCGAAATATCAATCGCTCGTCATCGATCTTGTTTCGATTCTGCATTGCTTATTCTTCGGCGTGAAGCTGGCCCGCGTCTGGGACTTGAAAGCACTTTGCAACTAACCGAGGCGATGCGCAACACGATCATGAAGCAATGTGTTGTGCAGCCGCCGCCTGAGTGGATCAGCGGTCACGCCGCCGATGGTTCGCCTTCTCAGAAACCGCATCTGGCGTTTATCCCGTTGCCTCACGTCGGGCATCCGCATGCGCAAGGCCATCTGCTGGGCGTAGCGATTGCGGTGCCGCGTGATATCTCTGCCGATGAGCAGAAGAAGCTTGGGAACATCTTGTTCGATGAAAAAGGATTGCCGCGCGAGCTTGAAGTTCGCATGGGAAAGATTGGCGTGTGGAAGATGAAACTCGATGAGGGAGAGGACAGTCGCGACGCATTGCAACAGGAGACATGGACGGGGGTGTCCACCGATGATCGTCGTGAGCCAAACGATTCATGTCGCTGGGCGACGGTGACACCGATCGTGTTTGATCGTCATCCCAAGAAACCAGACGATGCGGAAGAGACTGTAAAAGCATCATGCAAACGCATCGGCCTGCCTGAGCCTAGAGAGGTGATTCTCACCTCGGTCTCGCTGTTCATCGGTGCTCTGCATGCCCGCCGGTGTCCGTTGATGCAACGTAAAACCGGTGGCAATCTACATCACACGCATGCCATTGTGCTCTTTGACGAACCCATCATCGGCCCCGTTCTTCTTGGAGCTGGTCGTTATCGGGGATATGGCCTTTGCCGTCCGTTGTCAAAGAAAAGAGGTGAGGCATGAACGAACTGAAGCCGGATGATTTTGAGGAGTTTTTCCGCGACGTTTATGGCTATGAGCCATTCCCCTGGCAAAGCCGGCTGGCGCGTCGCGTCTGCGACGGCGACTGGCCTCGCTGCATCGCTTTGCCCACAGCGGCGGGAAAAACCGCGTGCATCGACATCGCCGTATTCGCCATGGCGTATCAGGCGTCGCTGCCAGCGAAAGACCGCACCGCACCAAGGCGAATCTTCTTCGTCGTCGATCGGCGTGTGGTGGTCGATCAGGCGTTTGAACATGCAAAGTCACTGGCTGAGAAACTCGCAGACGCAACGGATGGAATACTCGGTCAGGTCGCCGCAATATTGAAGAAGATAGCCGGGTGCGAGTGCTTGTCAGAATGCCAGTGCCGTCCCTTGGATTACTACGCCCTGCGCGGTGGCATGTACCGCGAAAGCACTTGGGTGCGCTCGCCACTTCAACCCACAATCATCACCTCGACCGTCGATCAAGTCGGTAGCAGACTGCTCTTTCGCGGCTATGGCGTTTCGGATTCGCTCAAGCCTGTTCACGCAGCAATGGTCGGTAACGATTCGCTCATCCTGCTCGATGAAGCCCACTGTTCCAAGCCTTTTGAGCAGACGGTGGGATTGATCCGGAAGTACCGCGACTGGACCGAAGAGCGATTGAACACACCGTTCCATTTCGTGTCGATGACGGCGACGCCTTCCTCGCAGCTCTCAGATGATCAGGTTGAGTGCGATCGTGAAGATGACCATGCTCACGCTGAACTTGGCCGCCGCATCAAGGCGAGCAAGCCAGCCACATTGGTGGTGGCTAAACAAGCCACTGGGAAAAATTGGCGGACTCCGTTTGTCGAAGTGCTGGCTGAACAAGCGAGAACCCTGCAAAGCAAGGGATGTTCTGCTGTCGGCATCATCGTCAACCGTGTGGCGACGGCGAGAATCCTGGCTGATGAACTCAGACGAGTTCCGAGCGGAGAAAAATCAAAAAAACCCGGCGGTGGACATGAATCCGATCCGGATATCGATGTGATCCTGCTCACCGGCCGCATGCGGCCTATGGATCGCGATGCGATTTTCAAGCGTCTTGAACCTCTTTTTTCAGGTAAGGCCGGTGGCCTCACAATGCCCACCTTCGTCGTCGCCACCCAATGTCTGGAAGTTGGAGCCGATCTTGATTTTCACGCGCTGGTCACCGAATGCGCCAGCCTCGATGCCCTGCGTCAGAGATTCGGCCGGCTCAATCGCATCGCCGCACGCGACAACGCCGAAGCGGTCATCGTCATCCGTGGCGATCAAATCGAACCAACAGAAAGCGATGAAGATGCTGACCCCATTTACGGAAACAGTCTGGCGAACACGTGGCAATGGCTGAATCAGCACGCCACCACCGGCGTGTTCGACTTCAGCGTGGCGGCAGTGCGTGCGATGACCCAAGGCATGTCGCCGGAGAAACTGGCCAAGTTGAACGCGCCATCACTCGATGCGGCCGTGCTGCTGCCCGCTCATCTCGACATGCTCTGCCAGACGAATCCGATTCCTGCTCCTGATCCCGATCCTGCCGTGTTCCTGCATGGACCTCAAAGCGGCTTGCCCGATGTGCAGGTGATCTTCCGTGCAGACCTGGGTGAGGATGCAACGCAATGGGCGCAGATCGTCTCGCTCTGTCCGCCATCTTCTTCCGAAGCGCTGCCCGTGCGCCTTGATGTATTTAAGCGCTGGATGGCGGAGGACAATGTGACGAAGGCGAAAGTGACGGACGAATCCAGCGACGTGGAAGGTGATCGAACACGCGATGATGGAGCAACATTGGATTCCGCCGGTCGCCGGGCCTTACGTTGGCGCGGGCCGGTCTCGAAAGACACGACCGTGATCAACTCGCCGGATGAGGTGCGTCCCAGCGACACCTATGTCGTGTCGATCACTGACGACTCCGATTTTGCAAATCTCGGTGATTTTCCTGAGAGAAATCCTGAAAAGAATAAACGACCCACAGATCAAGGCGATGAGGCCTTTCAGCGAGCACGCGACCGGGCCATCCTTCGGTTGACGCCGTTAGTTCACAGCGTGCTTCCATCGTTTGACGATGTGCCTACCGATGATGAAGACCGAGTCAACGAGGCCATCGCCGGGGCGATCGAAATATTGAAATCCGATCCGAGCCCCTTTATCAAAAATGCCGCTGAGTATTTGGCAAAAGAGAAAAATCGATACAAACCCAAGCCGCATCCATGCGGAGGCTTCATCATCATCGGCAAGAAACGTCTCCGCCAGTTCGATCCAACATTCATCGAAGCGGAAGAATCGTGGGATTCGCCTTCCGATCAGCCGGTGCTGCTGGCAGATCACAATCAGGCGGTTGGTCTCATCGCCCGGCAGTTCGCTGCGGGCTGCGGCATGTCTTCATCGCACACGGAAACCTTGGGATTGTCCGGCGATCTGCACGATGGCGGCAAAGCCGATCCGAGATTCCAAGCTATGCTCCATGACGGCAATCGTCGCGCCGCTGACATTTGCAAAGGTAAACGAGCCAAGTCGGTCGGGCAGATGCCCTCAAGAGAGAAACGGGAAGCGATCCGCGCTCGTGCCAGCTACCCCAAAGGTGGCAGGCACGAACTGCAATCGGTGCGATTGGCGGAAAGCGATGGCGTGTTGCCAGCAGATGCGGATTCACGCGATCTGCTCCTCCATCTGATTGCCAGTCATCACGGCCACTGCCGGCCGTTCGCGCCGGTGATCGAGGACAAATGCGCCGAACCATTCTCCTTCGACCATCAAGGGAAAACCTTGACCTTCACCCCTTCCCCCAACAACATCAGCGGCCACGGTCTCGAACGCCTCGATTCAGGCGTGGCGGAACGATTCTGGAAACTCACCCGTCGCTTGGGCTGGTGGGGATTGCCCTGGATCGAATCCATGCTTCGACTGGCCGACTGGTCCGCGAGTGATGCGGCGGAAAGGAAGAGCAATGATGAATAAGAACAACAACGAAATCGTCCTCGCCGGCCTCGATGGCAGTAATCCTCTGGCGTTTCTCGCCGCGCTGGGAACGATGCGCACGCTCACGAATGCTTTGCCAGCCATCGCAGTGAAAATGGCATGGACGCAGCACGGTGGACATTGGTCACCTGTCATCTCACTCAATCGATCCTTTGACGAAAAAGAACTGACGCAGTTGCTGTTCGATCATCTGGAAAAAGACATTCAGAAGCATCCTGTCGCTTTCATGGAATCATTGAAAGGGGCCGCTCCTGATCATGTCTATCAATTATTTCGCCATCGAAGTGACCACGCCGAATTGAACAACAAAAATGAACTCGATTGGCTTTCAGCCATGAGCGCTGACTTGGCACCCGAAGCGACCAGCCAGTTGCAAACCGCCCGAAGAGATTACTTCTTTGGGAATATGAAAAACGTTATGCACTTGACAGAGTTCGACCACTTGTTTCGAACATTGTTTCAGACTTGGGATTATGGTGATTCACTTGAAAATCAATCATTGCACCTGGAGCCTAGTGAGGACCGCAGGCATGCGCACCAATGGTACAAACCCAGCGGCGACCCCAATCGCAAGAAACAGGGTGGAATGCTTGGGGCCAATTGCCTAGCGATCGAGGCGTTCACGTTATTTCAATCAATCGCTGTCGGCGACAAACTCTCCACTCGTGGGTTCTCCGGTAACCGCGCCGACAACACATGGTGGACATGGCCATTGTGGTCTTGCCCACTCGATCTTGACACGATTGGCTCACTCCTTGGATTGTCTGCTCTTCAAACCATCAACCCTTTGACGGTCGAATTGCGGGCGAGAGGCATTGAGATGGTCTTCAGAAGCCAACGAATTCTTGTTGGAAAAACGCCTAATCTTACCCCAGCCGAATCCATCTGAGGGAGACGCGCGATGGAAGCACCAGATGCAAATTCGAACGAGAAATTCGTGGCCGATTCTTCGGACGAACCGGCGATTCTCCCCGTGCGCATGCTCAACGAATATGTCTACTGCCCGCGGCTCTTTCACCT
>CAYLPI010000186.1:0-7112 GCA_964385505.1 uncultured Bordetella sp.
CGCTGGGGATCCCCAGCGCGCGCGTATTGCGGACGAGGGCGATCTTGTTCAGATTGACGCTGAGCGAGGTCATGGTGGTCAAAGCTCCTGCAGGTCGCGGAATATCTGCCGGCTGTGCAGATGCTGCCTGCCGAGACGGTGGTTGATCAGGGTCCGCATCAGATTTTTGCTGTGCTGCTGCACGGCCGAATCGCGGTAGTCATCGCGTGATATCGCCAGCAGCGCCACGCCGGGGAGCACTGGACCATCCGGGTGCCTGCCAGTCACCTCCAGCACGCCCCGATCCGGCTCGTAGGTGTACAAGCGATCAGGCTCCACAATCGCGCCGTTCGTGCTCTCGCGCTCGAGATCAAGCGCATATCCGAGCTCCTTCAGCATCTGCTTTTCAAAACTGCGCAGCACGGGGGCCGAATCGGATTCGGCTGCCAGTCGCCGCAATGTCGATTCATAGCTGTCGTACAGTTGCTCGTGGGCATCCTCGCGCGGCAGCAGCTTGAGCATCAATTCGTTGAGGTAAAAGCCGCACAGCAGCGCGTCCCCCGAGAGCACCGGCTGCCCGCCCTGCCATTCTGCACTGTGCAGGCTGCGAACTTCGCCGCGTCCCGACCACGCCAGTTGCAAAGGCTGGAACGCGAGCAGCGTCCCGCGCATGGCCGAACGCGGACGGCGGGCGCCGCGGGCGACAACAACGAGGCGCCCGTGGCGGCGGGTGAATACTTCAACCAGCAGGCTGGTCTCCCGGTAGGGGTAGCTATGCAGCACAAAAGCCGGCTGCTGACTCTGGCGCTGTTTGTCCAGACCCATGGATGATTCAGAAGTCGCCGAAGCCGAGGGTGCGAAGCGCCCGTTCGTCATCCGTCCAGCCGCTCTTCACCTTGACCCAGACTTGCAGGAACACCTTGCCGCCGAACAGCTTTTCCATATCGAGCCGGGCTGCGGTCGCGATTTCCTTCAGCTTGGCCCCCTTGTTGCCGATGACCATCGCTTTGTGCGAATCCTTGTCGACGGTTATTGCGGCGTGAATGCGCCGCATCTGGCCTTCTTCCTCAAACTTCTCTATCGTTACGCTGCTGCCGTAAGGCAGTTCGTCGCCGGTCAGCCTGAAAAGCTTTTCACGCAGCAGCTCGGCGGCAAGAAAACGTTCGCTGCGGTCGGTCAGATCATCCGTCGCATACACTGCGGGCTGCTCCGGCAGGTGGGCGCGCAGGGTCTTGAGCAACTCACCGGTGTTCTTGCCCAGACGGGCGCTTACCGGCACCAGTTCGGCCCGGGGGCAAAGCTCCGCCACAGTGCGCAGAAAATCGAGCAGGGGCCCGTTCCCGGCCAGCTTGTCAATCTTGTTGATGGCGACAACCAGCGGCGTTTCGGGCGAAATGACGGCGAGCGCCTCGCGGTCTTCCGCTTCCAGATGCCCTGCGTCGAGTACCAGCAGAGCTACATCGACGTCGCGCAAGGAGTCGGTTACGGTGCGGTTCATCGCACGGTTCAGCGCGCTTTTGTGGCGCTTCTGGTAGCCGGGCGTGTCGACAAAAACGTACTGCGTATCAGTGCGGGTCAGGATACCGTTCAGTCGGTAGCGTGTGGTCTGCGGCTTGCGCGAGGTAATGCTCAACTTCTGCCCGACCAGTTTGTTCAACAAGGTGGATTTGCCGACATTGGGCCGGCCAACGATCGCAATTGTGCCGCAGCGAAAGGCGCTCATGGCTGAATTTTCTGCAGCGCCAGCGTCGCCGCCTCCTGCTCCGCCAGGCGGCGGCTGGTGCCGCGACCAATGGTGCGGACCTGAAACGGCTCGATCAGGCATTCGACCTCGAACATCTGGCTGTGTGCGGCACCCTCGGTGGCGACTACGGAGTAAGTCGGGAGGGTCATGTGCCTGCCCTGCAACAACTCCTGGAGCTGCGTTTTTGCGTCCTTGCCATGTTGTTTGGGGTCCAGTGTGTCAATCTGCGCTTTCAGCAGGTGGCGGATCACCGTCTGGGCGCCGTCAAAACCGCCGTCAAGGAAAGCCGCACCGAACAAGGCCTCGAGAGTGTCGGCGAGGATGGATGGACGGTTGAAGCCACCGCTTTTGATTTCACCCTCGCCCAGCAGCAGAAAATCGCCGAGTTTGAGCTGTTGCGCCACCAAGTGCAGCGATTCCTGCCGGACCAGATGTGCGCGCAGGCGCGAGAGCTCACCCTCTTTGAGGGCGCTGAACGCCTGGTACAACTCGTTTGCGACGACGCAATTCAGTACACCGTCACCAAGAAACTCAAGACGTTCGTTGTGAGGGGCGCTATGGCTGCGATGCGTCAGCGCCTGCTGCAGCAGCTCCGGCCGCACAAAACGGTAGCCAATCCGGCGCTCTAGCGCGGAGTTGTCCATCCGCCCTTATTTGGCACCCGCAGCGCTGCTGCCGGCAAAATCGATGAGAATGCTGACGTTGCCGAAAAGCGGAACCTTCTTCGGATAGGCGAAGGCCACCACGATGTCCGGACCGTCCTTGCTGACATCCAGATCTGCGCCTTTGATGACCTCGATGCTATCGACCTGCGCCCGCTTGTCAAAGGCGTTGCGCACATCTGCAACCGTGCCTGTACGCATTTCGGTGCCAATCGCAGTAACGGCTTTTTTCACTGAGCTGTATTCGATGTAGGACGGCGCCAGTTTCATTCCAAGCACTGCCCCCAGCACAAGAATGATACAAGCTATCAGCAAGCCCATCAGGCTCACACCGCGTTGTTGTCTGATCATGATTCCTCCACTCATTGGAACGTACCGAAACGCTTCAGCTCATTGAAATTGAACCAGATGAAAAATGCTTTTCCGACGATATTTTCCTCCGGAACGAAGCCCCAGACGCGGCTATCGCTCGAGTTATCGCGGTTGTCGCCCATCATGAAATAGTGCCCCGGCGGGACCGTGCAGGTCACACCTTCGCTATTGTAAATGCAATTGTCGCGAAACTTGAATGCCGTCGCGAAAGGAATCCCCGAAGGGGCATCGGCATCCACGAGCACGGCGTGTGCCCGGCCGTCCAGTGTTTCTGAAAACTGCTTTGAATAAGAAATCCGTTCCTTGTGCAGATAGTCCTCCAGCGGCTTCACCGCGAGTTCTTTGCCGTTGATCGACAAGCGCTTGTTGACGTATGCAACCTTGTCGCCAGGCACACCGATGACGCGTTTGATGTAGTCCAGCGAGGTGTCGTCCGGAAAACGAAACACCATGACATCCCCGCGCTTGGGCAGATTGATATCGACGATCTTCTTGTTGATAACCGGCAGGCGAATGCCGTAGGTGAACTTGTTGACGAGAATGAAATCGCCGATAAGCAGCGTCGGAATCATCGACCCCGAGGGAATCTTGAAAGGCTCGAAAAGGAAGGAGCGCAGCACGAACACAATCAGGATTACCGGGAAAAAGCTCTTGGGATACTCGATCCACCACGGCTCGCGCGCCTCCCTGATCCTGCGCTTGGCAAAAATCAGGCGGTCTGCCAGCGTCACCAGGCCGGTGAATACCAGCAGTGAAAACAGTATCAGGGCAAAATTCATTTGTTGTCCACTTGCAATATGGCCAGAAAAGCCTCCTGCGGAATTTCGACGGACCCCACCTGTTTCATGCGCTTCTTCCCTGCCTTTTGTTTTTCCAGCAGTTTTCTCTTGCGTGAAATATCGCCTCCGTAGCATTTGGCGAGCACGTTCTTGCGCAGGGCCTTGACGGTTTCACGCGAGATGATGTGCGCGCCTATCGCCGCCTGCACGGCGACATCGAACATCTGGCGCGGAATCAGTTCACGCATTTTCGACACGAGTTCGCGGCCGCGGTACTGCGAATTGCCGCGATGAACCATCAGCGACAATGCATCAACGCGCTCCGAGTTGATGAGGATGTCCAGTTTCACCATGTCGGCGGCACGGTATTCCTTGAACTCGTAATCGAGGGAGGCGTAACCCCTGGTCGCCGACTTGAGCTTGTCGAAAAAATCCATCACAACTTCGTTCAAGGGCATCTCGTAGGTGAGCATTACCTGGCGGCCGACATACTGCAGGTTCTTTTGTACGCCGCGCTTGCCGATGCAAAGCGTGATCACCGAGCCGAGGTAATCCTGCGGCACGAAAATCGTCGCCGTGATGATGGGCTCCCGTATCTCTTCTATTTTCGAGGGATCGGGCATTTTGGCCGGATTCTCGACACGCATCTCGGTGCCGTCACGCAGCACCACCTCGTACACCACCGTTGGCGCGGTGGTGATGAGATCCATGTCGTACTCACGCTCGAGCCGCTCCTGCACAATGTCCATGTGAAGCAAACCAAGAAAACCGCAGCGGAAACCAAATCCCAGCGCCTGCGAGACTTCCGGTTCGTAGTGCAGCGAGGCGTCATTTAGCTTGAGCTTTTCCAGCGCGTCCCTGAGGCCTTCGTATTGATTGGCCTCCACCGGATACAGACCCGCGAATACCTGCGGCTTGATTTCCTTGAACCCCGGCAAGGCTGCCGCAGCGGGCCGTTCAACCAGCGTCACCGTATCGCCCACGCGTGCCGCCTGCAATTCCTTGATGCCGGAGATGACGAACCCCACCTCCCCTGCGGACAGGTGTTTGCGCGACTGCGATTTGGGGGTGAACACCCCTACCTGCTCGCACAGATAATTGCTGTTGCCTGACATCAACAGGATTCTGTCCTTGGGCTTGAGCACGCCATCGACCACGCGCACCAGCATCACCACCCCGACATAGTTGTCAAACCATGAGTCGATGATCAGCGCCTTCAGCGGCGCCTCGGGATCGCCCTTGGGCGGCGGAATGCGGGTGATCACCGACTCGAGGATGTCCTGTATTCCCACGCCGGTTTTGGCGCTGCAGCGGATGGCATTCTTGGCTTCGATGCCGATCACGTCTTCAATTTCACGGATCGCCTGCTCCGGATCGGCATTGGGCAGATCAATCTTGTTCAGGACCGGGACGACATCGACACCCTGTTCGATCGCGGTGTAGCAGTTGGCGACCGTCTGCGCTTCAACTCCCTGGCTCGCGTCAACCACCAGCAGCGCGCCTTCGCACGCCGCCAGAGAACGGCTGACTTCGTAGGAAAAATCGACGTGTCCCGGCGTGTCGATGAGGTTCAGATTGTATATCTGGCCACTCAGGGACTTGTATTGCAGCGCCGCCGTCTGGGCCTTGATGGTGATGCCGCGCTCGCGTTCGAGATCCATGGAGTCGAGCACTTGCGCCTCCATTTCACGGTCGGATAGTCCGCCGCAGAACTGGATAAAACGGTCGGCGAGAGTCGACTTGCCGTGGTCGATGTGGGCGATTATGGAGAAATTGCGAATATGCTGCATTGCGGGGATAGTGTGTGAAAAAGGGTGCCTGAAGCACCCTTTTTGCGCATGGAACAGCCTGAATTTTAGCGTATTTTTGCCAAATAAGCACGCAATGCTTCAGTCTCGAGGCGGTAGCGCGCCAATTCATGTCCGTCGTGCATCAGCACCGGTACCAGCTCGTTGAAACGCGCTTCCAGCTCGGCATCGGCATCCACGTCCAGCACTGACAATTCAAAGCTGAATTCCGGCCTGAGCGACTCGACTTGAGTCTGCATGTCATGGCAAAGATGGCAATACTCCCGGCTGTACAGCGTCAGGCAAATCACTTTCCGTCGCCGTTGGCCTTGATCGTGACAAAAAGGTTGGTTTCGCCGCGACGTACCTGCAGCGTCAGCGTGGTGTTTTTGTCCAGTTTTGCCAGGGCCTGGTTGAATTGTTCTACGGTCTTCGCATCTGTGGTGACACCCCTCGCCGTGAACGACAGGATGATGTCGCCGGCGCGGACCTCCGAAGTTACCGCTGCGCGCACATCCTCCACCAGCAAGCCAGCGCTGCTCTTAGGGTCACGCCGCTGCTCTGCCGTCGGGTCGGCCAGCACCAGGCCGAGGCGGTTTGCCACCGGCTCGGCCTGCGGCTTGCTGCCACGCCGCGGATCACGGTTGGCGACGCGATCTTCGGGGATTTCCCCGACGCTGACGGTCAGATCCCGTGTCGCCCCTTTGCGCCAGACTTGTGCCGTGACCCTGGATCCGGGTTTTGTGGCGCCGACTACGCGCGGCAGGTCGTTCGACATGCCGATTGGCTTGCCATCGAATCTCAAAATAATATCGCCCGCCTCAACGCCCGCCTTGTCCGCAGGCCCGCCCTTCTCTACGGCGTTGACCAGGGCGCCCGAGGGCGTTTTCAGGCCGAATGACTCGGCCAGTTCTTTCGATACTTCCTGAATCACCACGCCTATCCGTCCGCGGCTGATCCGGCCGGTTGTGCGAAGCTGATTCTGGATATCCATGGCCACGTCGATCGGTATTGCAAACGAAAGCCCCATGAAACCCCCGGTGCGGCTGTAAATCTGCGAATTGATTCCAACGACTTCGCCGCGCAAGTTGAACAGGGGGCCCCCCGAATTACCCGGATTGATGGCGACATCAGTCTGGATGAAAGGCACAAAGTTATCCGAAGGCAGATTACGTCCCTTGGCGCTGACGATTCCCGCCGTAACCGAACTCTCAAACCCGAAGGGAGAGCCGATCGCCAGCACCCACTCGCCAACCTTTAGCCTGGCTGGATCACCGAGGCGCACCGCCGGCAGCCCGGCGGCTTCGATCTTGATCAAGGCGACATCGGTGCGCTTGTCCGCACCTATCACTTTTGCCTTGAACTCACGCTTGTCAGACAATTTAACGATGATTTCGTCGGCGGCCTCGACGACATGGGCGTTGGTGAGCAGGTAACCGTCGGCGCTGATGATAAAACCCGAGCCGAGGGAACGGCTCTCGAACTGCCGCGGCCCGGGTTGTTGTCCGGGTTGCCCCGGTTGTCCTGGTTGCCCGCGCGGGATGAAGCGCCGGAAAAAATCGTAGAACGGGTCATCTTCATCCAGTTGCGGCACCTGAGGCGCGCCACGCCGCGGTGCAGCCTGTGTCGTAGTGCTGATATTCACCACTGCAGGCCCCTGCTTTTCGACCAGCTCGGTAAAGTCGGGCAGACTTTGCGCCCCTGCGCAGAAGGAGAACAGCAACAAGCTTGCGGCTAGGAATCTCGACATGGCTACTCTGAAGTTAAGGGTTAAGGGTTAAGGGTTAAG
>CAYLPI010000187.1:0-1746 GCA_964385505.1 uncultured Bordetella sp.
TGGCCAGCAGGACGCGCCCCGACCGGGTAACCGGCCGGCCGGGGCTTCAGCTTCAGCTTCAGCTTCAGGTCTTGCGAATGCCGCCAAGCAGGGCCGCAACCTGACGCACCGGCCGGTTACCCGGTCGGGGCGCGTCCTGCTGGCCACCCGGCTGAGACGAAGGCGGCGCCTCTTTTGGCTCATAAGGTTTGCTGAACAGCGGATCCTGGGCCTTTGCCCCCGGACGTGCAGATGACGGTGAACGTTCGCTGCGCTCGGGCCGTGCCGACCGCTCACGCTCCGGACGCTCCGACCGGGTCAGGCTGGGGCGCTCGGACCGACTGCGGCCCTCGCCGCTCCTGCCGCCACGGCCCGCGTCAGCGCCGCGCTCGCGCGAATAGGACGGCACATCGCTCGCATTGGGTTCGAATCCCGCCACCAGGCTCTGCGGTATCGACTGCCGGATGATTTTTTCAATCGCGCCGAGGCGGTCGTGTTCGTCGGAGCAGACCAGCGAGATCGCCTCGCCGGTCGAACCGGCGCGGCCGGTGCGGCCGATGCGGTGCACATAGTCTTCGGGCACGCTCGGCAGTTCGAAATTGACGACATACGGCAGTTCGACGATGTCGAGCCCGCGCGCGGCGACGTCGGTGGCGACCAGCACGCCGACCTTGCCGGTCTTGAATTCCTCGAGCGCCTGCATGCGCTCGCCCTGCGTCTTGTCGCCATGGATAGCCGCCGCGTGCACGCCTTCATGATTGAGCTGGTAGGCGAGGCGGTTGGTGCCGAGGCGGGTGCCGCAGAACACCAGCACCTGATTGAGATTGCGCGACTTGATCAGGTGCACCAGCAATTCACGCTTTTTCTCGCGCGCCACCGGATGCACGATATGGGTGACGAGTTCGGTGACGGCATTGCGCCGCGCCACCTCGATCAGCACCGGTGCATTGAGCATGGCGTCGGCGAGCTTCTTGATCTCGTCCGAGAAGGTGGCCGAGAACAGCAGGCCCTGACGCTGCTTCGGGAGCAGGCTGATGATGCGCTTGACGTCGGGGATGAAGCCCATGTCGAGCATGCGGTCGGCCTCGTCAAGCACCAGCACTTCGACCTGCGACAGGTTGATGGTGCGCTGCTGCACGTGGTCGAGCAGGCGGCCGGGCGTGGCCACCACGATCTCGACGCCGCTGCGCAACGCCTGCGTCTGCGGGTCCATGTTGACGCCGCCGAAAATCTGTACGCTTTTGAGCGGCAGGTATTTGCCGTAGGTCTTGACGCTCTCCTCGACCTGGGCCGCCAGTTCGCGCGTAGGCGCAAGGATGAGTGCGCGCACCGGATGGCGTGCGGGCGAGGCCGAGCTATTGGCGTGACGGGCGAGGCGCTGCAGGATGGGCAGCGTGAATCCGGCGGTTTTGCCGGTGCCTGTCTGCGCGCCACCCATCATGTCGCGGCCGGACAGGATGATGGGAATGGCCTGCGCCTGAATCGGTGTCGGCTGGGTGTAGCCGTTCTCTTTGACCGCCCTCAACAGCTCGGGCAGAAGGCCTAACTCGTCGAAAGACGTGACTTGCGGGGTGTCGCTCATACGCTCCAATGGCAGGCGGGGAAGTAAACCGTCTGCATAAATAAGAGGCGGAGTATAGCAGACGCCACCCCGGCGACCCGCCAGCGCCGGCGATTGGCGCGTAGCGGCCCGCAAATCGTCCCCGAACGCGTCCTGATGTCGCGTCACGGTCGCCCCGATGTCGTCCCAAGAACGTCCCAAGAACG
>CAYLPI010000187.1:1846-7062 GCA_964385505.1 uncultured Bordetella sp.
CCCAAGAACGCCCCAACAACGCTCAGGCCCGTATAATTCCGCCCTTTTCCCGTATCCGCCGCTCAATACCCCGTGATCAGCCTGCGCAAACTCACCCTGCAACGCGGCATCAAAGTGCTGTTGCGCCAAGTCGACCTGATGGTGCACGCCGGCATGCGCATCGGCCTCGTCGGCGCCAACGGCTGCGGCAAGTCCAGCCTGTTCGCGCTGATATTGGGCGAACTGCACGCCGAGGGCGGCGAGCTCGAGATGCAGGCCGGGCTCACCATCGCCCATGTCGCGCAGGAGGTGCCATCGACGACGCAGGCGGCGATCGGATACGTCACCGACGGTGACGCCGCGCTGCGCGCCATCGAGGCGGCCATCGCCGCCGCTGAGGCAAGCGGCGATGGCGAGCGCCTTGCCCTTGAGCACGAGCGCTACGAACACGCCGAGGGCTATGGGGCCGCCGCGCGCGCCGCAGCACTGATGCACGGCCTCGGCTTTTCGGCCGCCCAGCAAGGCACGCCGGTGGCCGAATTCTCCGGCGGCTGGCGCATGCGCCTCAACCTCGCGCGCGCGCTGATGTGCCGCTCCGACGTGCTGCTGCTCGATGAGCCGACAAATCACCTCGACCTCGACGCCGTTATCTGGCTCGAGAACTGGCTGCGCAACTACCGCGGCACGCTGTTCCTCATTTCCCACGACCGCGAGTTTCTCGACGCCTCGGTCACGTCGATCATTTACGTCGAGCAGCAAAAATTGAAGCTCTACACCGGCAATTACTCCGGCTTCGAGGTGCAGTACGCCTCGCAACTGGCCAACCAGCAGGCCTCCTACCAGAAGCAGCAGCGCGAAATCGCCCACCTGCACTCCTATGTCGAGCGCTTTCGCGCCAAGGCGACCAAGGCGCGCCAGGCGCAAAGCCGGATGAAGGCGCTGGCGCGCATGGAGGTCATCGCCCCGGCCCACGTCGACACGCCCTTCACCTTCCGCTTTGCCGACATCAAGGCCAGCCCCAATCCGCTGCTGGCGCTCGATGATGTGGTGGCGGGCTATGGCGACAAGACGATTATCCAAGGCACCACGCTGTCGATTCCGGAGGGTGCGCGCATCGGCCTTCTCGGCGCCAACGGCGCCGGCAAATCGACGCTGATCCAGACCCTCGCCGGCATGCTGGCGCCGCTATCGGGCACGCGGCGCGAAGGCAGGAATCTTAAAATCGGCTACTTCGCCCAGCACCAGCTCGAAGCCCTGCGTGACGACGAGAGCCCGCTGCGCCACCTGATGCGCCTTGAGCCCGCCGCGCGCGAGCAGGACTTGCGTGATTTTCTCGGCAGCTTTGATTTTCGCGGCGACATGGTGACCGGCACCGTCGAGTATTTTTCCGGCGGCGAGCGCGCGCGCCTCGCCCTTGCCATCATCGTGCGCCAGCAACCCGACCTGCTGCTGCTCGATGAACCGACCAACCACCTTGACCTCGACATGCGGCATGCGCTGACGCTGGCCCTGTCCGAGTACGAGGGCGGGCTGGTGCTGGTGTCACACGACCGTCACCTCATACGGACCACCACCGACACGCTGATGCTGGTCGCCGGCGGCCGCGTGCAGCCATTCGACGGCGATCTCGACGACTACCGCGACTGGCTGAGCGCGGAACGCGCCGGCCAGAAGACCGGTACCAGCGACGAGGCCGCGGGCGGCAAGCGCCGCGATCAGCGCCGCAACGAGGCGCAGGCGCGCAATACCTCTTCAGCGAAGAAAAAAAACGTGTTGCGCAAAGTCGAATCGGTGGAAAAGCGCATGGCGCAACTGGGCGCCGAAAAAGGGCGGCTTGCCGCCCTGCTCGGTAGCGAGGGCTTTTACGGCGGCGGCGATCGCGACAAGATACAGGCGGCGGTGTTCGAAGCGGCCCGCGTCGATACCGCGCTACAGCAGGTCGAGGGCGAGTGGCTGCTGCTGCACGAAGAACTCGAGGCCCTCGACACCGAGCAGGCTTAGGCCCCGAACGCCTCGCGTTGAAACCGCGCACACCGGCTGGAAATGTCCGCCTGGCGGCGTGAGGCCGGGAATTCTCGGCGCCCGCCGAACGGCTTTGGCCTACTGGCCAAAGCGCGCCCTGCAAGGGTTTCCCGCCATGCGCTAATTGAGCAGTTTCGGCGCGTCGTCCCCGCCGCCGGACCCGGCCGCGGTCGGCAGCACCAGCGGCAGATCCCAGTCGGCCTTGGCGACCGCCTCCTGCACCAGGCGGGTGATACCGTGCAGTAATTTGTAATCCAGGCCCAGATTGAGCCCCTGCCCGTCGCGCGGCAACAGCGTCAGCACGTTCTGCCCGTCGGGCGCGCGGCCGTGGTTCATGCGGGCCACCAGGATCGGCTCGGCGCCGAGCGGATGGCTCGCCGCCTCCTCGTCGTAAGGCGTGGCAAAGTCGGCCTGCGCCAGCGCCTTTTCGTGCTCCATGCCGAGCAGCGCCTTGCGCGCCTCGGGTGCCGCCTGCATCACGATGGCCGGCGCGGTCTCGGCCATGCGGATCAGGATGGGCCAGAGCAGGCGCACGCAGCGGCGCGTCAGCCACAGCAGCATCTCGGCGCCCTCGTCGGTGGCAAAGCGCGCCAGCAGGCGGTCCTGCTCGGCGTTGAATTCGATTTTGACCTGGCGGATTTTCATGGCTGAAATTCTAACAGGCCGTCACCCGGCATAGCCGCGGGCTGCCGGCACAAAAACGCGCCGGGAAATAAAAAAGCGGGCATCGCCCGCTTTTTCAACCTGCTCTCACGGAAAGCCCCGCGCTTACTTCGCTTCCTTTTCCATGAGCTTGTCGACCAGACCCGCCGGTACTTCGGCGTATTTGGCGAATTCCATGGTGAAGGTGCCGCGACCGCTGGTGGTGGAACGCAGGAAGTTGATGTAGCCGAACATTTCTGCCAGCGGCACAAAGCCCTGTACGAACGCCGAGGGTCCCTTCTGGCCCTGGTCGGTAACCTGACCGCGACGGCGGTTGATGTCGCCGATGATATCGCCAAGGTACTCCGCCTCGGTGACGACCTCGACACCCATGATCGGCTCGAGCAGCTTCGGTTTGCTCATCCTGTGCGCTTCGCGGAAGCAACTGCGGCCGGCGATTTCAAACGCCAGCGCAGAGGAGTCGACATCGTGGAACTTGCCGTCCAAGAGGCGCGCCTTGAAGTCCACAACTTCATAGCCGGCGATCTGGCCCTTCTTGCTCTCGGTGCGGATGGCATGCTCTACCGCGGGAATGTACTCGCGCGGAATGCGGCCGCCGGTCACTTCGTCCGAAAAATGCACGCCGCTGCCCGGCTCGAGCGCCTCGAACACCATTTTCACCTCGGCGAACTGACCCGAACCACCGGACTGCTTTTTGTGGGTATAAATGTGCTCGACCATGTTGCCGAAAGCTTCGCGGAAGCTGACCTTGGGCTTGCCCATGACCGCCTCGACACCGAGCTCGGTACGCATGCGGTCGATGATGATTTCAAGGTGCAACTCGCCCATGCCGCGCAGCACCGTCTGGCCGGTTTCCTGGTCGACGTTGAGGCGCAGCGAGGGATCGGCCTTGACCATCTTGTAAATGGCCGTGGACATCTTGTCGATGTCGCCGCGCGTCTTTGGCTCGATAGACACGCTGATGACCGGATCGGGAAAGCGCATGCGCTCGAGCAGCACCGGATGATCCGGATCGCACAGCGAGTCACCGGTCTCGGTATCCTTCATCGACACGAAGGCGCAAATGTCGCCGGCACGCGCTTCGTCGATGTCCTTGGTGACGTTGGCCTGTACTTCGACGATGCGGCCGATACGCTCTTTTTTGCTGCGCGTGACGTTGTAGAGGTTGTCGCCCTTCTTGATCACGCCCGAATAGACGCGCACGAAGGTCAGCGTGCCGAACTGGTCGTTGATCACCTTGAACGCAAGGGCGCGCGCCGGTGCGTCGTCCTTGACTTCCTGTTCGCCGATATTCTTGCCGTCCTCGTCAACGAGTGAAATGCCGCCGTTTTCGCCCGGGTAGGGCATGTAGTCGATGACACCGTCGAGCAACTGCTGCACACCCTTGTTCTTGAACGAAGAGCCGCAGAACACCGGCACCAGTTGACCGGTCACCGCGCCCTTGCGGATGCAGGCTTTGAGCACGGCCGGATCGAAGGTCTCTTTTTCGACGAATTCCATGAAGGCATCGTCGTTCAGGGCGAGGGCGGACTCGAGCAATTCCTTGCGCAGCTCGGGCAGGCGGTCGATCCATTCATTGTCGTAAGCGGCGGTGAACTTGAAGCGTTCGCGGATCTTGTCGAGCGGCACGGTTTCCCACACGCTGTCCTTGTCCTCCGATTCCCAGACATAGCCGACACCGGCTACGAGATCGACCATGCCGACGAACTCGTCGTGGCTGCCGATGGGAATCTGGCACAACAGAGCGTTGGCGCCAAGGCGCTCCTTGATGCCCTTGACGCAATGCGCGAAGTTGGCGCCCATGCGGTCCATCTTGTTGATGTAGCACATGCGCGGCACGTTGTACTGGTTGGCGAGGCGCCAGTTGGTTTCGGTCTGCGGCTCCACGCCGGCAACACCGTCGAATACCACCACCGCGCCGTCAAGCACGCGCAGGCTGCGGTTCACCTCGATGGTGAAGTCGACGTGGCCGGGGGTGTCGATGACGTTGATCTGGTAACCCTTCCACTCGGCCGACACGGCGGCGCTCTGGATGGTGATGCCGCGCTTGCGTTCCTGCTCGAGGTAGTCGGTCGTGGTGCTGCTCTTGCCGTCCTTGGTGTCATGCACGTCGATGATCTGGTGCTTTTTGCCGGTGTAGTAGAGCACGCGCTCGGTAGTCGTCGTCTTGCCCGCGTCAATGTGCGCGATGATGCCGATGTTGCGGTAGAGCTTGAGCTCTTTCTGCCTGGCCATGATTTGTTGCCCTGATAAATTAAAGATAAAAAGTTATTGCCCCCAGAGGCTTGCAGCCTCCGAAGGCGTCCGTTATCGCAAACTGATGGGAGCTGGTGTTCACGCTCTGCGGTGCGCGCCGCACGTCTCTGGCGCCCCGTTCGCCGGCCGGAAAGTCCTGACAGGGCTGAACGGCCGCTCTTCTGTTCCTTGCGGAGCAGCATTTTACTTCAACCAGGTTTTAAATTCAGGACTTTAAGCGCTTCGCCGGTCACCATTTGCCGCATCCCGGCAAGACCCTGCGACGGCACCGCCTGGATCAGGCAATCGGCTGGAAA
>CAYLPI010000188.1:0-7035 GCA_964385505.1 uncultured Bordetella sp.
TTCGTGCCCTTCATGCAGCGCATCAAGGACGCCAAGCCCGCCACCATCTTCGGCTTCAACCCCGCGGGCAAGGCCGCCACGGCGATGATGAAGGCCTACAGCGACCTCGGGCTCGACAAGGCCGGCATCAAGTACATCGGCACCGGCGACATCGTCACCGACGAAGAACTGCAGAGCATGGGCGATGTGGCGCTTGGCGTCACCACCATCCACCACTACTCGGCCGCCTCGGACCGTCCCGCCAACAGGAACTTCGTCGCGGCCTATCGCAAGGAGTTCGGGGAAAACCTGACGCCTGGTTTCATGGTCGTCGCCGCGTGGGACGCCATGGATGCGATCTACTCGGTCATCCGCGAACAAGGCGGCAAGGTCAACGCCGACAAAACCATGGAATTGCTGAAAAAATGGCGGAGCACGACCAGCCCGCGCGGCACCGTTGCCATCGACCCGGAGACGCGCGACGTGATCAACCCGGAATATCTGCGCGAGGTCAGAAAGGTCGGCGGCAGGCTGGCCAACGTCGAGATCGAAACGATCAGCCTGGCGATCAAGGATCCGCTCAAGGAATTCGACAAAAAGAAATAAGCCCGACCAAAGCCCCCGCGCAGCGACACGCCGCGGGGGCTTTTTTTGCCCGGACATATCCCGCATGGACGCATTCCTCTCATCCCTCGTCAGCGTAGCCTTCCACGGCGTCGCCTACGGCATGATCCTGTACGTGATCTCGGTCGGCCTGTCGGTGACGATGGGACTGATGGGATTCACCAATCTCGCGCATGGCGTGTTCGCCATGGCCGGCGGCTACATCCTGGTGTCATCGCTCGCAAACGCCGTCCCCTTTCCGATCGCGCTGGCGATGTCCTTCCTCATCGTCGCCGCCGCCAGCGTGGTGCTCGAACGCCTGCTCTACTCGCGCCTGTACGGCGCCGCGGAGCTGGAGCAGGTGTTGTTTACCATCGGCCTCATTTTCATGTCGGTCGCCGTCGCCCGGCTGATCTTCGGCACGCTGCAGCAACCGGTCATCCTGCCCGACTACCTCAAGGGGCAGTTCTCGCTGCTCGGGCGTGACTTCCCGGCCTACCGCGTGTTCCTGATCCTGTTCAGTTCGGCCATGATCGCCGGCCTGTGGTTCGGCGTGGAGCGCACCATCTGGGGCGCAATGGTGCGTGCCGCAGTGGACAACCGGCCGATGGCGCAGTCAGTCGGCATCAACACCAAGCGCCTGTTCAGCATCACCTTCGCCGTGGGCAGCGGCCTTGCCGGCCTCGGCGGTGCCCTCGGCGCGGAGATTGTCGCGATCCAGCCCACCTACCCGTTCGAGCAACTGGTGTACTTTCTCATCGTCGTGTCGGTGGGCGGCCTTGGCAGCCTGCGCGGCCCCTTTGTCGCCGCACTGCTGATCGGTATCACCGATACCGCGTGCAAGTACTGGGTGCCCCAGTTCGGCGCATTCTTCATCTATGTCGCGACCATCGGCCTGCTGCTCTGGCGGCCGGCGGGTCTTTTCGGGAAGCGCACATGAGCCAGCACGTCGGATATAGCGCTGACCATCGCCTGCGCTGGACCGAATACTTGCCGTGGATAGCGGGCATTGCGGTGTTTTTCGTGCTGCCCGAGTACCTGTCCCTGGGCGCTCGCGTGCTCACCTACATCCTGTTCGCCCTGTCGCTTGACCTGATCCTCGGCTACGCCGGCATCATCACGCTCGGCCACGCTGCGTTTTTCGGCTTCGGCGCCTACGTCACCGGCATCATGGCGGCCAAGATGGGCATCACCGATCCGCTGATCCAGTTGTTCGCCAGCGGCGTCGCCGCCGGTTTGCTCGGTCTGCTGACCGGCGCGGTGATCCTGCGCACCCACGGACTGACGCAACTGATGCTGACCCTCGCCATCGCCGCGCTTTGCCTTGAAATCGCCAACAAGGCGACCGACCTCACCGGCGGCGCCGACGGGCTGTCGGGCGTGGTGATTGCCCCCATCCTCGGCCAGTTCAAGTTTGACCTCTACGGCAAGACGGCCTACCTGTGGTGTCTCGCACTGGTGTTCTGCGGCTGGTGGCTGATCCGCCGCCTGATTTATTCGCCCTTCGGCGCGACGCTGACCGGCATCCGCGAAAACAGCATGCGCATGCACGCCATCGGTGCGCCGGTTTACTGGCGTCTGGTGGTGGTCTATACCATCTCGGCCGCCATCGCCGGCGTCGCCGGCGCGCTGCTGACGCAGACCAACCAGTTTGTCGGCCTCAACGTGCTCGGCTTCGAGCCTTCGGGCGAGTTGCTGGTGATGCTGATCCTCGGCGGTGTCGGCCGGCTCTACGGCGCCTTTGTCGGGCCGGTGGTCTTTCTGATCGCCCAGGACTTCCTCGCCAAACAGTTTCCCGAGTACTGGTACTTCGGCATCGGCCTGATGCTGGTGATCGTGGTGTTGTTTGCACGCGGCGGCATCCTCGGCATCATCGATGGCCTGGTCGCCAGGTTCAAGGCGAAAAAAGCATGAGCACCGTCCTCGAAACGCGCCAGTTGTGCAAAAGCTTCGGCGCACTTACCGTGGCCGAAAAAATCGACTTTCGCCTCGAGGCCGGCGCGCGCCACGCACTCATCGGCCCGAACGGCGCCGGCAAGACCACCTTCATCAATATGCTCACCGGACGCCTAGCACCGACCTCGGGCCAGGTGTTGCTGGGGGGCAGGGACGTGACCGGCCTCGCCCAGTCCGGCCGGGTCAAACAAGGCCTTGGCCGCACCTTCCAGATCAACACGCTGTTCCGCAACATGAGCGTGCTCGACAACGTGGCGCTGGGCGTGGCCGAACGGCTGGGCGTATCCGGCGGCATGTGGCGTCCGGCCGGGGCGCTGCGCAATGTGCGCGAAGAGGCGATGGCCCTGCTCGAAACCCTGGGCATCGCCGATGACGCCGGCCAGCGCGTCAACGACCTGCCCTACGGCAAGCAACGCCTGGTCGAGATCGCCATCGCACTCGGCCTGCAACCCAAAGTGTTGTTGCTCGATGAACCGGCCGCCGGCGTGCCCTCGATGGAATCCGAGCGCATTCTGCAGGCGCTCGATGCGCTGCCCAAGGACATTGCCATCCTGATCATTGAACACGACATGGACCTGGTGTTCCGCTTTGCCAAACGCATCACCGTGCTGGTACAGGGCGAGGTGCTGTGCGAGGGCACACCGGAGGAAATCGCCGCCGACAAGCGCGTGCACCAGGTGTACCTCGGGGAACAGACCGATGACTGACGCCGTACACGACCGCGCAAAGCCCGCCCTGAAACTCACCGGTGTGCGCGCCGGTTACGGCGCTACAGTGGTGCTCGAGGACATCGGCTTCGAACTGCCCGAGCGCGGTTCGCTCGCCGTGCTCGGGCGCAACGGCGTGGGCAAGACCACGCTGCTCTCCACCATCATGGGCCACACCACCTTCCATGCCGGCGGCATCGAATATCGCGGCCACCCCATCGACGCCCTGCCGGTGCACGAGCGATCGCGCCTTGGCATTGGTTATGTGCCGCAGACGCGCGATGTGTTCCCCTCGCTGACGATTGAAGAAAACCTCAGGGTCGCCGCGCGCCCCGGCCGCTGGCCGCTGGAGCGGGTCTATGAACTGTTCCCGCGCCTCGCCGAGCGCCGCAGTCACATGGGTAACCAGATCTCCGGCGGCGAACAGCAAATGCTCTCCATCGGCCGCGCGCTGATGGGCGACCCGGCGCTGCTCCTGCTCGACGAACCGATGGAAGGCCTCGCCCCCATCATTGTCGATATGCTGAAGCAGTCGCTGCAACGCCTGATCCGCGAAGAAGCCCTCACCGTGGTACTGGTCGAGCAATCGGCCAAGCTGGCACTGGAAGTGACACAGCAGGTGCTGGTACTGAGCCGTGGTCGCATCATCCACCACGGCGCCAGTGCCGACCTGCTGGCCGATCCGGACCACCTGGCGCAGCTCGTCGTCGCCCACTAGGCGTACCCTCCGCGCGCTGGGCAATACGCTGGAAAGCCACGCCAGACGGGGCTTTCCAGCCATCGGACGGATTTAATTTCCCAGAGCAATGAGCACGGGTTTGAACTTGCCTGACTGCGGCTTAGGTGAAAATCGTTTACTCTTTTGGTCTCCGGTTCATACGCGGGCGCTCAATTCCATGCTTTACGACTTGCCGCAGCTACCCTTGGGCCGCTATCGCCTCGGATTTGGCGGCACGACGGGCTCGCGCGTGTTTCCAGGCTCTGCATGGCGTGGGGCATTCGGGCATGCGTTGCGCCGGCTCGCCTGCCTTACCGGCGCGCCCGAGTGTCGGGGCTGCCCGGAATCCCATCGCTGCGCCTATGCTTACGTGTTCGACACGCCAATCCCCCCCGCTGCGGCAAAGATGCGCCGCTACACGCAGGCCCCACACCCGTTCGTGCTGCGCGAGGTACACACCGATGACCGCGTCAATCTGCACCTCACACTCGTTGGCCGCAGCAACGCTTACCTGCCGCTGTTGGTGCTTGCGCTCACGCACGCTGCAGAAAACCCGCGCGGCATATCCGGACACCGCTTGCGCCTGGCCTCTATAGATCAGGCCGTGATACCGGGGGAAGAGACCTGGACCCGCATTGATGGCGCGAACGGCATCCTGACGCCGTGCCCGCCGCACGCCCCTGCCATTCCCGAGCTGACCGCTGGCGATGTCCAACTCACCTTTGAAACGCCGCTGCGGGTAAAGCGTGCAGGCCAACACGTCCGCGGGAACGATTTTCATTTTTCCGATCTGTTCGGCAATCTGCTGCGACGCGTATCCATGCTCAGCTACTTTCACACCGATACCCCGTTCGAAACGGATTTTCGAGCCCTGACAGACGCGGCGCGTCTGGTAGCAAGTCACACGCAACTGCGCTGGGATGACCAGCCACGCCACTCCGCCCGCCAGAATCAGGATATGAATCTCGGTGGCGTTACAGGGACACTGCGGGTGGCGGCGGCAGACATCGCGCCGTTTTGGCCCATCCTGTGGCTCGGCCAGTTCATCCATGCAGGGAGCGCGGCGACAATGGGACTTGGTTACTACACCGTGGCAAGCTTGCCGCCTGCAGCTTTGGAAAGCAAGCAAGTTAGCCTGAACCAATGAACACCGATGCCGCCGGCCCGCTTCATCCCGAGACGTATACCCGCAGGATTCTGCTTGCGGTCAGCGGACTATCGCCGCAAATCGTCACCGAAACGCTGTTTGCGCTCTGCCTTCGATCCGGCAATCGCTACGTCCCGACCGAAATCCACCTTTTGACGACCGCGGAAGGCGCCAATCGCGCACGCCTGATGCTGCTCTCAGACACACCCGGCTGGTTTCACCGGCTGCGCGAGGACTACGCGCTCCCGGCAATTGAGTTCGACGAGAAGCTCATTCACGTCATCGCCGGACCCGACGGCGGCGCGCTCGACGATATTCGCACCGCCGCGGAGAACGACTGCGCGGCGGACTTCATCACCGGGATTGTCCGTGAACTCACCGCCGACGAAAACTGTTCGCTCCATGTGTCCCTCGCAGGCGGGCGCAAGACCATGGGTTTCTATCTGGGATATGCGTTGTCGCTCTATGGCCGCGCGCAGGATCGTCTCTCGCACGTGCTCGTCTCCAACCCGTTCGAATCCGACCCGCAGTTCTTCTACCCATCTGTGAAGCCACGCATCCTGATCACTCGCGACAACCGGCCAGTGGATGCGCGCGATGCGGAGATTACTCTCGCCGAGATCCCCTTCGTACGCCTGCGCGACGGGCTGCCCGCGCCTTTACTCGCCGGTCGCGCGCGGTTCACCGAGGTCGTGGCCGCTGCGCAAAAAGCGCGTGGCCCTTTGGCGCTCCAACTAAATCCGGCTGCGCGCCGCATTCTGGCGGGTGGGGAGACCATTGCGATGCCGCCTTCCGAACTGGCCTTTTACGCCTGGCTGGCAAAGCGGCGGCTGGCGTCGCTGCCGCCTCTGCCCTGCCCCGGCGCGCACGATTCGAACCAGGACTACGCGCAGGCGTACATGGCCGAATACCGCGCCATACTCGGGCCGATGGGCGATGACGATCGCACGGCAAAGAGCTTTCGCCACGGCATGAGCAAGGCGGATTTCGAGCAGAAAACGAGCAAGGTCAATGCCCGCCTGAGAAAGGCGCTCGGGGTGGCTTGCGCGCCCTACCTGATATCGGGCGAGGGAAGCAGTCCAAAACGCTACGGCCTCGCCGTCCCGTCCGAAGCTATTTCTGTAGTCGCAAGCTTGCCACGCGCTACCGGCGGCGCGGATTCCGAGTAAATTGCCCTCCAGACACCGCGAACCGGACCACCCCATGAAATTCACCGAACTCAAATACACCGTCAGCTTCAATACCCCTGCCTTTCTCGGTAACGCCGAGCAGCAGGCGCAATGGCGCACGCCGCCGTTCAAGGCGCTGTTGCGGCAGTGGTGGCGGGTGGTGAAGGCGCCGGTGCTGAAGCGTCCCTACAACGTGGATGACCTGCGTGATGCCGAGAAGATGCTCTTTGGTGCAGCCGGAGAGGAAGGCAAAGACTGGGGTCGATCGAAAGTGCGATTGCGGCTTACAGATTGGAGCGAAGGCAACCTTGAAGCACTGCCCCGCATGGAGCAGGTCGGGCATCCCGAAGTCAAAGACCGCCAGACTGGCCTTCCACGCAGCATCGACGCTGCGGTGTACCTCGGCTTCGGCCCGGTCACCACACACGGAAAGCGCAAAGCCATCGCACCGGCCCTTCCGCCTGTCGGCCTCAAGATACGCGTGCCGGACGATGCATTGAACGAGGTGTCCGGCGCAATGCAACTGGCCGCCTGGTTCGGCACCCTTGGCTCCCGCTCTCGCAATGGCTGGGGTGCGGTGCACATTAGCGGCGAAAATTTGCTCAACTTCACTCAAATGACCGATGCCGCGCTGATGAGTATCGCTTCTGCATTGCCTCTTGACGATACCCTGAAGCGCGAATGGCCTCATGCCGTCGGCCTGGCAGACGACGGGCGCCCTGCGGTCTGGTGTGTCGGCAAGTTGACCCAAACTGC
>CAYLPI010000189.1:0-6988 GCA_964385505.1 uncultured Bordetella sp.
GTGCCGCGGTTTCGACAAAGCCGCCGTTGATGTAAATGCTCGACGCCGGCACGCCTTGCAGCAGCGCGGTGTAGGCGGCGGGCGTGTAGGGGGCGGGTGTTGCGCTGGCCATGGGGTCTTCCTTGCAGTCTAGGCGCCGAGGAAGGCGCCGGTTAAATCGTCGGAGGCGAGCAGTTCGCTCGAAGCACTGCTGCGGGTGATGCGGCCGAGCTCGATGACATAGGCGCGGTGCGATACGGACAAGGCCTTGCGCACGTTTTGTTCGGCCAGCAGTACCGCCGCTCCGGATGCGGTGACGGCCTGCACGCGGTTGAGCACCTCGGCCGTCAGCAACGGCGACAGCCCGAGTGATGGTTCGTCGAGCAGCAGCAGGCGCGGCCGCAGCATCAGCGCGCGGCCGATGGAGAGCATTTGTTGTTGCCCGCCCGACAAGGCCCAGCCGAGGCTCTCGGACTTTTCGCGCAGCGCCGGAAAAATGGCGTAAATCTCCTCGGCGCGCACCCCGCCGCCATCCTTGTCGCGGCTGGCGACGAGCAGGTTTTCGTGAACGGTCAGGCCGGGAAATATGCGCCGGCCCTCGGGCGAATAGCCCACACCCAGCAGGGCGCGGTCGGACACCGGGCGGCGCGCCAGGTCTTCGCCGGCAAGGCGAACCGTGCCCGCCGCGCAGACGAGCATGCCCATGATGCATTTCATCAGCGTCGATTTGCCGGCGCCGTTGGCACCGACGAGGGCCACCGCCTCGCCCGCATTGACCTTGAGGCTGACGCCGCGCAAGGCCTCGATCTGGCCGTAGCGCGCCACTACATTGTCGATTTCGAGCAGCGCGCTCATGTCGTAGTCGCTTCAGGGGCGCCGAGGTAGGCCTCGATCACCAGTGGGTTGGCGCGAATTTCGGCCGGTGCGCCGGTGGCGATGAGCTCGCCGTGGTCAAAGCAGGCCATGCGCTCGGCAAGCGGCATCAGGAAGGGCATGTTGTGTTCGATGACGAGGATCGACAGGCCGTCGCGGGCGAACACACGCAGGCGCCCGGCGAGGTCAAGCTGTTCGTTTTCGTTGAGCCCCGCCGCCGGCTCGTCGAGCAGCAGCAGCTTGGGCTCGAGCGCGAGGGCGCGGGCGATTTCCACCTTGCGCTTGAGGCCGTAGGCGAGGCTTCCGGCGGCGACCTGCGCCATGGCGGCGACGCCCAGCGCCTCGAGCAGCGACATCGCCTGGCCGCGCGCGCGCTTCCAGGCCGGGTCGCTCCAGCCGGCGGCCACCGTTTGCGCCAGGCCGGCGTTCTCGAAGCCGTAGCGCGCAACGGCGACATTGTCGAGCACGCTCATTTCATCGACGAGGTTGATGTTCTGGAAGGTGCGCGCGATACCGCTGCGCGCGATGAGGAAGCTTGCCTTGCCGGCGATGGCCTCGCCGTCAAGGACCACGCTGCCGCCCTCGGCGTGGTAAATGCCGGTGATGATGTTGAGCAGCGTGGTCTTGCCCGAGCCGTTGGGGCCGATGAGGCCGAAAATCTCGCCGCGTGCAACCGTCAACGACACGCCGTTGAGTGCCTTGAGGCCGCCAAAGCGCTTGTGCACGTCGCGTATTTCGAGCAGCGGGCCGGCTTGTCGGACCGCCAGTGGGGCGGGGTTTGCCGCGCTGTGCAGCGGCAGCGCCGGCGGCGGCGTGCGCGGTGTTTCCGGCCACAGCCTGGCGCGCCAGTGCTCGAGCAGGCCGATCAGGCCGTAGGGCGCGGCGATGATCATCGCCAGCAGCGCGAGGCCGTAGGCGATGAGGTAATACTTTTCCATCGCGCGGAACCACTCGGGCAGGTTTACGATGAGGATGGCGCCGAGGATGGCGCCGGCGATATGGGTGCGCCCGCCCACCACCGCGATGGTGAGGCAGGCGACCATGACGGGAAACTCCATGGCCTCGGGCGAGACGACGCGGATGGTGTGCGCATACAGGGCGCCGGCGAGGCCGGCGAATATCGCCGACAACAGGAACATGGCGTAACGCAGCCTGGCTGTGTCGATGCCCACCGACAACGCGGCAATCGGGTTTTCACGCGAAATGTGCAGCGCTGCGCCGTAGAGGCCGCGGGTGATGCGCCAGGACAAAAACGCCCCGGCGGCGACGCAGGCCCACACCGCGGCCATGATGCCGTGCCCTTTTTTCACTTCGAGACCGACAATACTCAGGCCGGGCACGCCCGACAGGCCGTTGGAGCCGCCGGTGAGATCCTGCCAGGCGATGACAATCAACAGCAGCACCTGCCCCACGCCCAGGGTGGCCAGCGCGAAGTAATGCGATTCCAGGCGCAGCACCGGCGCGGCGATGAGCGCGGCCAGCACGAAGGGCAGCGCCATCGCCAGCAGCAGCGTGTACTCGCCGCCGAGACCGTAGCGGGTGCCGAGGATGGCGGTGACGTAGGCGCCGACGCCGAAAAAAGTGCCCTGTGTCAGCGCGAGGGCGCCGGCGTGGCCGAAAATGAACTGGTAGCCCAGGGCGAGCAGCGCATAGATACCGACGATGGTGAAAATCCGTATCTGGTAGGCCGATTCCATTTGCAGCGGCCACAGCGCCAGCAGCACCAGGCCGGCGATGAGCAGCGGCCGGATGCCGGACCCGGACCACTCGAGTGCCGCCATCGCCTTGTTCATACGCGCCGCTGCACCGTCTCTCCGAACAAGCCCTGCGGCCGGAAAAACATGATGGCCAGCAGGGCGATGTACAGCAGGATGGTCGAGGCGGTCTGTGTGAACATCCAGGGCGCGATGTTGTTGAGCGGCGGTATCAGCAGCGGCAGTGAGGGCAGCAGCACCTCGAACAGCGCAATGATCAGTGCGCCGCACACCGCGCCCGACAGGCTGCCCCAGCCGCCTATGGTGACGGCGATGTAGGCCTTGATGATGTAGTTGGTGCCGTCTGTGGGCGTGGTGAAAAAGGTGTTGGACAGCATCAGTCCGGCGGCGCCGGCGAGGGCCGAGCCGAGGGCGAAGGTCAGCGCGATCATGCGGTTGACGCGTATGCCCACCGCCTCTGCCATCTGTCTGTCCTGGGCGGTGGCGCGCAGCCGGCGGCCGATGCCGGTGCGATTGAGCAGCAGGTGTTGCGCGAATATCAGCACCATGGCGACGGCGATGATGCCAAGCGCCTGCTGGCTGATGGTGATGCCGCCGATATCAATGATGCCGCCGCCGAGCAGCGGCGGACCCTTGCGCGGCTCGGCACCGAACATTGCGTTGGCCGAGTTCTGGAAGACGATACCGAGCGCAATGGTCGAGATGAACACCGACACCGGCGGCCGGCTTTTCAGCGGAAAGTACGCAAACCACGAAAACACGAAGCCGAGCAGCGCCATGGCCACCATCACCAGCGGCAGCAGCAGCGCGCCGGGCAGTTGCAGCACGCTGCCAAGGGCGATGGCGACATAGCCGCCGGCCATCACCATGTCGCCGTGGGTGAAGTTGACGGCGCTGGTGGCGTTGAGGATCAGCACAAAGCCCAGCGCCAGGAGCGCGTAAGCCGCTCCCAGCGCCAACGCGTTGGCGAGGATCTGCAAGAGCATGCTGGTGCCCGGGCTGGTCGGCGTCGCGCGCGCTCAGTCGTAGCGCTTGGCGATCTTGGGCGTGCGGCTCACGCCGTCGTAGCAGATGATCACGGCCGAGTTGGCCATGTTGCCCTTGCCGTCGGATTTGTAGGTCATCGCGATGCCCTTGTAGCTGCCGCCGGAGAGCACCTTGCGGATGTCCTCGGGCGTTTTCGCGCCCTTGGCGGCGGCGTCGATGATCATCGCCGTGGCGTCATACTGACCGACGGCAAAGCCGTCCGGATCGGACTTGAACTCGGCGCGGTACTGCGCGAGGAAGCGCTCCATTTCGGGCGAGCCGCCGGCAAGCGGCGAGGCGTTGGTCTCGGCGCAAACGCCCTTGAGTTCGGCCGGATCGAGCAGCGCCACGGTGGAGGGCTGGCTGAGGCCGGAGCCGGCGATGATGGGCAGGTTGACCTTGAGCGCTGCGGCCTGCTTCAGGAACAGCGCCGACGGGCCGCCGTGCAGGTGCAGCATGATGACGTCGGGCTTGGCCGCCATGACCTTGCCCATTACCGGCGACATGTCCTTGACCGACACATCGAGCGCCTCTTCCATCACCGGGTCCACGCCGGCTTTTTTCAGCAGTTCGACGATGTGCTTGCGGCCGCTCTGGCCGTAGGCGGTGGTCTGGTACACCACGGCAACGCGGCGTTTTTTCAGTTCGTCGAGCACATAGCGCACGTGCGCGCCCTTGGCCACGGCGTCGCCGGGGAAAAAGCGGAACACATAGGGGTTGTTTTTCTCGGTGATGTCGGCGGTGCCCGACACCGTGGCGAGCGGAATCTTGTTCTCCAGCGCAACCGGCAACATGGCGAGCATCTGCGTGCCGAGCATCGAGGCGGCCACCGCCGATACCTTGCCGCGCGACAGCGCGCGCTCGAGCGCCGTGGTGGCGCCCTCGGGCGAGACGCCGGTGTCGGTGACCTCCGAGGTGACCTTGACCGAGGCGGGCGCGTTCTTGATCGCCAGCAGCGCACCGTTGCGCTGGCTGGTGCCCTCGAGCGACAGGAAGCCGGTGATGGGTACGAGCACCGGCAGGTTGATTTCCACCGCCTGCGCGGCGGCGCTGAGCGGGCTCGCGGCGAGGGTGGCGGCGACAAGAATGGCGAGAATATCGTTACGACGGTTACGGCGCGACTTCAGTGCTTTCATGGCAGTCCTCGGAGAAATTGGGCGGGGCAGGGAACGGCTGTTTCTGAATTCAGTGCTGCAGCATCGGGGCGCGGGCATCGTCTATTTCCGGGATGTGCGGAATCGTCACGCCGTACTGGCCTACATCTTTGCGAATCTTGTCGACGCCGCGGCGGATGATGGTGATTTCCTCGTCGGGGTGGGTCGCGCCAAGGCCGTATTCGGCGGCGAGGGCGCGGTTTTTTCCGGAGCGTTCGCGCTCGTCGTCGGGCAGGTTGACGACCGCATAGACGCCGTTGAGCAGGCTGCCGCGCAGTTTTTTGGCGAATTTGACGCCGATGACGGTTTTTTCTTCGGCGGAGAGTTGGTTGAAGAACTGGCGCATGATGATGCGGCCGAACTGGATGTGCCGCGCCTCGTCGCGCAGCACCAGCCGGCAGGCCTCGCGGATCGAGGCGAAGCGGGCGTTCTCGTAGCGCGCCTGCAGCAACTCACCGGACAATTGCTCGAACAGCGTGTTGACCGACAAGCCGGCGAAAAAGCTCATGGCCTTTTCGTCTTTTTCGTCGTGGAAGCGCGGGATGATTTTTTTGAAGTAATCGGCGCGCGGCGTCGGTTCGTACTTGCTTATCGCCTTGGCGATGCGAAAGCTCACCTCGTGGTGGCGGAACTCCTCGGCGATGAAGTTGGTGATGTGCTGCTTGATCTCGAACGGCTGGTGGTCGAAAATCGCCTCGCGCAGGCGCTCGGCGCCGTAGGGCGTCGCGCCGTGTTCCATCCAGGCGCGCAGGCTCCACCATTCGGCGCCGGCGGCACGCACCTCCGGCGGCAGGTCGGCTTTTTCAAGGTCGCCGTAATCGATATCGGTGACCGGGTCCCAGGCGAGGGTGCGTGCCTGCAGGCACAGTTGCCACACCTCCGGGTAAAGCACTTCGGAGACGACGGGGTAGGGGTTGGGTACGGTTACGACTTCTTCCAGCATCGATGGCTGCATGTGGTTCTCCTGGAGCTGTGATCCCTGGGCTGCAATCGCCGGGTTGCAATCCCCGGCGGGTGCCTTGGCGGACGTCCGTGCCATCGTCACGCGGGAGGGCGTTCCCGGGCCGTGCGTTCTGCGCTAGACTGATTCACGAACATTTGTTCGCAACTGCTTCGCATTCATACTGGCAGCGGGATTGCACCATGTCAAGCACGGCAAAAAAGCACAAGCAGACAACGGCGCCGCGCGCCGAGCATCTCGAGTCGCTGGAGCGCGGATTGCGCGTTCTTGAACTGTTCGGCACCGATAATGTGCACGGCCTGGCGATGATCGACGTCGCCGAGCGCCTCGGCATCACCCGTGCGGCCGCGCTGCGCGTTCTCGGCACGCTTGAGCGCCTGGGTTTCCTGCGCCTCACCGGCCGCGTCTATTCGCCGTCGCCGCGGGTGCTGTCGCTCGGCTATACGTATCTCGCCTCGCTCGGTTTTCGCGCCGTCGCCCAGCCGATTGTCGAGGAACTGATGCGCGACACCGGCGAGACCTGCTCCGTCGGCGTGCTCGAGGGCGCCGACCTGGTGTATGTGGTGCGCGCCGAGGCGCGGCGCGTCATCCGCATCGACCTGCATGTGGGCAGCCGCCTGCCGGCTTACGTCAACTCGATGGGGCGGGTGTTGCTGTCGGCATTGCAGGACCGCGAATTGACCGCCTATCTTGCGGCCTTGAAGCCGGTGGCGGTCACGCGCAAGACCATCACCGACAAGCGCGAACTGAAAAAACGCATTGTCGCGGCCCGCAACAGCGGCTGGTGCTATATCGACGGCGAGGTGCAGGAGGGCATCGCCGGTCTGGCGATGCCGATCCGCGACCGCCAGGGCAGCGTACTTGCCGCGCTGAACCTCAGCCTTGCCTACAGCCGCCACGGCAGGCGCGAAATCGAGACCGAATACCTGCCGCGGCTGCGCGCCAGCACGCGCCGGATCGAGCAGATCCTGCACAACGACCTGGCGCTGGACATGCCCTCGCTCTGATCCGCTGCGCCGCCGGCGCAATGGCGCGCGCGGGCGCATTGCGCGAAGCAGCAATTCGGGCGAAAATTCCGCTTTCTCAATCACTTGAGCCATTCTCAGCCGGTTGCCAAAGCTGGTCCGGCTGCACAACGCCATGAATTCCGCCGAAATCCGCAACAAGTTTTTGAAGTACTTCGAATCCAAGGGGCACAGCATCGTCGCCTCCAGCTCGCTGGTGCCGGGCAACGACCCGACGCTGCTCTTTGTCAACTCGGGCATGGTGCAGTTCAAGGA
>CAYLPI010000190.1:0-6980 GCA_964385505.1 uncultured Bordetella sp.
ACGCACTTGCGCGGCGGTGCCGCAGTTGGCGTTGCCGGCGTTGACGATGATGGCCCGTATCGGCGTGCCGGCGGCGAGTTGTTCGCGGCAGACCAGCACCGGCGCGGCAGCAAAACTGTTTTGCGTGAACACGCCGGCGACGCGGCTGCCCGGTGCAAGCTGCATCAGCATCAGGTCGCGCCGCCCGGCCTTGCGAATGCCGGCCGCGGCAAATCCAAGTTCCACGCCGGGCACGGAAAGCAGCGCCGCCGCATCGGGCGGTAACAGGTTCACAGCCATTGCAATTTCACCTCAGCGAAACAATGAAATTCCGGCAATCGGCTGGAAAGCCGCGCCAGGCGGGCTTTCCCAGCCGATGCCCGACCGGATCAGGACAGCTTGCCGTGACACTGCTTGTATTTTTTGCCCGACCCGCAGGGGCACGGGTCGTTGCGCCCGACCTTGCCCATGGCGCGCTTCAAGGGCACGCCCTTCGCCTGCTCGTCATCGGCGAGGATGGCAACGTCCTCGCCCTCGGCGGATTCCTCAAAGGCGGCATGCTGGTAGCGCACATTCTCGACCTGCGGCGTCAGCTCTTTCTCCGCCTGATCGACTTCTTCCTGCGAACGGATCTGCACCGCCATCAACATCTTGGTCACATTGAGCTTGATCAGTTCGAGCAACTCGCCGAACAGTTCGAAAGATTCGCGCTTGTACTCCTGCTTCGGGTTCTTTTGCGCGTAACCGCGCAGGTGTATGCCCTGGCGCAGCTGGTCGAGCGCCGACAGGTGCTCACGCCAGTGCGTGTCCAGAGTGGAGAGCATGACAAAGCGCTCGTACTGGTGGACCGCGTCGCGCGGCGCCTCCTCGAGTTTTTTCTGGTATGCGGCGTTGGCACCGGCAATGGCGCGCGCCAGCAGATCCTCGTCGGACAAATCAGGCTCGGTCTCGAGCAACTGCTGCAGGCCCAATTGCACCTGCATCTCCGCCGCCAGCACCGTTTCGAAGCCGGCAATGTCCCACTGCTCCTCGACGCTCTCGGCCGGCACATGGGCGCGGAACAAATCCTCGACCACGCCCTCGCGCAGCGCGCGCACACGCTCCGAGACGTCGGTACTCTCGAGGATTTCATTGCGCAATTCATAGATATGCTTGCGCTGGTCATTCGAGACGTTGTCGTACTCGAGCAACTGCTTGCGGATGTCGAAGTTGTGCGCCTCGACCTTGCGCTGGGCACTCTCGATGGAGCGCGTCACCAGCATGTGCTCGATCGGCTCATCCTCGGGCATCTTCAGCCGCTGCATGATGGCGTTGAGGCGCTCGCCGGCGAAAATGCGCAACAGCGAGTCTTCCAGAGACAGGTAAAAGCGCGACGAACCCGGGTCGCCCTGGCGGCCGGAACGGCCGCGCAACTGGTTGTCAATGCGCCGCGACTCGTGCCGCTCGGTGCCGATGATGTGCAGGCCGCCGGCCTTGAGCACGGTGTCGTGCAGGTTCTGCCATTCGCTCTGCAACTGCGCGATGCGCGACTCCTTGTCGGCGTCGCCGAGGTTCTCGGTGGCGCGCACCAGGTCGACCTGCTTTTCAACGTTGCCGCCGAGCACAATGTCGGTGCCGCGGCCGGCCATGTTGGTGGCGATGGTGATCTGCTTGGGCCTTCCGGCCTCGGCGATGATGTGCGCCTCGCGCTCATGCTGCTTGGCGTTGAGCACCTGGTGCGGCAGGTTCTCCTTGGTCAGAAGGCCCGACAGCAGCTCGGAGGCCTCGATCGAGGTGGTGCCCACCAGCACCGGCTGGCTGCGTTCGTAGCACGCCTTGATGTCGCGGATGATGGCGTGGTTTTTCTCCATGCCGGTGCGATAGACCTGGTCAAGCTTGTCGATGCGCACCATATCGCGGTGGGTCGGAATCACCACCGTCTCGAGGTTGTAGATTTCCTGGAACTCGTAGGCTTCGGTGTCGGCCGTGCCGGTCATGCCCGAGAGCTTCTTGTACATGCGGAAGAAGTTCTGGAAGGTGATTGAGGCAAGCGTCTGGTTCTCGTTCTGAATGGCGACGTTTTCCTTCGCCTCGATCGCCTGGTGCAGGCCGTCGGACCAGCGCCGCCCGGGCATCAGCCGGCCGGTGAATTCATCGACGATGACAACCTCGCCGTTTTGCACGACGTAATGGCGGTCGCGAAAAAACAGGTGCTGCGCACGCAGCGCCGCGTACAGGTGGTGCATCAGGTTGATGTTGGCCGGCTCGTAGAGGCTGCGCCCCTCGGGCAGGAGCCCGACGCGCGCCAGCAGGTTCTCGGCGTGCTCGTGGCCCTTTTCGGACAGCATCACCGTGTGGCCTTTTTCATCGACACTGAAGTCGCCCGGCGGTTCGGGTTCACCGGACTTGGGTTCGGCCGCCATGCGCTGCATCAGCGGCGCCACCTCGTTCATGCGGTAATAGAGCTCGGTGCGGTCCTCGGCCTGGCCGGAGATGATCAGCGGCGTTCGCGCCTCGTCGATCAGGATCGAGTCGACCTCATCGACGATGGCGAAGTTGAGTTTTTTCTGGAAACGCTCGGCGACCTGCATCGTCATGTTGTCGCGCAGGTAGTCGAAGCCGAATTCGTTGTTGGTGCCGAAGGTGATGTCGGCGGCATAGGCCGCGTGTTTTTCTTCCTGCGGCATTTGCGACAGGATCACGCCGACCGACAGGCCGAGAAAACGGTACAGCCGGCCCATCCACTCGGCGTCGCGGCTGGCAAGGTAGTCGTTGACCGTGACGATGTGCACGCCGTTACCGGTGAGCGCATTGAGGTAGGCCGCCAGCGTGGCCACCAGCGTCTTGCCCTCGCCGGTGCGCATCTCGGCGATCTTGCCGTTGTGCAAAACCATGCCGCCTATCATCTGCACGTCGAAGTGGCGCATGTTGAGCGCACGCTTGCCCGCTTCGCGCACGACGGCGAAGGCCTCGGGCAGCAGGTCATCCAGCGTTTCGCCCGCGGCGACACGCTGCCTGAACGCAGCGGTCTTTGCGGTCAGGTCGGCGTCCGACAGCGCGGACAGCGCCGGTTCGAGCGCATTGATGGCCGCAACTTTGCGGGCGTATTGCTTGACCAGACGGTCATTGCGGCTACCGAAAACCGACTTGAGAATGCGGGAAATCATTGAGTAGGAAAAGAAAACCTGCGAAAAACGTCGATTTTAGCACGCCGGATGGGTGCTTCCCTGCCAAAGGATGGGGTCGCCGCGTGCGCTTTGCAAGCCGGGGCGCGGCAGGGGCGTGATACCGTCCGCCTAAAACCGCCCGGCAAATAAGACTGCTACTTCCTTGCCACCGCGGCTTTGGCCACGCTCGTCGCCTGCTGCAGGAAGCGGGTGGGGTTTTGTGCCACGCCCTTGAAGCGCACCTCGAAATGCAGGTGCGGGCCGGTGGAGCGGCCGGTGGAACCGACCTCGGCGATTTTCTTGCCACGCTGCACCAGGTCACCGGCCTTGACCAGCAAGCGTGAGGCATGGGCATAGCGGGTGGTGAAATCGTTGCCGTGGTCGATTTCGATCAGGTTGCCGTACTGCGGGTGGAACTCGGCGAACACCACCACGCCACCGGCGGCCGAATAAATCGGCGTGCCGACGTCGGCGATAAAGTCGACACCCTCGTGCAGGGCGTTCATGCCGGTAAAGGGGTCGGGGCGCCAGCCGAAACTCGAGGCGTTGTAGGAGGCGTCCACCGGTTGCATCGTCGGCATCAGCTTTTTCTTGATCTGTGCGTCGAACAACTGCGATTCGAGCACATCAAGGTGGTCGGTGCGGTTTTCCATGTGGCGCGACAGCAGGTTGAGCTGGCGGCTGAACTCGTCAACCGAAAAATTATAAGGCGGGGTACCGGCGGGAAGCGCACCGCCGCGGCCGGGCTGCTCGGTAAACCGGAACTCCTGCGGCTTGATGCCGGACAGCGCCGAAAGCCGCTCACCGAGCGCATCAAGGCGCATCAACTGGGCCTGCATCTGGCCCAGCTTGACCGCCATGGCGTTGAGGTTCTCGCGCACAAAGCTCTGCTCTTTTTCCTTTTCCTTGTGCTGGGCGTCCAGCAGCAAAGTTTCGAGGAAAGGCAGCTTGATTTCGGCGGCGTGGCGAAAACCAAAATACGCCATGCCCGCCGACAGCGCGAACACCAGCGCAATCAGGGCGCCGATCCCAAGCAGCACGTCGCGCGCCGAGATAGTCAGCGACTTGGCCGTTGCCAGCCGGTTTGAAACCAGAATAATATGCATGTGACTCCTCCACCGGCTTTCGCCATGCACTCCCGAAACATTGGTGCTTACCTGGACGGCTCCGAGGGTATCGGATCACTGATGCCGCAGGCAGCGCGTCTCCTCGAACTTCGGCGGCAATTATCAGAAATCTTGCCGAAGCCGCTCGCAAAATCTTGCGAGATCGCCAACTATAAGCAGGGAAAAGTCGTTATTTTCGCCGAAAATGGAGCAGTTGCTGCCAAATTGGCTCATTACCGCCCCAAGCTCATCAGCCTGTTCAGCGGGCAGGGACTGCAGGTTACCGCAATCGAGGTGACCGTGCAAGTAAGGCAATCCTAGGAAAAGAACGGCTTTTCCGTGGATTGACCGGCCACGATACACGGACTAGACGAGCACAGCAACGCGCTCCAGCGCCATCAAGGCCAGCACGGCGAGTACTGCAAACACCGCAAACTGAAACACCCTGAAGGCAAAACGCAGGTACTTGCGG
This sequence comes from uncultured Bordetella sp., assembly GCA_964385505.1. Classification (GTDB taxonomy): domain Bacteria; phylum Pseudomonadota; class Gammaproteobacteria; order Burkholderiales; family SG8-39; genus CAITSH01. Next base: position 4,704 of record CAYLPI010000190.1, read on the forward strand.
TCACGCGTGAACAGCCACAAGAATATCGAGACGGCCAGCGCGATGGCCACCAGCACCGCCGCAATGCGCAACATCAGCACGGCACTACCCCCGGGAGCCGGTCACACCGGCTGCGCGAGCAGACGCGTGAGCGCGACCGGCGCATCTTCGGCGCGGTCAAAGCTGACGAATTCCCAGGCGTCGGCCTGGGCGAACATCGCGCGCAACAACTGGTTGTTGATGGCGTGGCCGGACTTGTGCGCCGAAAAGGCGCCGATCAACGGGTGGCCGGCGAGATACAGGTCGCCGATCGCGTCCAGCAGCTTGTGCTTCACAAACTCGTCGGCATAGCGCAGCCCGTCGCTGTTGAGCACACGGAACTCGTCCATGACAATGGCGTTCTCGAGACTGCCCCCCAGGGCAAGGCCATTCGAGCGCAGGGTTTCGACGTCCTGCATGAAACCGAAGGTGCGCGCCCGCGCCACTTCTTTCGCATAGGAGGTCTCGGCGAAATCGACCGTGGCCGACTGCGCCGACTTGTCGAGCACCGGATGGTCAAAAACGATGGAAAAGGACAGCTTGAAACCGGCAAAGGGTTCGAGCTTCGCCCACTTGTCGCCGTCACGCACTTCCACGGTCTTTTTCACGCGGATGTAGCGCTTGGCCACCGGCTGCTCCTCGATGCCGGCCGACTGAATCAGGAAGACAAAGGGGGCGGCGCTGCCGTCCATGATCGGCACTTCGGAGCCGGACAAATCGACATAGGCGTTGTCAATTCCAAGGCCGGAGAGTGCAGACATCAGATGCTCGACCGTCGCCACCCTGGTGCCGTTGCCCTCAAGCGTGCTGCACAGCCGGGTGTCGGTGACGTTGTGGGCATCGGCGCGGATATCCGCAGGCTGTGCGAGGTCAACGCGGCGAAAAACAATGCCCGTATCGGGCTGCGCCGGACGCAGCGTCATCGTGACTTTTTCACCCGAATGCAGACCCACGCCGGTGGCGCGGATCAGGGATTTGAGGGTGCGCTGCTTGAGCATGCCTTGGGCTTGGTAGGTTAGCGGTAACGAATTAGCGGTAAAAATCGGGCGGATGGTGAGTTCGTTGCAAATTGGCTTGCCGGACCGGCTCGGCGTCCCGGATCTTGACCAAAAGCCGCCGCAGGCAGGATTACAATAACATTATACCTTGGACTCAAGGGGATAGCGCCATTACGGTGCGACGCAGCATTTGTCGGGGCGGCGAAAGCATGTACTCACCCGCGCGGATGGCCCTGATGAATCTGTCATCGCTGCGACAGGTTCGCAACGCCAGTTGGCAGCGCATGCGCCGCCAAGCCAAAACTGAGCCAAAACAAGCGCAGACGAGGGTGTGCCGGCATGCTGGCTGTCCCGGACGGCAGCCTGACACACCCTCGTTCCCGCTCCAGCCGCCTAGTCCGCCTGTTTGCGCAGGAAGGCCGGGATGTCGAGTGTCGGCATGCCGCTTTGCTGCAAGGCCTCGATGGTCGACGCACGGTTTTTGCGGATCACCGCCGGCATCGCGTCAAGCGCGGCATAGTCGGGGCCGCCCATGGCGATGTTGTCGGTGCCGGTTTTTTGCGACACCACCAGTTGCGGCTTGGGTATGCGCGAGGCGCTCATCTGCCCCAGGCCCGTCGCCACCACGGTCACGCGCAGCTCGTCGCCCATGTTCTCGTCGTACACCGTGCCGAAGATGATGGTCGCGTCCTCCGCCGCAAAACTGCGGATGGTGTTGAGCACCTCTTTCGTTTCGCGCATTTTCAGGCTCGACTTGTTGGCGGTGATGTTAACCACCACGCCGCGCGCCCCGGACAGGTTGACACCCTCAAGCAGCGGACTCGCCACCGCCTGCTCCGCGGCGATGCGCGCGCGATCGACGCCGCCCGCCGTGCCCGAACCCATCATCGCCATGCCCTGCTCGGCCATGACGGTGCGCACGTCCTGGAAATCGACGTTGATCATGCCCTTGACATTGATGATCTCCGAGATGCCGCCGACGGCGTTTTTCAGCACGTTGTCCGCAGCCGAGAAGGCGTCCTCCATCGAGATGTCGTCACCGAGCTCCTGCTCGAGCTTCTCGTTGAGGATGACGATGGCCGAATCGACGTACTGCGACAACTCGGAAATGCCGTTCTCGGCCGACTGCATGCGCTTCATGCCCTCGAAGGAAAAAGGCTTGGTCACCACGGCAACGGTGAGAATACCCATTTCCTTGGCCACTTCAGCCACCACCGGCGCAGCGCCCAGGTAGGCGTGGGCGAACACGGTGTCGTCGGAC
>CAYLPI010000191.1:0-6969 GCA_964385505.1 uncultured Bordetella sp.
GGGTAAAGGGGTAAAGGGATAAAGGGGTAAAGGGGCCATGCGGACACGGGATTGTGGCCTGCTTCCCGGCGCCGCCCCGTTCAGGGCATTGCTTCGCGCTTGAGTAGTTCTTCGATGGTGATGCCTACTCCGGAGACGCCGGAAAACACGGTGCCCATGCGCAGGTTTTTGAGGTGCGCCAGGGCCATCGAATAAGCATTGGTTGGCAACGGCACATACCCGGCGCTGTTGGCGAATTCTGCGCCGCGTGCGAGATAGAACTCGGTGAACTCCCTTACCTCGGGCCGAACGAGAGACTTTGCATTGACGTAGATGAAAATCGGCCGTGACAAGGGCTGGTAGGTGCCGTTGACGACATTGACCAGAGAGGGTGTGACGGCGGGTTTGCCGGGGTTCGGGGCAATCGCGACGGATTTCAGCTTTTGCCTGTTCGCCACATAATAGGCATAGCCGAAATAGCCAAGCGCATTGACGTCGCGCGCAACGCCTTGCACGAGAACGGTATCGTCCTCGGACATGATCACGTCGCTACGGGACGACTTTGCCTTGCCGACAATGGCTTCGGTAAAGTAATCAAACGTCCCGGAATCCTTGCCGGGGCTGAACAGCTTGATCGGGGTGTCGGGCCATGCAGAGTCGATCTGGTTCCAGCGCGTTATCCGGCCTTGTGCATCCGGCTCCCAAAGCTGCCTGAGTTGCGCGACGGTAAGGGTTTTCAGGAAGGCGTTGCGCGGGTTGACGACGACGGTGAGCGCATCAAAGGCAACCGGCAGTTCGACGAAATCGACCCCGGCCGCCCGACATGCCTGCATTTCATCCGCCAGAATCGGGCGCGAGGCGTTCGAAATATCCGTTTCGCCGCGACAAAATTTGCGGAATCCGCCACCGGTGCCCGATATCCCGACGGTGATGCTGACGGTGTTTTTTCTGGCTTTCTGGAATTGTGCGGCAGCGGCGTCGGTGATCGGGTACACCGTGGACGAGCCGTCGATGCGTATCGGTACCCCGGCGGCGAGCGACGTTCCGACGGTGGCGAGCAGAAACAGGCCGGCAAGCAGGTGCGCGGTTGTGGAAATGCGGCTTGGAACACCGCGCTTGGCAAAGGGCATGGCTGCTTTCGTATCGGGATTGTCGAGTACGCGAGGTAACCATTTACCGTATACCGCGATTGTTACCGTGTAATTGCAGGCCGCTGTTCACGCCGGCAGGCGAAATTGCGAACCGCCGCGATATGGATGCAACAATGGTCGGCTAGGCTGGACTCCCATATAAAAACATGCCCACGCTGGTTTTCCGGTGTTGGCGCATGGGATAGCCCAGCATTGCACACCGATTTTCTCAAGACTGCAGAGGCCGATACCGCAGATGGCCCGCAGGCGATTGTGCTGCGGCCTTGGCACACCCCTGCCGGCAAACGATTGATCGAGCATTCGCTGGCGGTGAAATTTGTGCTGCTGACCGTCGCCGGGCAATTGGTGTTGTTCGCCGCGCTAACTTTGCACAACGGCAAACTTCTGGAGGAATCGCTGGAACAGCCCTTCAGGCTCCGCGTTGACAATCTCAAGCCGCTGCTAAACGCCCTCCTCGCCCCGTTGCTGGTGGAAAAGAACTACGCCGCGCTGGACGAGCGCCTGCAGGAGACCCGCTCAGACGAGGACATCCGGTATCTTGTGCTGCGCAACGCCGACGATGTCGTGGTTGCCTCCGCCGGATGGGACCGCTCGACGCCGCTGCCGCTTGCGTCCAAACGCGTGCTCGACAGCGATGAGGTCTTCGACACCTTCCTGCTTATCGAGGCCGGCGGGCGCAAATACGGTACGCTGAATCTCGGTCTGTCGACACAAAAGCTTGCCTCCTACCGCGATGATCTGCTTTGGCGTGGGTTCGTCATTCTCGCCTTCGGCATGCTGGTGCTCGGTTTCATCCAGGCCTTGCTCGCGTTGCACCTGACGCGGCGTTTGCGCCGGGTTTCCGCCGCGAGCGAGGAGATCGCGCTCGGAAATTTTGACCTCGAACTGGACGCATCGGGTCGCGACGAGGTGGCCAGGCTTGCCGCCTCCATGAATGCCATGAGCGCCGCGATACGGGAAAAGGTCCGCAGCCTCGAACAAAGTGAGGAGCATTTGCGCCTTGCCATGGACGTCGGAGCGGTCGTGCCCTGGCAGCGGAATCTTGCCGATGACTCGCTCAACTGGGGAGAGGGTGTCGAGCGCCTGCTCGGTCCTTTGCCTGCGGGACAGACGAATTACCCGGATTTGCTGGCCATGACCTTCCCGGATTCGGTCACCGACCTCGTGCATGCGCGCAACAACGCCATCCGCAGCGCCTCGGTGTACCGTTGCGATATTCGCATCTGTCGTACCGACGGCAATGAGGCCTGGCTGGCGGTGCACGGGAAATTCAAGCGCGACTCCGGTGCGGCTGCGGGCTATCTTATCGGCGTCACCCGGGATATCACCGCAGACAAGCGGGCGGAGCTGGAAATTTTGCGACTCAACGAGGTACTGGAGAATCGCGTGGCCGAGCGCACCGCCGAGCTGAGGGACGCCATTCAGGAACTTGAGGCGTTTTCCCATACCATTTCACACGATCTGCGCGCGCCCCTGCGCGCCATGTCCGGATATCTGGACTTGATACGGACCGAGTTTCCGGCGGACGCGATGCCGGGCAACTCCTCTTCGTACCTCGCGCGTATCCAGGTCAATGCATCCAGAATGTCGCAGATGCTTGACGATCTGTTGCTTTTTTCCCAGGCATCGCGGTCCCCGATCCAGCGCCGCGACGTTGATCCGGCGGCGGTGGTGGCCGCCCTGCTTGACGAACTGAGCCCTCCGGAGGCTGCACGGGCGAGCGTCGGCGTCAAGGCCATGCCCGTTTGTCAGGCCGACCCGGGACTGCTGCGGCAGGTCTATGCCAATCTCATATCAAATGCCCTGAAGTACAGCGCCAAGGTGGCGCAGCCGCGCGTCGACATCGGCGCAATGAGCGAAGGGGCGAACGAGACCGTGTATTTTGTCCGTGATAACGGCGCCGGTTTCGACATGGCCCAAGCGGCAAAGCTGTTCGGCGTATTTCAGCGATTACACGGTGACAGGGATTTCGAGGGCTCCGGGGTCGGACTGTCGATCGTGTACCGCATCGTTACGCGGCACGGCGGTCGCGTCTGGGCTGAGGCCGCTCCGGGAGAGGGGGCGACTTTTTACTTCACCATCCCCGCAACCGGACCGGACCGTACCGCGGGTCCGGCGCGCGAGCCGCTATTGCCGGGGGGTTAAAAGGCCGGCTTGACGGCGGTCGCGAGCGTTTCTATCAACTGTTCCTGCACTGAGCGGCGTATGACGCCACGTGCGCTCTTGCGCGTGTACTCGCCCTCGGCGTTCATTTCCCAGGTCTGGGCGTTGTCGGCGAGAGACATGCGCAGGCCTTCCTTGATGACACGCGCCTTGAGCTTCTTGTCGAGCAGCGGAATGCAGGTCTCGATGCGGCGGAAAAAATTGCGCTCCATCCAGTCGGCGCTGGACAGGAACACATCTTCGCGTCCCTCGTTGCGAAAATAGAAAATGCGGTGATGCTCGAGCAGGCGTCCGATGATGGAGCGTACGCGGATGTTGTCGGAAAGGCCGGGCAGGCCCGGCCGCAGCGCGCACATGCCGCGCACGATGAGGTCGATTTTCACGCCCGCCTGCGAGGCCGCGTACAACGCCTCGATGACCTGCGGCTCGACCAGGGAGTTCATCTTGGCGATGATCTGCGCCGGCTTGCCGGACTTGGCGATTCTGGTTTCGTGCTGGATCGCCAACATGATGTTGGCGTGCAGGCTGAAGGGCGATATCCACAGGTGGTTGAGCTTGCCGCTCCTGCCAAGGCCGGTGAGCTGCTTGAACACCTCGTTGACGTCGGCACAGATCTGCTCGTTTGCGGTGAACAGGCCGAAGTCGGTGTACAGGCGCGCGGTACGCGGGTGGTAATTACCGGTGGATAGATGCGCGTAACGCCTGAGCCTGCCTTCCTCGCGGCGCACCAGCAGCAGCATTTTGGCGTGGGTCTTGTAGCCGACCACGCCGTACACCACATGGGCGCCGACCTCCTCGAGCTTGGCCGCCCAGTTGAGGTTGGCCTCCTCGTCAAAGCGCGCCAGCAGTTCCACCACGACCGTGACTTCCTTGCCGCGCTGCGCCGCTTCGATGAGGTACTTCATCAGCACCGAGTCGGTGCCGGTGCGGTACACCGTCTGCTTGATCGCCACCACGTCCGGGTCGTCGGCTGCCTGTTCGAGGAACTGGATGACCGGGTTGAATGACTGGTAGGGGTGGTGCAGCAGGATGTCACTTTTGCCGATGCTCTTGAACAGGTCGGCGCGCTTTTCAACCGCTTTGGGCACGCCAGGGAAGAAGGCGGCGTACTTGAGTTCGGGCCGTTCGACCAGGTCCGGCACCTGCATCAGCCGCACCAGGTTGACCGGACCGCCGACGCGGTACAGGTCGCGCGGGTCGAGATCGAATTCTTGCAACAGGAGTTGCTCAAGGTCGGCCGGGCAGGCGTCGTCTATTTCCAGCCGCACCGCGTCGCCGAAGTGGCGTTGCGGCAATTCGCCCTGCAGCGCGGCGCGCAAGTCCTTGATCTCCTCGTCCTCAAAGAAGAGGTCGCTGTTGCGGGTGACGCGAAAGGAGTAGGAGCCGAGGACATTCATGCCCTCGAACAGGGCCGCGACAAAGGCCTGCAGCACCGAGGTCAGCAGCACGAAGCTGTAACGTCCGCCGGCGATTTTTTCCGGAAGCTCGATCACGCGTGGCAACAGGCGCGGCGCCTGCACGATGGCGATGCCCGAATCCCGGCCGAAGGCGTCGCGGCCTTCGAGTTGCACGATGAAGTTGAGTGATTTGTTGAGCACGCGCGGGAAGGGGTGCGAAGGGTCGAGGCCGATCGGCGTCAAGACCGGCATCATTTCGCGCACGAAATAGTCGTTGAGCCAGGCGCGCTGTTCGCGCGTCCAGTCTTGTTCGCGCAAAAAACGGATGCTCTTGGCGGCGAGGGCCGGCAGGATCTGTTTGTTGAGCAATTCGTACTGGCGGCCGACCAGCGTGTGCGCCCGGGCGCTGACTGCGGCGAACACCTCGCTGGCGGGGCGGCGGTCGAGGCTGGCGACTTCCTTGCCCAGCTTGATCTGCTCTTTCAGGCCGGCGACACGGATTTCGAAGAACTCGTCCAGGTTGGACGAGACAATGCATAAAAAGCGCAACCGCTCGAGCGGCGGCACGTGCGTGTCCTCGGCCTGGGCCAGCACGCGCCCATTGAAGGCGAGCAGGCTGGCCTCGCGGTTGAGGAAACGCGATTCAACGGGTTTTGCCACGGCGGGGGCTCTTGAGTTGGTCACGGGGGGAAGGTACGGCCAGAATGTTGCAATAACATGACAACCGTATGCGTTGCGTTTAAACAACATTGCGTTTAAACAACATTGCGCTTAAACAATACTGTCACATTGGGCGGCTATTCTTTGACCCAGATCAAAGGATACGCCCCAATGAGCCAGACGCAACACACTTCCAAGCAGTTTGACGCCGAACTCGAGCACATCCGCCGCCAGGTGCTGAGCATGGGCGGTTTGGTTGAGCACCAGATCACCGCCGCGATCGAAGCCTTCAAACGCAATGACCTTGCGCTGTTCAACCACATCATCGACGACGACAGCCGGATTAACGGTCTGGAGCGGGCCATCGACGAGTTGTGCACAAACGTCATCGCCAAGCGCACACCGGCGGCGATCGACCTGCGTTTCGTGATGATGTCCTACAAGATCATCACCGACCTCGAACGCATCGGCGACGAAGCGAAGAAAATCGCGCTCTTTTCGCGCGGCATGGCGACCTCCGGCCGTTTGAGCGGGGCGCGCTATCCGGAGTTGAAGCACCTTTCGGTGCTGGTCACGGCCATGCTGCGCCACGCGCTCGATTCGTTCGCGCGCCTGGATGTCGAGACGGCGCCCGAAAACGTGCGTCGCGACGACGAGGTCGATGCCCTGTTCCAGGCGATCCTGCGCCAGTTGCTGACCTACATGATCGAAGACCCGCGCACCATCAGCGTGTCGCTTGACATCATTTTTATCGCCAAGGCGTTGGAGCGCATTGGCGACCATGCCAAGAACATCTCCGAGTATGTGATCTACCTGATCAAGGGCACCGACGTGCGCCACGGGTCGATCGAGAAGATCGAGGAGGCGGCGCGCAGCTGAGGTTCGCACGAAGGCGGGCAGCGTCATTGCGATGCAGCGGCCCCGGTGCTAAGGTTGGATCATGAAATTCGACTCGCTCGCCGCGGTGGACCTCGGCTCCAACAGCTTTCACCTGCAGATCGGCCGCGTTGTCGACGGGCAGATTTACCCTCACGATTCGCTGCGCGAACCGGTGCGCCTTGGCGCCGGCCTCACGCGCGACAAGCGCATCGACCGCGCCACGCAGTTGCGTGCGCTCGAAGCCTTGTCGCGATTTGGCGAGCGCCTGCGCGGTTTTCCGAAAGCCGCCGTGCGCGTGGTCGGCACCAATGCGCTGCGTGTGGCCAAGAATGCGCCGCAGTTCCTGGCCGAGGCCGAGGCGGTGCTGGGCTTTCCGATTGAGGTGATTTTCGGTCGCGAGGAGGCGCGTCTCATTTACGCCGGCGTGGCGCACGGCCTCAGTATTCCGCGTGAGCCCGGAGAGCGGCGGCTGGTGGTTGACATCGGCGGCGGCTCGACCGAGTGCATCATCGGCACCGGGCTGGAGCCGCTGCTGATGGAGAGCCTGCACATCGGCTGCGTCAGCGCCAGCCTGAGGTTTTTTCCCGAGGGTCGCATCGACAAGCAGGGTTTCAAGCAGGCCGAGCTGGCGGCGCGCGGCGAGGTGCAGACACTGGTCGAGCCCTACCGCGAACTGGGCTGGAGCGAGGCCATCGGCTCCTCCGGAACAGCCAAATCGCTGGCCGGCATACTGCAGGCCA
>CAYLPI010000192.1:0-6954 GCA_964385505.1 uncultured Bordetella sp.
ACCACGCCAAGCTCTATGGTGCGCTTGAGCAAACGCCCGAGGATCATCGCGTCCGCCACGTCGTTGACGTGGAATTCGTCAAAACAGATCAGCCGGTAGCGCCTAGCGATGCGCAGCGCGAGCACGCCGAGCGGGTCTTCCTGGCCCTTGATTGCATCGAGTTCGCGGTGTACGTCGCGCATGAAATGGTGAAAGTGCACGCGGCGCTTTCTCACCAGCGGCACGCACAGGTAGAAGCTGTCCATCAAAAAGCTCTTGCCGCGGCCGACGCCGCCCCACAGGTACACGCCGTGCGGCAGCGGTGGTCGCACCACCAGGCGGCGCAGCGCCGAGTTGCGCCGCGCCTTGTAATCGGACCATTCCTCGTACAGGCGTTGCAGGCGCTCGACGGCGCGCATCTGCGCCGAATCGGAAACGTAACCGCGCCGTTCCAGCGTGCGGCGGTAGTAGTCGAGAACCGTCAGGTGCTCGCCCTCGGCGAGACCCGGGTCTTCTTCGGGATCGAATGCGCTGTCTCTCACGTGAGTACCGGCGTGACAGGACGGGATGGGGAGGGCATGGCTGGCATTTTACGCCTGTCCCGCGCCCGCCTCACATGTTGAGCGTACGTTTTTCCACCGCCAGCGCGGCTTCCTTGGTCGCCTCGGACAGCGTCGGATGCGCATGGCAGATGCGTGCGATGTCCTCGGCCGAGGCGCGGAATTCCATCGCCACCACCGCCTCGGCGATCAACTCGGAGGCCATCGGTCCGACAATGTGCACGCCCAGAATCTCGTCCGATTTGGCATCGGCAAGAATTTTCACCATGCCGGTGGTGTCGCCCAGTGCACGCGCGCGGCCGTTGGCGGCAAACGGAAAGCTGCCGGCCTTGTAGGCCCGGCCCGAAGCCTTGAGCGCCTGCTCGGTCTGGCCGACCCAGGCGATCTCGGGCGAGGTGTAGATCACCCACGGAATGGTGTTGAAATCAATGTGCGGCTTTTGTCCGGCGATGCGCTCGGCCACGGCGACGCCCTCTTCCTCGGCCTTGTGCGCGAGCATGGGGCCGCGCACCACGTCACCCACGGCCCAGACGTTGGCGAGGTTGCTGCGGCAGTCGCCGTCAACAACGACAAAACCGCGCTCGTCGAGCTTGAGTCCTGCGGCCTCGTGGTTGAGCCCCGTGGTGTTGGGCACGCGGCCGATGGAGACGATCAGCTTGTCAAAGGTCGCCGTCTGCGCCTTGCCCTCGGCCGGGGTATACCTGACCATAACGTTCTTGCCGGTCTTGATCTCGTCGATTTTCACGCCCAGTTGAACATTGAGATTCTGCTTGGCGAAGGCCTTTTGCGCTTCCTTGGCGATCTGCTCGTCGGCCGCCCCGAGAAAGGCCGGCAGGGCTTCGAGGATGGTGACTTCGCTGCCAAGACGGCGCCAGACCGAGCCCATCTCAAGGCCGATGACGCCGGCACCGATGAGACAGAGCGACTGGGGCACCTCGGTGAGGGAGAGGGCGCCGTCGTTGGACAACACCAGCTTTTCGTCAAAAGGCGTTCCGGGCAGCGCGCGCGGCCTCGAGCCGGTGGCGACGATGACGTGCCGCGCAGTCAGCGTATCGGGCTTGGCGCCGGCGACGTTGATGGCATAGCCGTCGGCGGCAGCCGGCCCGGCAAACGAGCCGCGACCGTGAAAGAACGTCACCTTGTTTTTCTTCAACAGGTAAAGGATGCCCTCGTTGTTCTGTTTCACCACGGACTGCTTGCGACCGATCATGGTCGGCAGGTCGAGGGCGAGGCCCTTGACCTGGATGCCGTGCTCGGCAAAGTGATGGCCGGCCTGCTCGTAGTGCTCCGAGGACTGCAGCAAGGCCTTGGACGGGATACAGCCGACATTGGTGCAGGTACCGCCCGGAGCCGGGCCGCCCTTGTCGTTTTTCCATTCATCGATACAGGCCGTGGAAAACCCCAGTTGCGCGGCGCGGATGGCGGCGATATAGCCCCCCGGTCCAGCGCCGATGACGACGACCTCGAATGTTTGAGCCATGTTTAACCCCAGTGATTGGGTGATCGGGTACTTTGGTGATTGGGTGATTGGGTGATCGGGTGATTGAAAGATTGGGTGAAGACCGCAGCAGTTCGGGAATGTCACACCCTCACAGCTTTATTCGCCTGATCACTCAATCACCCGATCACGCTTCAGATATCGAGCAGCAGGCGCGCCGGATCCTCCAGCGCTTCCTTAATCGCCACCAGGGCAAGCACCGCCTCGCGGCCGTCGATGATGCGGTGGTCGTAGGACATGGCGAGGTAATTGACCGGACGGATGACGATCTGCCCGTTCTCGACCACGGCACGGTCCTTGGTCGCGTGCACGCCCAGGATCGCCGACTGCGGCGGATTGATGATGGGGGTGGACAGCATGGAGCCGAAAGTGCCGCCGTTCGAAATTGAGAAGGTGCCGCCGGTCAGCTCTTCAATCGTCAGCTTGCCGTCCTGTGCCTTCTTGCCGAACTCGGCGATTTTCTTTTCGATGTCGGCGAGCGACAACTGCTCGCAGTCACGCAGCACCGGCACCACCAGGCCGCGCGGCGAGCCGACGGCGATGCCGATGTCGAAATAGCCGTGATAGACGATGTCGTTGCCGTCCACACTGGCATTGACCACCGGGTATTTTTTCAGCGCATGCACCGCGGCCTTGACGAAAAACGACATGAAGCCGAGCTTGACGCCGTGTTCCTTCTCGAAGCGGTCCTTGTATTTGGCGCGCATGTCCATCACCGGGGCCATGTTGACCTCGTTGAAGGTGGTGAGGATGGCTGCGGTCGATTGCGATTGCACCAGACGCTCGGCGATGCGCGCGCGCAGGCGCGACATCGGCACGCGCTGCTCCGGACGGCCGGCGAGAATGGCATCGACGCTGACCGGGGCCGGCGGCTGCGGGAGTGCAGCGCGCGCCGCAGGGACGGCCGCGGCGGGCGCGCTGCCTGCATTGAGCACGTCGCCCTTGGTGACACGACCGTCACGGCCGCTGCCGGCGATGGCCGCGGTATCGAGGCCTTTTTCTTCGGCGATTTTCTTCGCCGCGGGCATGACCGCGGGCGAAGACGCGGCAGGGGCCGGGGCAGACGCGACAGCCGGCGTGGCGGCAGCAACGGGCGCGGCCGCAGTGGCTTTGCCATCGGTGTCTATGGTGGCGATGAGTTCGCCCGAAACCACCAGAGTGCCATCGCCCTTGACGATCTTGGTCAGCACACCATCGACCGGCGATGGCAGTTCAAGCACGACCTTGTCGGTCTCGATGTCGATCAGGTTCTCGTCGCGCGCGACGGCCTCGCCTTCCTTCTTGTGCCAGGTCAGCAGCGTCGCCTCGGAGACCGACTCCGACAATTGTGGAACTTTGACTTCAACCAGCATTTTTATCTCCCGTTTCGTTTTTCCCCGGTCCGGGGTAACCCCTCGCCGGGTATCGAAAAAGCAAGCGCGTAACGCGCCGGGCTTTTATTTACCTGCAATAACCACACACTAAAACCGTTAAATTACGGCGCGATAAACGGCCCCGACGTTTTCCCGGCGGGGTCCGTTCCATCGCGCCGACTTGAAGCGGCGCAAAGCGCCGCTTCAAGCTTATTTGTATTTGCCGAAGGCCTGATCGACCAGCGCCTTCTGCCTCTCGTTGTGCTTGGCGAGGTAACCGCCCGCCGGTGCCGCCGACGAGGGGCGTCCGGCGTAGAACAGCTTTTGCTCCTCGCGCATGTTCTCCTGCAGGTAATGGCGGATCTGGTACCACGCACCCTGGTTCTGCGGCTCTTCCTGGCACCACACCACTTCATTGGCCTTCGGATAGCGCTTCATTTCCGCCGCGAACTGCTTGTGCGGGAACGGATAGAGCTGCTCGACGCGGATGATCGCCACATTGTCGTGGCGGTGCTCGCGCCGTGACGACAACACGTCGTAATAAACCTTGCCCGAGCAGGCGATGATGCGCGTGACGTCCTTGGACTCGATCTCATCCACTTCAGACAGCACCGTGTGAAAGCTGCCCCTGGCGAGGTCCTTCAGCGGCGAGGTCGCCTCTTTCTTGCGCAACAGCGACTTGGGGGTGAAGACGATCAGCGGCTTTCTGAACGGCCGCAGCATCTGCCGCCGCAGCAGGTGGAAAATCTGCGCCGCATTCGAGGGCATGCACACCTGCATGTTGTGCTCTGCGCACAGTTGCAGGTAGCGCTCGACACGCGCCGAGGAGTGCTCCGGCCCCTGACCTTCGTAACCGTGGGGCAGCAGCATCACCAGGCCGCAGACGCGGCCCCATTTCGCCTCGCCCGAGGAAATGAACTGGTCGATGACCACCTGGGCGCCGTTGGCGAAGTCGCCGAACTGCGCCTCCCAGATCACGAGGTCATTGGGTTCGGCGCTGGCGTAACCATATTCGAAGCCGAGCACCGCCTCCTCGGACAGCACCGAATCGATGACGACAAAATCGCCCTGGTCCTTGGCGACGTTCATCAGGGGTACATAGCTGCCCGAATCCCAGCGTTCACGATCCTGGTCATGCAGCACCGAATGGCGGTGGGCGAAAGTGCCGCGGCCGCAGTCCTGTCCCGACAGGCGCACGCTGTAACCGTTGGCCACCAGCGAGGCGTAGGACAGGGTTTCGGCCATGCCCCAGTCCACCGGCAGCTTGCCCTCGCCCATCTGCCTGCGCGCAGCGATCAGGCGTTCGACGGTCGGGTGCATCTTGAACCCCTCGGGCACCGTGGTGAGTTTTTCAGCCAGGCGCTGCAGTTCGGTCATCGGCACGTGCGTGTCCGCCGCGTCCGTCCACTTCGCGCCGAGAAAGGGCGACCAGTCGATGGCGAACTTGCTCTTGAAATTGGACAGCACCGGGTTCGAGGTGTGGCGGCCGGCATCGAGGTCATCGCGAAATTTCTTGATCATCGCGTCCGGCTCGTCGGCACCGAGAACGCCCAGGGTCACCAGTTTCTCGGCGTAGAGCTTGCGCGTGCCCGGGTGCTGCGAAATCTTCTTGTACATCAGCGGCTGCGTCACAAAGGGCTCGTCCTGCTCGTTGTGGCCGAGCTTTCTGAAGCACACCATGTCGATGACCACGTCCTTCTTGAACTGCGTGCGGTAATCGAGCGCGAGTTGGGTGACGAACTGCACCGCCTCGGGGTCATCGCCGTTGACGTGAAAAATCGGCGCCTCGACCATTTTTGCGACGTCGGTGCAATAGATGGTGGAGCGCGCGTCGCGCGGGTCCGAGGTGGTGAAGCCGATCTGGTTGTTGACGACGATGTGCACCGTGCCGCCGGTGCCGTAGCCGCGGGTGTTGGCAAGGTTCAGCGTCTCCATCACCACGCCCTGCCCGGCAAAGGCCGCGTCGCCGTGGATCAGGATGGGCAGAACCTGGTCGCCCTTGGTGTCGCCGCGGCGGCGCTGGCGCGCACGCACCGAACCCTCGACCACCGGGTTGACGATCTCCAGGTGCGACGGGTTGAACGCGGCGCTGATGTGCACCGGACCGCCGGGCGTGGAAATATCGGAGGAAAAGCCGTTGTGGTACTTGACGTCGCCGGTCGAGGAAAAATCGCTGTGGTGCTTGCCCTCGAACTCGGAAAAAAGGTCGCTCGGCATCTTACCGAGCACGTTGACCAGCACGTTGAGGCGGCCGCGGTGCGCCATGCCGATGACGATCTCCTGCACGCCGTTGCCGCCGGCACGCTGGATCAGTTCGTCCACCGCCGGAATCAGGCTCTCACCACCCTCGAGCGAAAAACGCTTTTGCCCGACGTAACGCGTGTGCAGGTATTTTTCCAGCGTCTCGGCCTCGGTCAGCTTTTGCATGATGCGACGCTGGTACTCAGGCGTGAACCTGGGCATGGCGCGATTGGGCTCGACGCGCTCCTGTATCCACAGCCGCTGTGCGCGGTCGCTGATGAACATGTATTCGAAACCGATGTTGCGGCAATAGGTGTCGCGCAGCGCCTGCACCAGGTCGCGCAGCGTGATGCGGTCGGGACCGACGAATGAGCCGGAGCTGACCATGGTGTCGAGGTCGGATTCGGCGAGGTCGTAGTAGGCGGGCTCGAGTTCGGGCACGGCGGGACGGGTGACGCGCTTCAACGGGTCGAGCGTTGCCCAGCGCGAACCGGAAATGCGGTACGAGGTGACCAGCAACAACGCCGCCACCTGCAGACGCTCCGGGGCGCCGGCGCTTTGCATCAGTGCGCGGCTGCCCAACTGGCCCAGTTTGGCACGCTGCACGAAAGACTCGACCACCGGCGCGTGCGCGACATCCTTGATCGACGCGCCGGGAAGGTTCTGCATCTGGTCGAAATACTCGCGCCAGTTCTCCGGCACCGAGCCCGGGTTCTCGAGGTAGCTCTCGTACAAGGCCTCGACAAAGGGCGCGTTGCCGCCGAACAGGTGGGAATTGGACATTTCTTGTTTCATCATGGCGTCACCTCACTTCGTGCGGGCAAGTATGGGCAAAGACGGACGGTTGCAGGCGGCAAACAGAGGGTGAAAACAGGCCCGGAACGTGTTCCGGGCGCAGTTTCCCGATCAGCGCTTGGCCATCGGCACGACGTCGCGCCGCGGTGAACCGACAAACAACTGGCGTGGCCGGCCGATTTTCTGCTCCGGATCGGCGATCATCTCGTTCCACTGCGCGATCCAGCCGACGGTGCGCGCCAGAGCGAAAATGCAGGTGAACATCGATACCGGGATACCAAGGGCGCGCTGCACGATGCCCGAGTAAAAATCGACGTTGGGGTAGAGCTTGCGGCTGACGAAATAATCGTCCTCGAGGGCGATCTTCTCCAGGGCCATGGCGAGCTTGAACAACGGGTCGTCGTGCAGGCCGAGTTCGTTCAAGACCTCGTAGCAGGTTTCGCGCATCAGCTTGGCGCGCGGGTCGTAGTTCTTGTACACGCGGTGGCCGAAGCCCATCAGCTTGACGCCGGAATTCTTGTCCTTGACC
>CAYLPI010000193.1:0-6949 GCA_964385505.1 uncultured Bordetella sp.
CATATCGACTTGTCGATTCTCGGTGGTCTTGAAGTGGCCGACAACGGCGACCTCGCCAACTGGATGGTGCCGGGCAAGATGGTCAAGGGTCCGGGCGGCGCGATGGACCTGGTGTCCGGCGTGCGGCGCGTGATCGTGCTGATGGAGCACACGGCCAAGGACGGCACGCCGAAAATTCTGAAGCAGTGCTCCCTGCCCATCACCGGCAAGGGCGTGGTCAACATGATCATCACCGACCTTTGCGTATTCGAAGTGGTGCACGGCCAGGGGCTGGTACTCAAGGAATTGCACCCCGGCGTCACGCTCGAGGATGTCAAGGCCAAGACCGGCTGCCCTTTCGCGGTCGCCTTGTAAGCACGCTCATACCGGCGCAACAAGCTGAAAAGCCCCGCTGGACGGGGCTTTTCAGCTTATCGACGCGATGGAGTCTTGACGGCTAGGCCGGCACCGGCGGCAGCGCAGCGATGAATTCCGTGAGGTGCGTTTTCCACTGCGTTGCGCGCAAAGCGGTGTAGTGACCCATTGACTTCGGCCCGGCCGGTACCAGCACATAACGGGCATTGGGCAGGCGCTTGATCACCGGTTCCAAGGTGTCCAGTTGCGGCGGATTGAGTTCGTCATCGGCGAAATTGATCGCCAGCAGCGGTGCCTTGATGTTGTCGAGGATGTCCGTCGGGTCATAGGTGCCCGAGGCCTCAATCTGGTAGAGGCGGTTGTTGGCGTCACCCTTGCGCGCGGTGGCGACAAATTTTTCATACAGCGCGTCAGCCGCGGCGCGGGTTGGCGCTTGTTCCTGCAGGCGCACGACGCTTTGCACCATCAGCGTGCCGAAGGGCGCGGTATAGACGTAGCGCGACGGGTTGGTGGTGTAATTGCCGCCATTCCATTCGGGGTCGTTGCGTATCGCCTCAATTGAAATGCGCCGCTGTATCCAGTTGCGCCCGCTCATCGGCGCCGGCTGGCTGGCAATCGGTACCAGGCTGTCGCTGAGGTCGGGGTACATGCCGGCGAACAACCAGGTCAGCATGCCGCCCATGGACAAGCCCAGCATCAGGCGCAAGTGGGCGACGCCGAGGCCCTCGGTCAGCAAGCGGTGCTCGGCCTCGACAATGTCGCGAAAGCTGTAATGTGGAAAGCCGGCGCGCATGCCGTCGCTGGGCTTGCTCGAACCACCAAAGCCGATGGCATCGGGCAGCACAATGTAGTACTCGCGCGCATCCAGCGCCTGCCCGGGGCCGAATAATTCGCCGCCCAGTTCGGGCGACAGCCAGTCCCTTGCAGATCCGGTGGTGTTGTGCAGCAGCATTGCTGCGTTGCAAATGGCGCCACGGCCGTCGCGTTTTGGCGTGCCCAGCGTCAGGTAGTGCAGGCGCAGTTCGGGCATTACTTCGCCGCTGCCGAAACGGAAATTGCGGACGACGCAGGTGCCTTCCTGCTGGTTGGGCCAGGCGGGCTTGACGTCGCTGCTACCTTCGGTGCTCATGCCAGCAATCCTTTTTGAACTTTGCGGAAACGCTCCGCGATCATCGCTTCTGCCGCGTGGTGGCCGTCGCGCACCCGCCATTGGCCGCCGACCATGACATGCCTGACCAGGCGCTCGTCGCCGCAAAACACCAAGGCATCGCTGATCGCCTCGCCGTGGCGATCCGCAAGATTCAGGTGCTGGCCGTCGAGCACCACCAGGTCGGCGCGGGCCCCGGCGACAATGGCGCCGGCACCGCGGCCGAGCGCCTGCGCGCCGCCTTCAGCCGCTTCGCGCCACAGGTTGCCGCCGACCGAGGGCGAAGCTTCGGAGGCGGCAATGTTACGCCGGCGCAGTGTCAGGCGCTGGCCGTATTCGAGCCAGCGCAATTCCTCGACCGGCGACCGCGACACATGGCTGTCGCCGCCGATGGCATAGTGACCGCCTTTTTCACGGTAACGGAAAAACGGGAAAATGCCGTCGCCGAGATTGCCCTCCGTGGTCGGGCACAGGCCGGCTGTCGCGCCGCTCGCCGCGAGGCGTTCGGTCTCGACGCTGGCGACATGGGTTGCATGCACCAGGCACCAGCGCGGGCCCAGCGGCATGTTGTCGAGCAGCCACTGCACCGGTCGCAAGTCGCTCCAGGCGAGACAGTCGTTGACCTCCTTGACCTGTTCGGCGACATGGATGTGTATGGGCGCGGTGGCGTCGATGGCATCGAGTCCGGCGATGAGGTCCTTGAGCATGGACGGATTGACCGCGCGCAGGCTGTGCGGCGCCACGCCCAGGCGCAGGCCGGGCACGGTGGTCTTCAGCGATGCGAGCATGCGCAGCACGTCATCGGGCTTGGTGGCAAAACGCTTTTGCACCGGACGCAGCGGCGTGTCGCCGAAATCACCCCAGGCATAGAGCGCCGGCAGCAGTGTCAGCGCAATGCCGGTCGATTGCGCGGCGCGTACGATGGCCAGAGCCATTTCATTGCGGTCGGCATAGGGCCGTCCGTCGGGAGCGTTGTGCAGGTAATGGAATTCGCCGACACCGGTGTACCCGTTCTTCAGGTTCTCGACATAGAGCTGCGCGGCGATGGCTTCGACTTCCTGCGGGCCCAGTGTTTTCAAAAAGCCGTACATCACTTCGCGCCAGGTCCAGAAACTGTCCTCGGGCGAACCCATGCGCTCGGCGAGTCCGGCCATGGCGCGCTGGAAGGCGTGCGAATGCACATTGCTCATGCCCGGCAGCACCGGGCCGCCGGCGTCCTCGGCGCCGTTCTGCCTGCCCTTGCGCACGGTGTGAATGGCGCCGGCGTCATCGATCTCAATCAGCACATCGCGCTGCCAGCCGGAGGAAAGCAAGGCCTCCTGAGCGTAGATTGTTTTCATTTGAGACTATGATAACCGCAGACAGCGGGCACACATCAAACAAACAACAGGCAAAAGCCGGTTGACTTCGGGTGCAGGCATGGCGTCATGCAGGCGCCGCGATAGGGGCCGAGGGCAGGCGCAGGCGAACAGGACATGTGGGACACACTGTGGATCAACGCGCGACTCGTCACCATGCGCGACGGGCGTTACAACGGCATCGAGCGCGGTGCGATCGCCGCTGCAGCCGGACGTATCGCATGGGTCGGTGCGCAGGCCGATCTTGCCGCTCCGCCGCAGCAATGCGCTGCCGCGGTGCGCGATATGGGCGGTGCGCTGATCACGCCCGGGCTGATCGACTGCCACACGCATCTGGTGCACGCCGGCAACCGTGCGCGCGAATTCGAAATGCGGCTGCAGGGCGCCAGCTATGAGGACATCGCCCGCGCCGGCGGCGGCATTGTGTCCACCGTACGGCAAACGCGCGAAGCATCGGACACCGCGCTGGCCGCTGTCGCCGGCGAACGCCTGCAGCGACTGATGGCCGAAGGGGTGACGAGCATAGAAATAAAATCCGGCTACGGACTCGATACACGCACCGAACTTGCAATGCTGCGCGCGGCAAAACTGCTCGGCGAGTCCGCGCCGGTGACAGTCAAGAAAACCTTTCTCGGTGCGCATGCGTTGCCGGGCGAATATCAGGGCAGGGCGGACGAATACATTACCCTGGTGTGCGAGGAAATGCTGCCGGCCGCGGCAGCAGCAGGACTGGTCGATGCCGTGGATGCGTTTTGCGAAGGCATTGCCTTCAGTCCGGCGCAGACGGAGCGGGTATTCGACCAGGCGGTGGACCTGGGCCTGCGCGTCAAGCTGCACGCCGACCAGTTATCAGACCTTGGCGGTGCGGCGCTGGCGGCGCGTTACGGTGCCTTGTCTGCAGACCATCTTGAGTACACCGGCGAAGCCGGCGTGCGCACGATGGCGGACGCCGGCACGGTGGCGGTATTGTTACCGGGTGCGTTTTATTTTTTGCGAGAAAAACAGCTGCCGCCGGTGCAATTGTTGCGCGATTACGGCGTGCCCATCGCCGTCGCCACCGATTGCAATCCGGGGTCTTCGCCGCTGACCTCCATGCTGCTGGCGATGAACATGGCTTGCACGCTGTTTCGCCTGACACCCGAAGAAGCGCTGGCCGGTGCGACCTGCCATGCGGCGCGCGCGCTGGGCATGGCCGACAGCCACGGCACGCTGGAAGCGGGCAAGGCGGCGGACTTCGCCATCTGGAATGCAGCATCGGCGGCGGAACTCGCTTATGCGATGGGCGCCAATCCCTGCATAGGCAGCGTAAGGAGCGGGACGCCTGTTTTTCACCGCAACTGAGTCTCACCCCAGCTGAGCATGGTCGCCAGCATGCGCTGCAACAAGGGGCGCACGGCGGCCGCGAGGTCCGGACGGTAGGCATAGGGCCAGGTTTCATCCATGTACACCGCCCAGGACAATTCGAGCTGCACCGCATGCACCTTGTCTGCAGGAGTGCCATAGCGGCGCGTGATATGGCCGCCCTTGAAGCGGCCGTTGAGCACCGCGTCATAGGCTTTTTCCGCAGCGGCGAGTCGGAGCAGCGCATCGCCCAGGCCGGCGCCGCAGGAGCTGCCGCCGGCGGTGCCCAGATTGAAATCGGTCAGCCTGCCGGGAAAAAATCGTGGCACGTGCGAGGCGATGGAGTGCGCATCCCACAGCAGGGCATAACCGTGCAGTGATTTGAGGCGTTCGAGTTCGGCCGCGAGTTTGCTGTGATACGGCCGCCAAAACCGTGTTTTGCGCGCGGCGATTTCGGCCGCTTGCGGTTCCTGCCCGGGCAAATACACCGCATCCTTGGCAAAGCTGTCCTGCGGAATGAGCCCGGTGGTGTCCTGGCCCGGATACAGATTGGCATCGTCCTCGGGACGGTTGAGGTCGATGACATAGCGCGAATGTGTCGCGGCGAGCACCGAGGCGCCAAGGCCGGGGGCAAAGTCATACAGTCGCGGCAGATGCCAGTCGGTGTCGGGCACGCGTAGCGCCGCCGGCGTCATGCGTGCGGCGAGTTCGGGCGGGATGTGCGTGCCGCAATGCGGTATCGACACCAGCAGTGGCACGGTACCCTCGGAGAAATGGAAAGTCTGCATGGCCTGATTTTTCGTCTGAAGTGTGGGGCCGAACCGTGCGTCCGAGCTTTGCGTCCGGACTGTGGGTTCGGACTGTGGGTTCGGACTGTGGGTCAGGACTGTGGGTCAGGACTGTGGGTCCAAGCTATACGTCCGAGGGCAGCAGGCCGGGCACGAAGCACCGAAAGGCCGCGTCTTCGATGAGACTGCGCGCCGCATCGATGTCGGGGGCGAAGTAACGGTCGTGATCGTAAAAGGGCACGCGGCTGCGCAGCAGCGCGAAGGCCTGTTGCAGGGGCGGCGAGGTGGTGAGTGGCGCGCGAAAGTCTATGCCTTGCGCTGCGGCGAGCAATTCGATGGCAACGATCCCGGCACTGTTGTCGGCCATGTCGGCGAGGCGGCGTGCGGCGAAGGTCGCCATGCTGACGTGGTCTTCCTGGTTGGCCGAGGTCGGCAGGCTGTCAACGCTGGCCGGGTGGGCGAGGGACTTGTTTTCGCTCGCGAGCGCCGCAGCGGTGACCTGGGCGATCATGAAGCCGGAATTGACGCCGCCGTGCTCGACCAGGAACGGCGGCAGGCCGGACAGCGAGGCGTCGATCAGCAGCGCGATGCGGCGCTCGGAAATGGCGCCGATTTCGGCGATGACGACGGCCATCGCATCGGCCACCAGCGCCACCGGCTCGGCATGAAAATTGCCGCCCGAGAGCACCTCGTCGCTGCCGGCGAAGATCAGCGGGTTGTCGGTGACGCTGTTGGCCTCGATTTGCAGCACGCCGGCGGCGTAGCGCAATTGATCGAGACAGGCGCCCATGACTTGCGGCTGACAACGCAGGCTGTAGGGGTCCTGCACGCGCGGGTCGTTGTCGCGGTGCGACTGGCGGATTGCGCTGCCCGCCAGCAGGCCGGCGTAGTGCCGCGCGGTATCGCGCTGGCCGGGGTGGCCGCGCAAGGCGTGGATGCGTGCGTCAAACGGTGCGTCGCTGCCGGCAGCGGCGTCGACACTGAGGCTGCCGGCAACCATGGCCGCGGCAAACACATCCTCGATGGCAAACAGGCCTTTGAGCGCCAGCGCGGTCGAGACCTGGGTGCCGTTGAGCAGGGCGAGGCCTTCCTTGGGCGCGAGCTTGATCGGTGCGATGCCGGCCTCCTGCAGAGCCTGTGCCGCCGGCATGAGGACGCCGCCGACGCGCGCATTGCCGATTCCCAGTAGCGTCAGCGCCAGGTGGGCCAGTGGTGCAAGATCGCCCGACGCGCCGACCGAGCCCTTGGACGGGATGCAGGGCAGGATTCCCAGCGCATAGAGTTGCAGCAGGCGTTCGACCACCTCGGGACGAACGCCGGAATGGCCGCGCGCCAGACTGACCGCCTTGAGCGCCAGGATCAGCCGCACCGTCGCGTCCTCAAGCAACGGGCCGGTGCCGGCGGCATGCGACAGCACGATATTGTTTTGCAACTGCTCGAGCTCATCGTCGGGAATGCGTGTTTGCGACAGACGGCCGAAGCCGGTGTTGATGCCGTAGGCGGCCTTGCCACCGGCAAGAATGCGCTGCACCGATGCGGCCGACTCGGTGAGTGCGTCGCGGCTTGGCGGCGCCAGATCCAGCGCCGTGCCCTCGCGCGCGATGGCGCGCAGGCTGGCCAGAGACAGCGCGGTGCCGTCCAGGCGCAGCGTCAAGGACGGTCCAGCATGGGCAGATTGAGGCCGTGTTCGCGTGCGCAGTTGCGCGCGATGTCGTAGCCGGCGTCGGCGTGGCGCATGACGCCGGTGGCCGGGTCGTTCCAGAGCACGCGCTCGATGCGCCGCGCCGCATCCGGGCTGCCGTCGCAAACGATGACCATGCCCGAGTGTTGCGAGTAACCCATGCCGACGCCACCGCCGTGATGAAACGACACCCAGGTCGCCCCCGAGGCGGTGTTGAGCATCAGATTGAGCAGCGGCCAGTCCCAACCGCGAGACCGAAGCAATGATGGATGGCTCGGAC
>CAYLPI010000194.1:0-6918 GCA_964385505.1 uncultured Bordetella sp.
GCGGCGTGCCCGGCTTCACGTCCTCGAGTTTCAGCGCCTTCATGTGGGCGAAACTGGTTTTTTCGGCCAGTTCCACCTTCAGGTCCTGCCCCTCGCGCGTCTTCACCGATAACACATTGCCGTTGATCGCAGTGATGTCGCCGCGTACGCGCACCGAAGTTTGCGCGCTGGCCGGCCCGGACAGCGCCGCGGCAATCGCGACCATACCGGAGAGCAGCAGATGCAAAGGCTTGATGCGGATTCCCCTTGTGATTAACGACGTTTCCCGCCACGCAAAGCAACGCAGGCCGCAGCATGCACGCAATCGAGCCGGACGCGGCTGCCGCTGCGCGCATCATACGGGCATGGCCGCGCGGCCGCAGCCCGCGCGTGCCGTTGCCAGCCCCGGCGCGATAACCGCGCCGCACCGTATTTGCAGACGCCGGGCTTTTCGACGGGTTTTTTTCTGCTGCTGTTTTTTGCCGGCACCGAGGGCCTGACACGCCGGCCCCCGGACCGGCCGTGTGCACCGGGGCCGCTGGCGCCCGAACTGGTGCCGGTGCGGCTGGTGCTGCTCGCGGCCTTTGTCGCCGGCCGCGCCTGGCAGTTTTACCGGCTCCATACAACCCGGCCACAGCAATGGCAGCGGCTTCAAAAAGGGGCGCCGCACGCTCAGGGCGCGCTGCGCCGTGCCGACCATATCTCGCGGCCGCCGCTTTGCAATTCCATCGTGCCGCTGATGTCGCGCTCACCGGCCTTGCCGTTGAAATGCATCAGACGGCCCTGCGCGAGCAGGCTGAAACGCACCGTCGCGCCGTTTACGACAAAGTCGCGCAGCGGATGCATTTCGGTGCCGATCTGCGCCATGCCGGTCAGCACCTCGGCATCCTGCGTGACGCTGATGGAAAAGGGCGCGGCGATGAGTGACTTGGGCAGACTGATGTCCCAGCGTCCGCCAAGGCGCGCCGGCACAACGTAGTAATAGAGCACCGTGCGCGTGGTGCCGCTGATCATTTCTTTTTCGGGCACATCGAAGGTCAGCACCTTGTCCGGCGGCCACGGTGTAAGGGCATAGTCGTGCGACACGATGCGCGTGCCCGGTTTGAGTTCAGCGCGGAACTTGGGCACCAGAAGCGGCACAAAGCGCGGCAGCAGATAGAGCGTGATGACGCTGGCGTCGCGGTAATCGGCCTTGAACAGGTCTGCGGCGCGAAACGACACGCGGTCGGCGACGCCCGCCTCCTTTGCCTGCTTGTTGGCAAGCTCCACCAGTTGCGGCTGGATTTCGATACCGACGCCGCGCGCGCCGTAGCGTTTGGCCGCGGTGATGACCAGACGCCCGTCGCCCGAGCCGAGGTCGTACACCATGTCGTCCTTGCCGATGTCGGCCATTTTGAGGAACTCATCGACGATGGGCCAGGGCGTGGGCACATAGGGACCGGCGATGACGCCTTTGCTGTCGTCATTGGCCTGCCCCGCCGCTTGCAGCGGGACGCCGGACAGCAACGCCGCCGTTGCAAGCCACAGCGCGGCGAGGGTATTACCAGTGTTTCGCATGTGATTCCTCAGCGGTAGTCGTCGCGCACATCACGCGCCGAATGAAACGCCACCACGGTGCAGTCATCGGGTCCGGGCGCGTTGGATTGGTGCCACACCCCGGGTGGCACCAGGTGCCAGAGGGTTTTCCGGCGCCTGCGCCCGCAGCAAGGCGGCCATCACCTGCGGCTGCAGCGCAAACGCCTGCAAGGCCGAGATCGTCGGCGCGACCCCGGGTGTGATGCTGTGATTGCCGACCGCCACCGCTTAATCGGCGTAGCCGGGCAGTTCACGATCGACGACGCGCATCATCGCCTCGAAGTAGAGGCGGTCGCGATCGGCCCTGGAGTGGCGGTCGTCGGCCGATGGCGTCTGCACCTGCGCAACAATGTCCTCGGAGAGCAGCGACAGCGGCCGGCCGGTGCCCATGGCAAGCACCTGGGTGCGGCAGATACGCTCGAGCTTGTACAGGCGGCGGTAGGCCTGGGCGATGGTGTCACCGACCACCAGCACGCCGTGGTTTTTCATGAACACAATGGATTTTTCGCCCATCAGTGCGGCAAGGCGCTCGCCCTCGGACAAATAGTCGGCCGTACCCTGGTAGGTGTCGTCATAGGCGATCATGCCGTAGAAAAAAGCTGCGGTCTGGGTCGCCGGCAGCATGCGGTTGTCCTCGAGCATGTTGAGCGCCAGCGCCCAGGTCTGGTGGGTGTGCAGGACCACACGCGCCCCGGTGATGCGGTGGATGGGCGCGTGTATGCACTGCGCCGAGAGTTCCACCACGCCCTCGCCCTCGAGGGTTTTGCCCGACTCCTCGAACACGATCATGTCGCTCGCGCGCGCCTCCGACCAGTGTTTGCCAAAGGGCAGGATCAGGTACTCGCACTCCCGACCCGGCACGGTGACGGTGAAGTGGTTGTCTATGCCCTCGTCGAGTTCGTCGAGCACCGCCAGGCGGTGGGCTGCGGCGAGTTGCACCCTGGCCTGGGTCACGGGATCGACGGCGCGCGGCGAAGAAATCGGATGAACAGACATGGCAGCCTCTCGGAATAATCAGTCGTGCCGCAGTATATCAAGCACCGCCGCGGGTCGGACTGCGGTTATAGTTATTGCCATGGCAACAAGCCCCTCGCGCCAACGACGCCATCAATGACAGCATGAGTGCCGCTTTGACAAGCCAGATGAACATTGAACCCATCACCCTCAAAGGCCGGGTGGTGCGACTCGAACCGCTCGGCGCCGACCATGCGCCGGCGCTGGCGCGCGTCGGTCTCGACCCCGAACTGTGGCGCTGGATCCCGGTGCCGGTGAGCGACGCCGCGCAAATGCAGGCCTACGTGCAGACCGCGCTGGCCGAACAGGCGCGCGGCGTCTCGCTGCCCTTTGCCCTCGTGCTGCAAGGTACGGGCGAAGTCATAGGCTGCACCCGCTACATGAACATCGAACGCGCGCACCGGCGGCTGGAAATCGGCTCGACCTGGCTCACCAGAGCAAGCCAGCGCAGCGGCGCCAACACCGAGGCCAAGCTGTTGCTGCTGACGCATGCCTTCGAGGTGCTGCTGGCCAACCGCGTCGAACTCAAGACCGATGCCCTCAACCAGACCTCGCGCGCCGCCATCGCGCGCATCGGCGCCACCGAGGAGGGCATTTTCCGCAAACACATCGTCTGCGCCTCCGGACGCATCCGCGACACGGCATGGTTCTCCATCATCGCCGCCGAGTGGCCGGCGGTAAAAGCGCGGCTGGCGGCGCTGCTGCGCTAAGCGGATTTTCATAAGCCGTCACCCGGAAAAGCCCGCCTGGCGAGAGTTTCCGGGCATACCCCCCGCAAACACCTGGTGCCGCGGCGGCGGCATTTCAGCTTTGCACCCAGCCTGCCGATATACAAGGGACACCCCGTCTCCCCGCCAGGATAGCCAACCATGGCATTGCGCCAAGCCCTCAAGACGCCGTCACCGATGCGCCTGCTGTCACAGTTATGGCGCCGTGTTTGCGGTGAGCCAGCGGTTCGCAGCGCGACGCCCCTCGCCGTGCGCAGCTTCGGCGTGACCGCGGCGCCGGTGGACCCGGCACCGGTGTTTGCCAGTACCGGCAACGGGGGCGCAGACGAGCGCTTTGTCGTGACACGCGAGGCGATGCTCAATCGCGACATGGCGGTGGTCGGCTATGAATTTGCGCAGACAGGCGAAGCCACGGATGCCGCGCACGCACTCGAGCGCGACCGCGCGCTGCTGCACCACGCCACCGGCGCCGACGCACGCGCGCTGGTCGGCGCACGCCTTGCCTTTGTCACGATGGGACACAAACTCCTGTTCGACCCGGCCGTGGACGCGCTGGCCGGCAGCGGCATTTTTCCGTTGCTGCGTGCGGCCGACGGACTCAACGAACTGCACATCGCCCGCATCGCCGCGCTGCGCAAGGCGGGCGTACCGACGGCGCTTGCCGCGGGCCAGGCGGCACTGGACAACCCGGCCCTCGCCGCGGTTGTCAGTGGCGCGTTTTTCAGTGTCGACGCGTTCCTGCCACCCGACCTGCTGCACATTTCACGCCAGTTCGCGCGGCAACACCCCGGCATGAAGCTTGGCGTGCGCGGCATCGAAACGCAGGAAGAGTTCGACGCCTGCGGCCGCATGCACTTTGCGTGGTTTCACGGCCCCTTCATCCGGCGCCGCGGCGAATGGAGCCAGAACCGTGCCGACCCCGGCGCGCTGCGCGTCTGCGACCTGCTCGCGCGCCTGCGCTGCGGCGCGGAACTGGCCGAGATCGCCGAGCAAATCCGCCTTGACCCGATGATTTCGTACCGCCTGCTGCGCGTCGCGAACTCGGCGGCGGTTGGCGCATCGCGCCACATCACCTCGATTCGCGATGCCACGCTTATTTTCGGCCGCGAGCCGCTGTATCGCTGGCTGGTGCTGTTGCTGTGCGTTTGCGGACCGGCGAGGCCGGCGCAACAAGTGCTGCTCGAGCACGCGCTCGCCCGCGGCCGGCTGATGGAATTGCTGGCCGGGCCCGGCGCCACGCCCGAAGCGCGGCAATCGCTGTTCCTGACGGGGCTGTTGTCGCTGCTTGACCTGATGCTGCGCGTACCCATGCCGGCGCTGCTGACGCAACTGGCGCTGCCGCCAGAAGTGGGCGCGGCGATCAGCACGAAAAGCGGCCCCTGCGCGCTGCCGCTGCAACTGGCCGAGGCGGCAGAACGCGGCAACGAACCGCTCGTCATGGAGTTGTGCGTCGAGATGCGTCTCAGCCTCGCCCGGCTCAACCAGATGCAGGCCGCCGCCGGCGCCTGGGCGCAGGCCCAGGCGCAAGGACTCAGCGCCTGAGGCCGTCACCTTAGCCCGGCACCTTAGCCCGGCACCTTAGCCCGGCGCCTTAGCCCGGCGCCTCAGCCCGGCGCCTCAGCCCCGCACCTCCGCCCGGAACATCGCGCCCGCAGGGGCTGGTAAAAGCCCCTGCCCGCCCCAATGTGTGTCGTACCTGACACCACTGCCACCCGAGCCCGAGGCCTGCGCATGAAATACAAGGACTATTACGCGATACTGGGCGTGGCGCGCGATGCCAAGCTCGATGCGATCAAAAAGGCCTATCGCAAGCTCGCCCACAAATATCACCCGGACGTCTCCAAGGACGCCGACGGCGAAGCCAAATTCAAGGAAATCGGCGAGGCCTACGCCACGCTCAAGGACGCCGAAAAGCGCGCCGCCTACGACCAGCTTGGCCGCCACGCGCCGGGCGAGGATTTCCGTCCGCCGCCGGACTGGGGCAGCCCGGGCGGCCCGGGCGGCCAGAGTGAATTTGACGGCGTTGACTTGTCCGACTTGTTCGCGCACTTTGGCGGCGGCAGGCCGCGCGGCGCCGGCCCTGCCGGTCCTGCCGGTCATCAGGGCGGCGGACAGCGCCACGGACCGATACCGATTCCGGGCGAAGACTACGACGTGCGCGCCGACGTCAGCATCGAGGACTCTTACCACGGCATGGTGATGGAACTGGCGCTCAACATGCCCGAGTTCGACGCCGAGGGTTATGTGCGCCGCGTGCCGCGCAACATCAAGGCGCGCATCCCCAAGGGCGCCACCGACGGCCAGCGCCTGCGCCTGCGCGGCAAGGGTGGCAGGGGCTTCAACGGCGGCCCTGACGGCGACCTTTACCTGAACATCGCGCTCAAACCGCACGCCCTTTATCGCGCCAGCGGCCACGACCTTTATCTTGACCTGCCGCTCACGCCGTGGGAAGCGGTGCTCGGCGCCTCGGTCGAGGTGCCGACGCCGGGCGGCGCGGTGCAGATGAAAATTCCGCCCGGCACCCAGGCCGGGCAAAAACTGCGCCTCGCCAAACGCGGCCTGCCCAAGCCGCACGAGGGCGAAGGCGACTTGTATGCCATGGTGCAGATTGCGGTGCCGGCCAAGGCGAGCGAGCAGGAACAGGCCTTATACCGGCAACTCGCCGCCGATTCGGCCTTTGCGCCGCGCAGCCACCTGACAGGAGCCGCAGCATGAGCACCCCACTGGAAGCGGCCGTCTGGATGGACGCGCGCTGCGAGGTCACGCTGGCCGAACTGGTGCAATTGTCCGGCCTGACCGAGAGCGAGCTGCATGAACTGATCGACTACGGCGCGCTGGTGCCTGCGAGCCGCAGCGGCCTGCACTGGGTGTTCAGCGCCGAATGCGTTATCAGCATCCAGGCGGCACAACGCCTGCGCCGCGATTTCGAACTCGACACCAACGCCTTGTCGCTGGCGCTGCGCCTGCTGGCGCGCATCCGGGTGCTAGAGGATGAGGTGCGCGCCCTGCGCGCAGAGCTGCCGGGGCGGCGCTTCTAACCGGCGCACGCGCTCCAGCGTCCTGCACGACCGCCACGGTGACCGGCCTGACAGCATGGCAAAAGCGCGACCACCACCCGGAAACGCCCGACTGGCAAGGGTTTCCGGGTGATGTGCGCCTGTTTTCTCATCAAGGCGCTTCATTGCAAACATTCAAGCCGTGATCGACTGGTCATTCGGCAAAGCAGCAGAAAGCGACCCCGAACGCGTCGGCGGAGCATGGGTGTTTCGCGGCACGCGCATCCTAGGGCCGCTCCATCGGGCCGCGAAACCACAGGCGGTAACTTGAAATACATATTATCGTATGTATAGTAGGGGCCATGAAATTCACGTGGACGGCGGCTAAGCGCACGGCCAACCTGAAAACGCACGGCTTTGATTTTGCGAACGCCGAGCAGGTTTTCAACGGGCCGACGTTCACTGTGGAAGATGCTCGTGATTAGAACGGCGAGCGGCGGTTCAATTCCACCGGCTTTCTCGATACGGCCATCGTGACGATTTGCCACACGGAAACCGGAGACAAAATTCACATCATCTCCATGCGAAAGGCGGAACCCCATGAAATCGAAACACTTGCCCGCTAC
>CAYLPI010000195.1:0-6917 GCA_964385505.1 uncultured Bordetella sp.
ACCGTGCTGCACGGCCTGGAGAGCGTTGCGCCGGCCATCGCCGCATGGCGCTCGCGCCATGGTCATTGACACGTCTGAATCGTCGCTGCGAGCGCCCGGTATGCCCGACACCACGACGCCGGCGCAGGGGAAAAGCCTGCTGCTTCTGGACGGCAACAGATACCCGGCCCCGCTCCCCCGGCAAACGCCATGGCACACGACAAAACCAGGCTGCCTGAAAAAAACTGCGCCGGCTGCAGCCGCCCGATGATCTGGCGCAAGTCCTGGGCGAAGAACTGGGCCGCTGTAAAGTACTGCTCGGAGCGCTGCCGCACTGACGCGAAGCGGCGGCCGGCGCAGGCTGCTCCCAGGTCCACACCCGATGCGTAATCTCTCCCTGATAGTTGGCGACCAGTTGACGCTCGCCAACCCGACCCTGCGCCGCGGCGAGACCGCCTGTCCAATTGCGATTCTGTACTGGGACGTTCCCGACCAACAGGAAAAAATGCCCGCTGCAAAGCCGCACACCGCGCTGATGGCAGAAAACCTCCACCGCCTGCCCGACGCAGGGCGCCTCGCCATCCGGCGCGATGCAAAACCGGTGCTGGAGCAGGTTGACACGCTGTGACACAAATCCAAATACACTTTAAATACGTACATCCGGCGCCGCCGGGTAACCTGTCCGTAACCGCGCTGACGCACCCCTGACCCACACACCCCGTACAGTGACCTTCATGATCTATCCTGAAATCTTCAAGTCCATGGAACGCGTGCGCTGGAGCATGGCCGAGGATGTGCCATGGGACGCCTTTGACGCAACGCTGCTGTCGGACGAACAGGCGCAGACCATCAAGATGAACGCCATCACCGAATGGGCGGCGCTGCCGGCGACCGAAATGTTCCTGCGCGACAACCAGCACGACAGCGACTTCTCGGCCTTCATGTCGGTGTGGTTCTATGAGGAGCAAAAGCATTCCCTGGTGCTGATCGAATACCTCAGGCGCTTCCGGCCGGAACTCGCGCCGACAGAGGCCGAGTTGCACGCGGTGCGCTTCCAGTTCGACCCGGCGCCGCACCTCGAGACGCTGATGCTGCATTTTTGCGGGGAAATCCGCCTCAACCACTGGTACCGTCGCGCCGCCGAATGGCACACCGAGCCGGTGATACGCAAAATCTACGACCTTATCGCACGCGACGAGGCGCGCCACGGCGGTGCGTATCTGCAGTACATGCGCCGCGCCATCGCCCAGTCGGGCGATGGCGCGCGCACCGCATTCGCCAAGGTCGGCATGCTGATGGCAAGCTCCGCGCGCTCGGGCAAGCCGCTGCACCCGACCAACCTGCATGTCAACAAGGCATTGTTCCCGCGCGACACGGTGCAGTCGCGGCTGCCCGACCCGTCGTGGCTGGAACGCTGGCTGGATGAGCAGATCCGTTTTGACGCCGCATGGGAAGCCAAAGTGGTCGAGGGCATACTGCGCAACCTCGGCATACTGTTTGAACGCAAGTTCGATTCGGTGCGCGAGCTCAACCGCTACCGCAAGGCGCTCGCCCCGGCGCGGACCCAGGCCGCCGGCGCACTGGCCGAATCCGTTTAGCGCGACGCACCCGCCCGCCCCTATAATCGGCGGACTCGGCCGCGTCGTTTCCCGTGTCGCGTGTCGCGTGTCGCGTTTCCCGTGTCTCGTCCCACGCGCTGCCGGCGCCACTCCCGGAGAATGCATTGGTCATCACTTTTTATTACGGATCGGGTTCGCCCTATACCTGGCGCGTCTGGTTCGCGCTCGAGCACAAAGAGATCGCCTACGACATCCAGTTGATGTCCTTTAACGATGGCGACCTGAAAAAGCCGGAGTTCCTCGCCATCAATCCGCGCGGCAAGGTGCCGACCATCGTTGACAACGGCTTCGTGCTGTCAGAATCCGCAGCCATCCTCGAATACCTCGAGCAGTCACGGCCCGATTCGGGCAAACCGCTGTTCCCCGGCGACGCGCAGGATCAGGCCATGGTGCGGAGCAAGGTGTGCGAGGCCGACAATTACTACGCGCCGGCGATGAACAAACTCGTCGCCGGCGTGCTGTTCACCAAGCCGGAAGACTGGAACGAGGAACGCATCGCCGCCGCGCGCGGGCAATGCCTGGAAGAACTCGGAAGGGTTGCCGCCGCCATGCGCGGCGACTTTCTCGCCGGAGCGCTGTCGGCCGCGGACTTTGCGCTCTATCCGATGCTGGCCATTTGCCTGCGCTGTGATGTCAGGAAGCCCGGGCTCACTCTGGCCGCGGCACTGCCACCCGAAATCAGTGCCTGGGTGGCGCGGATGCAAGCCCTCCCTTACTATGCCAGGACGCGCCCCGCGCACTGGACCTGAAACCGGACAGACTGGCCCTGAAACTCAACAGCACATGGACAAAACCGCATGAGCGACCTCGACATCTACAAAAAGCAGAACTTCGGCAACCGCGTCGGCTTTGGCGAGCGCACCGCCCTGGTCATTGTTGACTTCACCGTCGGCTTCAATGACCCGGCGCATTTTGGCGGCGGCAACATTGACGCCGCAGTCAAGCGCACCGTCGGCCTGCTGGCGCATTTTCGCAACACCGGACGCCCCGTGGCGCACACTCGCGTGGTCTATGCCGATGACGGATCCGACTCGGGCGTGTTCACCATCAAGGCACCGGCGCTGAAAACCCTGACCGAAACCGCGGTCATAGGACAGATCGTGCCCGAGCTGACGCCGGTGGCCGGCGAACTGATTGTGCGCAAGACCCAGGCCTCGGCGTTTTTCAACACCGGGCTTGCCGCCTGGTTGTTGCAACGCCGCGTCGATACCGTGGTCGTCGCCGGCTGCACCACCTCCGGCTGTGTGCGCGCCAGCGTTGTCGATGCGGTCGGCAACAACCTGCGCACCATTGTCGCCACCGACTGTGTCGGCGATCGCGCCATGGGTCCGCACGAAGCCAACCTGTTCGACATGGGTCAGAAATACGCCGACCTGATGGCGCGCGACGACATTATCGCCGCCTTGCGCTAGAACACACCGAGCGGACTCGCCGCCCGCGCCGGTAGTCGTTACAATCGGGCTAGGGAAACACTGAACAAGGCCGTCATTCCCGCGAATCCCACTCCGGGGACCAGAGCGGGAATGACGGCCTTGTTCAGTGTTTCCCCCGCCCCGCACCACCAACATCAAAGGAGCACAGCATGCCAGCCGGCGTAGCCAAAAAAGCCAAAACCCGCGATTCTCTCGGATTCCGCCACACCTTCGGCGTCATCGCGCCCTCCACCAATACCTCGGTGCAGCCGGAATTCGAAATGATGAAACCGCACGGGGTGACCAACCACTTTTCGCGCATCGTCATTCCCGACACCAGGGTCGTCGATGACAAATCCTTCATGGTGCTGATGAACAACATCCGCGGCGCGCTGATGGACTCGGTCGATTCGGTGATGTCCTGCAACCCCGACTCCATCGTCATGGGCATGTCGGCCGAAACCTTCTGGGACGGCCGCGACGGCGCGACCAAACTGCAGCGCAAGGTCGAAAAGCACTCCGGCGTCAATGTCGCCATGGGCTCGGACGCCTGCCAGGCGGCGTTGCGCAAGTACGGCAAGGTCAAGCGCCTCGGCATCATCACGCCCTACATGCCGGTCGGCGACAAGCAGGTGCACCGCTTTTTCACCGACTGCGGCTTCGAGGTCGTCAACCTCAAGGGTTTCAAGTGCGCCAGCCCGGTGCTGATCGCCCACGTCAGCAAGACCCGGTTGCGCGATGCCATCATCGAAGTCAACCAGGGCAAGGTCGATGCCATCGTGCAGGTCGGCACCAACCTTGCGATGGCCGAGGTCGCCGCCATGGCCGAGTTCTGGCTGGGCAAGCCCGTGATCGCCATCAACACCGCCACCTACTGGTGGGCGCTGCGCCAGCAAGGCATCAAGGACAAGGTCCACGGCCTCGGCTCGCTGCTGGCCGAGCACTGACATGGCGGCGGCACAAAGGCATGTATTGATCGCCGGCGCCGGCCCGGTCGGCATGATCGCCGCGCTGGTGCTCGGGCGCGCCGGCATGAAAGTCAGCGTGTTCGAGCGGCGCAACGAACTCGCCGAAGACCTGCGCGCCTCGACCTTCCATCCGCCGACGCTCGACATGATCGCGCGCATCGACGCCAAGCTGATTGCCGATCTGCATACCCAGGGCCTGGTGGCACGCGAAACGCAGTTTCGCGATCGCAAGACCGGCGTCATCGCGGCCTTCGACGCCGGCGTGTTGAAGGGCGACACCGACCATCCCTACCGCTTGCAGTGTGAGCAATGGAAAATGACGCGGCTCATACGCGAGCACCTCGCCGCCATGCCCGATGTCAGCCTCACGCTTGAAGCGAAGGTGCTGGGCGTGACGCAGGATGCCGACGGCGTGACGCTCGGCATAGAACGCGGCGGCGCCACCGAAACCCATCGCGGCGACTGGCTGATCGGCGCCGACGGCGCCTGGAGCGCGGTGCGCACCGCCCTTGGCATCGAATTCGAGGGCTTTACCTACCCCGAGCGCTTTTACGTCGCCAGCACCACCTTTGATTTCACCGAACACCTGCCCGGCCTGTGCCTGGTGAACTACATTTCCGACCCCGACGAATGGTGCGTGATCCTGCGCGTACCGGGCATGTGGCGTGTGCTGTTCCCGACCCGCCCCGAGGAAACCGACGAAGATGTCGTTTCCGACGCCTCCACCGAGGCGAGGCTGCAGGGCGTATGGAAAAAACCCGGCCGCTACGAGACCATTCACCGCACCCTTTACCCGGTGCACCAGCGCGTCGCGAGGACCTACCGCGCCGGGCGCGCCTTTCTTGCCGGCGATTCGGCGCATATCAACAACCCGATCGGCGGCATGGGCATGAACGGCGGCGTGCACGACGCGCTGAACCTGTGCGACAAGCTCATCCGCGTGGCGCGCGGCGAAGACAGCGCGGTGCTCGACCTGTACGAGCGCCAGCGCCGGCAAATCGCCATCGACTTCATCAACGCCAACACCGCGCGCAACAAAAAGACCATGGAAGAGCGCGACCCCGAGGCGCGCAAGCGCAACCAGGACGAAATGCGCCGCACCGCCGAAAGCCCCGAGCTCGCACGCGCCTTCATGCGCAAGACCGCGATGATAGACGCCCTGAAAGCCTCCGCGGCGATTCAATAAGCCCGAGTCAAGAGCCCGCTTCACTCCTTCACTTCTTCACCCCGCACTCCTTCACCCCGCCTCACCAGGAGACACCATGTCAGCCAGCAAGCGCCGCGCATTCGCCGAGCGAATGAAGCAAAAAAAACTCATCGTCGCGCCGGGCATTTTTGACGGCATCTCGGCCAAGATCGCCGACCGCATGGGCTTCGAGTGCCTCTACATGACCGGCTACGGCGTGGTCGCCTCGCACCTTGGCCTGCCCGACGCGGGCATCGCCACGTATACCGAAATGTCCGGCCGCGTCGCCGCGCTTGCCGGCATCACCGCGACACCCCTCGTCGCCGACGGCGACACCGGCTACGGCGGCCTGCTCAATGTGCGCCAGACGGTACGCGGCTACGAGGCCGCCGGTGCCTGCGCCATACAGCTCGAGGACCAGGAGTTCCCGAAAAAATGCGGCCACATGCTGGGCCGGCGCGTCATTGCGCGCGAGGACATGGCGGCCAAGATCAAGGTTGCCGCCGACAGCCGTGACAGCAAGGATTTTCTGATCATCGCCCGCACCGATGCGCGCACCACACTTGGCCTCGACGAGGCCTTGCGCCGCGCCGAAACCTATTTGCGCGCCGGTGCCGACCTGTTGTTCGTCGAATCGCCGGAGAGCGTCGAAGAGATGCAGCGCATCGGCAAGACCTTCGACGTGCCCCTCGTCGCCAACATGGTCGAGGGCGGCCGCACGCCGGTACTGACGGCAAAGGAGCTCGAGGACATCGGCTACCGCTTCGCGATTTTCCCGGCCATCGGCTTCCTGTCCATGGGTGCTGCGCTGGAGAGCGCGTATTCCGGACTCAAACGCGACGGCTCGAGCACGAAACTGGATGTGCCGCTCTACCCTTTCCAGGATTTTTCCGCGCTGATGGGTTTTGACGACGTCAGCAATTTCGACAAGACCTACGCCGACGCGGCCGAAACCTTCAAGAAATGAACCCCGCGCATTACCGCCCCTACGGCTGGCGCGCGAAAATCGGCCTGATCGTGCCACTGACCAATACCGTCAACGAGGCCGAGTGGGCGCGCATGACCCCGCAGGGCGTCAGCGTCCATGTGACGCGCATGATGCTGCACGCAGGCGCCGACATGGTCCAGCTCGAGAACGACATCGCCGCCGCCATCGCCACGCTGACACCGGCCTCGGTCGATGTCATCGCCTACGGCTGCACCGCCGGCTCCATGGTGTCGCCGCTCGATCGCCTGACCAATCGCATGCGCGAACTGGGTGGTGTGCCCGCCGTGGCGACGGCACCGGCGCTGGTACACGCGCTGCGCGCACTTGGCGCGCAACGCATTGCGCTGGCAACGCCCTACCACCAGGCCCTCAACGATCACGAGGTGGCGTTTTTTGCCGAACACGGCATAGAGACGCTGCGCGCAAGAGGCCTCGGCATGGGCGCCGGCGGCCCGCATGAATACGTCAACATCGCCCGTATCCACAAAGATGCCATGCTCGCCCACGTGCGCGCCGCCGACCACCGCGGCGCCGAGGCCATGGTCATCAGCTGCACCGATTTCGCCACCCTCGAGGTCCTGCCCTCCCTCGAGCGCGAACTGGGCAAGCCGGTGATCAGCAGCAACCTCGCCACCTGGTGGCAGGCCCTGCGCACCGCGGGCATTGAAGAGCATTTCGAGGATCGGGGACGGTTGCTGCAGCAGCACTGAGTACGAATCAGCAAGAACGGCGCCACCGCCACTGTCATTCCGGGCGCAGCGGGGA
>CAYLPI010000196.1:0-2629 GCA_964385505.1 uncultured Bordetella sp.
TCGACCGAAGGAAGTCCCCGGAGGGGATGGCGAAGCAAAAGAAGTGACTCGCCCCGCCGCAAGGGGGGGTGAAACACCCAACCAAAAAGCAGCGCCACCGAACAATAAGAGAAGAAAAACGACACCGGATTCCCACCTGAGCGGCAACGACAGCCGCCGGAAACGCCCTAGGGACGGGCTTTTCCAGCGGACAGCGTCGCGATCACCATCGCCCCACACGCCTCCGCGCCGCATGCCGCTGCAAATTGCGCGACAATACGCCCCTCCGTGACACATCCCCTGCAACACTTCTCTCCGTCGTGACCGACTCCGCCCCCGACTCCTCCGCGCGCCTGATGCGGCCGCTGCTGCTGACCTCGGTGCTGGTGCATTCGGCCTTTGTCGGCAGCCGCGTTGCCGTCACGCTCTACGCCATCAAGCTCGGCGCCTCGGCCTTTGATGTCGGCCTGCTGATGGCCTTGTACGGGCTGCTGCCCATGGCCTTGTCGGTGGCTGCGGGGCGCTTCATCGATCGTGTCGGCGTGTTGAAGCCGATGATCATTTCGGCCTTTGCGCTGTCGCTATGCCTGATGCTGCCCTTTGCGCTGCCGGGCATGGCCGTGCTCTATGTGACGAGCGCGTTGAGCGGCCTGGTGTTCGTGTTCTACATGATCAGCATCCAGAACACCACCGGGCACATCGGCCTGCCCTCGGAGCTGACGGCCAACTTCAACAAGTTGTCGGTGTCTTTTTCCATCTCGGGTTTCCTCGGGCCCGTGCTGGCCGGTTTTGCCATCGACTCGCTCGGCCATCGCGCGACCTTTCTGGTGCTGGCGCTGTGCGCATTGCCCGGCGCGGCCGTGCTGGTGCTGAGCAAGGTCAAGCTGCCGGGAACGGCGCCGCGGGCCCGCGACGCAAAAAAAGTCCGCCTCGCCGAATTGCTGCTCGACCGCCGCCTGCAGCGCGTTTTCATCGCCAGCGCGCTGCTGTCCATTGCCTGGGATGCCTTTGCCTTTGCCATTCCGCTGTACGGTTCGCGCCTCGGCCTGTCGGCTTCGGTGATCGGCCTGGTGCTGGGCGCCTTTGCCGCCGCGACCTTCACCATCCGGCTGTTCCTGCCGGCCTTGTCGCGCCGCCACAAGCCGTGGAAGCTGATTTTCATTTCCATGCTGTGCTGCTGCGCCTGCTATGCACTGCTTCCGCTGACCGACAACGTCGCCACGCTGCTGCCCCTCGCCTTTGCGCTGGGCCTTGGCCTCGGCATGTCGCAGCCCATGGTGTTGTCGCTCATTCATACTGCGGCGCCCGAGGGACGCGCCGGCGAGGCGGTGGGCGTGCGCTCGGCGCTGGTCACCTTCAGCCAGACGGCGATGCCGCTGCTGTTCGGCGCGCTCGGCGCGACGCTGGGCATGGCGCCGGTGTTCATCACCATGTCGGTTTTGCTGGCCGGTGGCGCCTGGTTCGTGCGGCGCACCCGCGCGCAGCCCTAACCGGGCTGAGAACAAGCAAAAGCCCGCGCCACCGAGAACACGGAGGGCACACAGACCCCTGAAAAGGTTTTGCCTTGCTCTCTCCGTGTTCTCCGTGCCCTCCGTGGTGAAATGCGTTCAGGCGTTCGAAAGCGCATCAAGCCACGAACCGAGGCCTTGGGCGTTGAGTTCAATGTCCATGCCATACACTTCGAGAATGCGCTCATCGGGCAGGCGCGACCCGAAACGCCGCGCCTCTTCCAGTGCCAGAGCCTCGACCCCGGCGAGCAGGCGCCGGTAGCGGTCTTCGCCGGCGTCCTTTTCGCGCAGCGCAATGTCGGCATGGGCATCGACCAGCCGGTGCAGTGTCGCCGCCTTTTGCTGCACATCGTGCAGCGCGCTGTAATGGGTGTTGTACACCACCCCCGGCTGCAGCGCGGCAATCAGGTCGATGGAGTGGTGGTACGGCCCGGGTTCGAACTGCACCGGACTGGAGGTCGGAAACACGAACTGGCGGGCGCCCTCGTCGAGTTCGCGGTAGGAAATGCCGAACACATCGCCGGCAAAGATGTGGCCCGATTTTGCGTCGCGGATCGCGACGTGATGGCGCGCATGGCCAGGCGTGTCGAGGAACAGCAGCTCGCGGCCGGCCAGCGCAATGACGAATTCATGCGGCGTTTCGGTGATGCGCGCCTTGTCGATGGGCAGGATGTCGCCGTACATGTCGCGCGTGGCCGCTTCGCCATAAACGGCGATGACCCCGGCGACAAGCCTGGAGGGGTCGGCCATGTGACGCGCGCCGCGCGGATGCACCGCCAGCCGCGCGTTGGGCAGGCGCTGCATCAGCAGCCCGGCACCGCCGGCGTGGTCGAGGTGGATGTGAGTGAGGATGACCCAGTCAACGTGTTTCGGCGCGATGCCCGCTTCGGCCAGCGCCGCCAGCACGCGCGGCACCGATTGGTTGGTGCCGGTGTCAATGACCGCCGCGCGCCCGGCCTCGATGATGATGTGGATGGCGTCGAGCGAGGGACGCAGGTAACCCGAGTCGAGGGCATGGATGCCTAAGCCGTGGTGGACGAGTGTGTTCATGTACACATTTTAACGTGCGCCGGCGTTGCTTCGGGACATCGCACATCATGTCGTCACGTAGTGAGGCGACGTAGTGTCGTGTTGTCGTGCCG
>CAYLPI010000196.1:2729-6886 GCA_964385505.1 uncultured Bordetella sp.
CGCGTTGTCGTGTCGTGTAGGGCGATCGTGTTGTGCTGTCGTGCAGCGGCGACAAGCGCTTCGGTTTAACCACAAACACCTGCCGCGAGGCGACCCGGATGCGACGTACGTCAACGACAGAATGCCGCCCGGCACTAGGTGCCGGGGAGCGCCACGCCGGCGAGCACGGCGTAGCGTTTCAACAGCGCCGCATCATCCTCGTCGCCGAGGCCGCGCGCCACGGCGTCGGTGTAGGCGCGGTGTGCGGCCTGCGCCAGTTCGACCGGGCATTCGACCGAGGCGGCCGCCTCGAGCAGCAGCGACAAATCCTTGGTCAGAATTTTCAACGCAGCCCTGGGCGTGTAATCACCCTCGAGCACGCGCGGCATGCGGTCGCCGAACATCCAGCTGCCGCCGGAGCTGGCGCAGATCACATCGTGCAGCGTCGTCGCGTCAAGGCCGAGCCGGATTCCCAGCGCCATGGCCTCGCAGGCTGCGGCGAGATTCACACCGGCCAGCATGTT
The DNA here is from genome assembly GCA_964385505.1 of uncultured Bordetella sp. Classification (GTDB taxonomy): domain Bacteria; phylum Pseudomonadota; class Gammaproteobacteria; order Burkholderiales; family SG8-39; genus CAITSH01. Next base: position 3,233 of record CAYLPI010000196.1, read on the forward strand.
GTTGACGATCTTGGCGCGCGAACCGTCACCCGGGCGCGAACTGATGATAAAGCGCCGGTCGGCCACGGCCTGCAGCACCGGAGCGCAGTACGCGAGCGCGCTGTCGCTGCCGGCGAGCATCATCGACAGCGTGCCTGCAAGGGCGCGCGCCGGACCGCCGGAGACCGGTGCATCGAGCATGGCGAGGCCGCGCGCGGCGAGTCGCTGCGCCAGTGCGGCGGCGTAGTCTGGCGCGACCGTGCTGCACAGCATGACAATGCCGCCGGCGCCAAGGGTCACCGCGGCCCCCTCTTCGCCAAACAACGCGTCATCGGTCTGCGCGCTGTCAACGACGACGCTGATCAGCACGTCGCAACCGGCGGCAAGTCCGGCGGCACTGGCGCAGACAACGGCCCCGGCTGCGCGCGCCTCGTCCTCGGCTTCGGCGCGAATGTCCCGCACACGCACCGCAAAGCCGGCGCGCAGCAGCGATTTCGCCACTCCCATGCCCATTGCGCCGATGCCGATGACGCCGACGTTTAACATTGCTTGCATATGCGCCAACCCGGGTAAAATTGCCGGTCAGAGAAAAGGAACACCATGGACATCGCCGATTTGCGAAAAGATTATGCGCTGAAAAGCCTCGACGAAAACGAGGTGCTGCCCGATCCGTTTGCGCAGTTCGCGGTGTGGATGGACGAGGCCTTGCAGTCGAAACTGCCCGAACCGACGGCGATGACGCTCGCCACGGCCCTGCCTGTGGCGGGCGGCGGCGTGCAGCCGACGGCGCGCATCGTGCTGCTCAAGGGCTTTGATGCGCGCGGTTTTGTGTTCTTCACCAATTACACCAGCCGCAAGGGCCTTGAGATGGCCGCCAATCCGATGGCCGGGCTGCTGTTCTTCTGGGTCGAGCTCGAGCGCGAGGTGCGCATCGACGGCCGTATCGAAAAAGTCGATGCGGCGGAATCGGACGCGTACTTCGCCAGCCGCCCGCTGTTGTCGCGTATCGGCGCACACGCCTCAGCTCAAAGCCGGGTGCTGCGCGACCGGGCCGAACTCGAGGCGAGCTTTGAACAAATGGGCAGGCAGTTCGGCGGGGACGTACCGCGTCCCGCCCATTGGGGCGGCTACCGCCTGGTGCCGACCGAACTGGAGTTCTGGCAGGGCCGGCGCAGCCGCCTGCATGACCGCTTGCGTTACCGCAAGGCGGAGGGCAACTGGATCATCGAGCGTCTCGCGCCCTGAACATGCACGCACCACGCACGCATATGCACGCATATGCACGCGCGCGAAGCGCCGCTTGTGGTTTAATCGGCGCCGCCACCATCAAGACATCGTAGCCATTCGACCATCGCACCTTTCCGACGGAGACACCTTGAATAAACTCGCCAGCATCACCCTCGCACTGCTGATCGGCCTTTCCGGCACCGTATTCGCCCAAACCAAGGCCGACGCCCCGAAAGCGCCCGCCGCCGCAAAAGCCGAGGCGCCCAAGGCGGCCGAAGCCAAAAAAGAACCGATGGACATCAACAGCGCCTCCGAGGCGGAACTGGCTACGCTGCCTAAAATCGGCGAAGCGCGCTCCAAGGCCATCATCAAGGGCCGGCCCTATGGCGGCAAGGACGACCTGCTGAAAAAGAAAATCATCCCCAAGGATGCCTACGAGGCGGTCAAGGATCTGGTCATCGCCAAACAGGCGCCCAAGGCAGACATGAAAAAAGACGCGCCGAAGGCAGACATGAAGAAGGACGAGAAAAAGGAAGAGAAAAAGAAATAGGTCCGGCCTTCGGCACTGAACAAACAGGGCGGCGACAGCCGCCCTGTTGTATTTCACGAACCTGATTGCACATGCAAAACCTGCATCAGTCCGACATGAGGCCGGAGACGGCCGGGTCCGGCGCGCGATGACCGGCCAGCTATCGCTGTTCGGCGCCGACGAACCGCCGCCCCCGCCGAAAAAGGCCCAGCGCGACCCGGCTGCGGCAAACGTCGATGCCGATCTCGCCGCGGTGGGCGCCGCCCTGCCCGCATCGATTTACCTTGGCACCTCGTCCTGGGCCTTCCCCGGCTGGGCCGGCCTCGTTTATGCCGAAGCCATGCCCGAATCGCTGCTGTCAAAACGCGGCCTGCTCGCCTATGGCCGTCACCCGGTGTTTCGCACCGTTGGCATAGACCGCAGCTTTTACGCGCCGCTGGCCGAGGCCGAATACGCCGCCTATGCGGCCCAGGTGCCCGATCACTTTCGCTTTGTCACCAAGGCCACCAATACCTGCACCGACGCCCACATCCGCGGCGCGGGCGGGCGCATCGCCGGCGACAACCCGCGCTTTCTCGACGCCGCGCTGGTGACGGCGCAATTCGTCGGTCCCTGCAGCGCCGGCCTTGGCGTCAAGGCCGGGCCGCTGGTGTTCCAGTTCTCGCCGATGGGCAAGACCGCCACGGCGCAGCCCGGGCGTTTTGCCGATCGGCTGCACGCATTCCTCGAAAAACTGCCGCAGGGCCCCTTGTATGCGGTCGAACTGCGCGACCGCGCACTGCTGACGCCGCAACTGGTCCATGCACTCAACGACACCGGCGCGCGCTACTGCGTCGGCATCAATCCGCGCATGCTGGGCGTGCACGAGCAACTTGAGGCGATGTACGGGCTTGCACCCGGTCCGCTGGTGGCGCGCTGGAACCTGCACGCCGGCTACGACTACGAAGAGGCCAGGGCACACTACCGGCCGTTCAACCGCCTCGTCGATGAAGACCCGCAGTCTCGCGAGGCGCTGGCCGACGCCTGTGTCGCGGCGGCGATGGCGGCGCAACCGGCCTTTGTCACGGCCAACAACAAGGCCGAAGGCAGTTCACCGCTGTCGATGGCAAAACTGGCGAAGTCCATCCTGAAAAAGCTCGCCGGGAGGCAGGCCGCTCCGGCACCATGACAAGCGCGCAATGACGAATAAATCCGGGCTTGGAACGGCTTGCTACTTTTTCAGCTGGTCGAAAAAGTGCTTTCTGAATTTAGCCACCTTCGGCGCCACCACGAACGAGCAGTAGCCCTGCCCCGGATTGCGCACGAAATACTCCTGGTGGTATTGCTCGGCCGGGTGGTAGGTCACCGCCGGCGAGACTTCGGTAACGATGGGATTGCTCCACAACTTGGCGCCGTCCATGCGCGCGATGATCTCGCGCGCGGTCTTTTCCTGCTCCGGCGAATGGAAAAAAATCGCCGAGCGGTATTGCGTGCCGGCGTCGTTGCCCTGGCGGTTGAGCGTGGTCGGATCGTGGATGACAAAAAACACCTCGAGCAATTCGGCAAATGACACCACCTGCGGTTCGAACTCGATGCGTATCACCTCGGCATGGCCGGTGCGCCCGCCGCAAACGTCCTCGTAGGTGGGGTTCAGGGTCTGGCCGCCCATGTAGCCGGACTCGACCGCCTCCACGCCCTTCATTTCGTCATAAACGGCCTCAAGGCACCAGAAACAGCCCCCGGCCAGCGTTGCGATTTGCGTACTCATGATGGTCTCCTTTGACGCCCATTCTGCCATGCGGCGCGGCGTAGCACGGCGCTATACAATTAGGCTTGTTTTGCAGCATCAGTCGCGCCCCGCCCTGCCCTGCCCGATGAGGGTGACCAAGACAAAGACAAGAATATGGACCTCTACGACGATATCGATCCCCTGCCCCGGC
>CAYLPI010000197.1:0-6634 GCA_964385505.1 uncultured Bordetella sp.
GCGAGCGCCATGCGGCGATGGCCGGCGCAACGCTCTCCAGGCCGTGCAGCACGGTCACGCCGGCGATGTCGCGACGGCCCAGGCCGGTGTTGTTGCCGCCGGCCCATATCGGCGTTTCGGGCGCGACCTGTGACAACTGGCTGCGCAAAGACTCAAGGCCGTCGCAAACCTGCGCCGGCGGGAAGGCCGCGCTGAAAGACACGGCGACGATGTCCACCTTGTGCGCGGCCACTGCCAGCGCAATGTCGCGCACCGGCGTCTGCGTGCCGAGCGAGATGCAGGTCGCACCCTCCATCGCCAGAATAGCCTCGGCCATGAGCAGCCCGAGGTTGTGCTGTTCTGTGGGCAGCGTGGTCAGCATGATCAGCGGCGGGTGTCCCTGGTCGGGCATGGCGCTGATGGCGGTGCGCAGCAAACCCTGCAAGACCTCGGTGTACAGGTGTTCCTCGAAAATCGCGATCTGTCCGGACATCCAGGCGTCACCGACGAGAAGATTCAGCGGTGCCACGGTCTCGGTCAAAAAGCGCTGCAGGCCCTGGCGCATCAGGCATTGCGACAGTTGCTGGCGCAGGTCGTGAACGCGGTGGCGCTTGATGAGCTCGAGAAAACTCTGCAGATGCGCCGGCGCCTCCAGTTCCTGCGTCCGATTGCCGGCGAGCCCCGTATATATTTGCTGCAACTCACAAAGGGAGTGGCCGACCAGTTTGCCCGGTCGGTGGCCGTTATCCATCAGACGTTTGATGGTGCGAAGTTTTTCGACCTGATCGACCGGATAGACGCGTTCGCCGAACTGGTCGCGTCCGGGTTGCGGGAACCGGTAACGTCGTTCCCACATGCGCAAGGTGTCCTTGGATAGCCCGGTGTCGCGTTCCACGGCACTGATGCTAAGGCTTGTAAGTAAGGGCTGACTCAGTTTGGACATTGCGTTTACGAATATTGTCTAGGACAAAACATTGACTTAAGGCATTTCAGCCCGTATATTGCCTCAAATACTATATATTGACTAGTACAAAATAGCGGTAGCGCAACGGCGCAGCCGATACGTGCCTCGGAGAACGGCGATGAAAAAGGGTTTCGGACTACTTTTGCTGTGTGTGCTGATGCTGGCCGGCCCGGCCCATGCTGCCTGCTCCAAGCTGCTCGACGTGACCCTGCCCAACCTGCAGGACGAACCGACGCGGCTGTGTCAGTACGAGGGCAAGGTGCTGCTGGTGGTCAACACTGCCAGCCGGTGCGGCAACACGCCGCAATACGAGGGCCTGGAAAAACTCTATCGTCGCTACAAGGACAAGGGGCTGGTGGTGCTGGGGTTTCCCGCCAATGATTTCGCCGGCCAGGAGCCGGGCAGCAACAAGGACATCGCCGATTTCTGCCAGCTCAATTACGGCGTGAGCTTTCCGATGTTCTCCAAGACCGGGGTCACGGCGAAGAATGCCAACCCGCTGTACGCCGGGCTCGCCGAGCGCACCGGCAAGCGGCCGCAATGGAATTTTCACAAGTACCTGATCGATCGCAGGGGCGAGGCCGTGCAGTCGTTCGAGAACAACGTCCAGCCCAATGATGCCAAGTTTGTCGCCAGCATCGAGCGTCTGCTTGCCACGCGCTGATCCGTGACTACCGGCGCACCCTTCCGCTTTCCAAACGTCTCCTTTTTTCAAGGACCAGTACCACCATGAATGCTCCGGACAGAACGCTGTTGCCTGACGTGCAGGCCTCCCCCGACGGCCGCGCCGTCGCCATCAACCGCGTCGGTGTGAAGTCGGTGAAGTTTCCGCTGCGCGTGCGCGGTGGCGGCGGTCGCGAGCAGGCGACGGTGGCGGTGATAGACATGTATGTCGGCCTGCCGCACCACGTCAAGGGCACCCACATGTCGCGCTTTCTCGAGGTGCTGCACGCCAACAAGGCGGCGCTCGACATGGCCGGCCTGCGTGCGCTCATGCACACCATGCTTGAACGGCTGGAGGCGAGGGCCGGTTACATCGAGATGCGCTTTACGTATTTCATCGAAAAGCTCGCCCCGGTATCGGGCGTCGCCAGCCTGCTCGATTACGAAGTCAAACTGCGCGCCGAGGTCGATGCCGCCGGGCATTACGACGCCGCGCTGTCGGTGCAGGCGCCGGTGACCAGCCTGTGCCCCTGTTCCAAGGAGATATCCGAGTACGGCGCGCACAACCAGCGCTCGCACATCACCATCGAGGCCGTGCTCAACGCCCCGATGGACATCGAGGAACTGGTCGCCGTGGCCGAAAAACAGGCATCGTGTGAAGTGTACGGCCTGCTCAAGCGCCCCGACGAGAAGTACGTCACCGAACGCGCCTACGACAACCCGAAGTTCGTCGAAGACCTGGTGCGTGACATCGCGCTCGCGCTCAACGGAGAGGCGCGCATCGACGCCTACAGCATCGAGTCGGAGAACTTCGAGTCCATCCACAACCATTCGGCCTACGCGCTGATCCGCCAGGACAAGCGCGCTGCGCGCTGATCAGCGCAGCAGCCGGCGCGGAGAATTGCGCGCCGCCCGCGTATGTGCAGGCATGTACCGACTGAAACCATGACCCCCTCAGCATCCCCGCCGCGCAAGCGCATCGCCGTCGTCGGCGCCGGTATCGCCGGCCTCGCCGCGGCCTGGATGCTGTCGCGCCGTCATCATGTCGTGCTGTACGAGGCGAATGCCTACTTTGGCGGCCATACCAACACCGTCGATGTCACGCTCGACGGCGTGACGCACCCGGTCGATACCGGCTTTCTGGTGTTCAACCACCGCACCTATCCCAACCTGGTTGCGTTGTTCAAATTTCTTGCTGTCGAAACGGCGGCCTCGGAGATGTCGTTTGCGGTGAGTCTGGGCGATGCCGCCGATCCGGGTCTTGAGTGGTCCGGGTGCGATGCCGGTTCGCTGTTCGCGCAAAAGCGCAACCTGTTGCGGCCCGGCTTCTGGGGAATGCTGCGCGACATCATGCGTTTCAACAAGGCGGCGACGGCAATGGCGCGCTCCGGTGACGCCGGCGCGGCGGGCGCGCAGTCGCTGGCGGATTTTCTCGACAAGGGCCGCTATGGCGGCACTTTTCGCGAGGCCTACCTGCTGCCGATGATCGGCGCGATCTGGTCCTGCCCGACCGAGACCATGCTCGGCTACCCGGTGGCGACGCTGGCGCGCTTTTGCGACAACCACGGTCTGCTGCAAATCAGCAACCGGCCGCAGTGGTACACGGTAAAGGGCGGCGGGCGCGAATACGTCAAAAAACTTGTTGCCGGCATCGGCCATGTGCACGCCGGCACCGCGGTGCGATCGGTCAGCCGCACCGCTGCCGGGGTGCAGGTGCTCACGGCAACAGGCGGCGAGACCTTCGACGAGGTGGTGATGGCCTGCCACAGCGACCAGGCACTGCGCCTTATCGACAATCCGTCCGAAGACGTGCGCGAGGTGCTGTCTGCGGTGGGCTACCAGCGCAACCGCGCCGTGCTGCACACCGACATCACGCTGCTGCCGCGCGCGCGCAAGGCCTGGGCGGCATGGAATTACCTTGCCCCGCGCGCCGCCACCGACCGCAGTCCGGTGGGGGTGTCCTACTGGCTCAACCGGCTGCAGCCGCTGCCCTTCAAACGGCCGGTGATTGTCACGCTCAATCCGCCGCGCGATCCAGATCCGGCCAGTGTGATTGCGCTCTTTGACTACGAGCACCCGGTGTTCGATCTGGCGGCGATCCGGGCGCAACAGCGGCTGCCCGGCATACAGGGGCGCGACGGCCTGTGGTTTTGCGGCGCCTGGTGTGGTTACGGCTTTCATGAAGACGGGCTCAAATCTGCGCTGGCGGTGGTCAATGCCATGGGCGTGCGTGCGCCCTGGCAGTCCGGTACCGAAGCGGGGCCGCCGCCGCAAAGCGTCGCGCCCGCTGCCTTAGAGATGAGCGCCGGGTGATGGGCGCACGCCTTTATTTCGGCGAGGTCATGCATTTGCGGCTGCGGCCGGCAAAAAACCGCTTTGTCTATCCGGTGTTTTTTTTGCGCGTGCCGCTCTCAGATCCGCAGTCGCTGCGCCGGCCGCTGTTCGGCGTCAATCGCTGGAACCTGTTCAGTTTCATGTTTCGCGACCACGGCGCGCGCGACGGCTCGCCGCCGCTCGAATGGATACGCGCCCTCTTGTCGCGCGAGGGCTTTGAGGACGTTGACGGCGAAGTCTGGCTGCAGACCTTTCCGCGTGTTCTCGGTTATGTCTTCAATCCGGTGAGCTTCTGGTTCTGCCACGACCGCAGCGGCGCGCTGCGCGCCATCCTGTGCGAGGTCAGCAACACCTTCGGCGAGCACCACCATTACCTGCTGGCGCAGCCGGACGGCAGCCCGATCAGCACGCTCGCAGCCGGTGCGGCGCTGGCGGCGCGCAAGGTGTTTCACGTGTCGCCGTTTTGCGCCCTCAGGGGTGAGTACCGCTTTTTGTTCCGCCATGGTGAAGCCGGCGGCGATGCCAATGCCACGGTGCTGGCGCGCATCGACTATGCCGACGAAGAGGGCGACCTGCTGCATACGAGCATTTCCGGGCGTGCCGCGCCGCTCACCACCGCCGCGCTGGCGCGTGCCTTTGTCGCTTATCCGTGGATGACCCTGCTGATGGTCGCGCGCATCCACTGGCAGGCGCTGCGGCTGTGGGTCAAGCGCGTCCCTTTTTTTTCCAAGCCCGTTCCACCCGTTGAGGATGTAAGCAGATGAACCGCTCCGCCACCACCACCTACGATTCCGCCCGCGACGGGCTTGATGTGCCGGCCGCCGCATCGCCCGCCATGCCCGCCATGCCCGGCCATGCTGCCGCGCCCGCAGCCGATTTTCAATTCGGCCTGATGCCCGTCGCCGCGCGCACCGTGCTCGGTCTGTTGAAACGCATCCGCCACGGCGTGCTGACGGTGAACCTGCCGGACGGGCGCAGCCTGCGCTTGGGCAGCGGGGGCGCCGACGTGCAGCACGCCACTCTCACGGTGCGGGACTGGCGCGTGTTCCGGCAGGTGGTCTCCGGCGGCGACACCGCTTTTGCCGAGGCCTACCTGCGCGGCGACTGGACCAGCGCCGACCCGGCGCTGTTGCTGACCCTGCTGACGCGCAACCGCGATGTCATCGAGACCGCGCTCTATGGCGGCTTCTGGGGCGGCCTGCTGTATCGCATCAAGCACCTGCTCAACAGCAACACGCGCCGCGGCAGCAAACGCAACATCGCCGCGCATTACGACCTTGGCAACGATTTCTACACGTTGTGGCTCGACCCGTCGATGACCTACTCGAGCGCGCTGTTCGACCAGGCGGCGGGCGGACGCAGCCTCACGCTGCAACAGGCGCAGGAGGCCAAGTACCGGCGCATCCTCGAGCGCCTCGCGCCGGCGCCCGGAGCGCGCATTCTTGAAATCGGCTGTGGCTGGGGCGGCTTCGCCGAGATCGCAACGCGTGACTTCGGCTGCCATGTCACCGGACTCACGCTGTCGCGCGAGCAACTGGCTTTTGCCACCGACCGGCTGGCAAAGGCCGGACTCGCCGGCAAGGCGGACCTGCGTTTTCAGGACTATCGCGATTTGCGCGGCGAGTTCGACCATGTCGTGTCGATCGAGATGTTCGAGGCGGTCGGCGAGCGCTACTGGCCCGATTATTTCAAGGCCGTGTCGGCGGCGCTGCGCCCGGGCGGCACGGCGCTGGTGCAGTCCATCACCATCACCGCCGCGCTGTTCGAGCGTTACAGCAAGGGCACCGACTTCATCCAGCAATATATTTTCCCCGGCGGCATGCTGCCCTCACCGGCGCGTTTTCGTGCTGAGGCCGCCGCCGCCGGGTTGCGGCTCGAGGGTGCCAGCGCCTTTGGCGGTGACTATGCCGAAACCCTGCGCCGCTGGCGCGCCGCCTTCATGGCGAAGCTGCCGGCGGTGCGCGAGCAGGGCTTTGACGAGCGCTTTATCCGCATGTGGGAGTTCTACTACTGCTATTGCGAGGCCGGCTTTGACAGCGGCTGCACCGACGTCTATCAGTTCGAAATGGTGAAGGCTGTACCCTGATGCGCGCGCTGCTCGTCCGGTTTTGCTTCCTGTGCATGCTGCTCACGGCCCACGGCGCGCTGGCGCTGACGCTGCCGCCCGAGGCGGCCAGGCTGGTACCCGAGGCACGCGAGACGGGCAGCGGCACCTTCCGTTATTTCGGCCTGCTCATTTACGATGCCAGGCTGTGGAGCGGCGGCGTGCGTTTTGACGACAAGGCGCCTTTTGCGCTTGGCATACGCTACGCGCGCAACATCAAGGGCGCGAGGCTGGCCGAGGAGAGTGTCAACCAGTGGCAGAAAATGGGCTACGGCCTCGAGGGCAACCAAGCGGCATGGGCGGCGCAGATGAAGCGCGTTTTTCCCGATGTGAAGCCGGGCGATGAACTGGTTGGCGTCAGCCTGCCGGAAAAAGGCGTGCGCTTTTTCTTCAACGGTGTCGATAACGGCGAAATCAGCGACCCGGCCTTTGCCCGGGCTTTCTTTGCAATATGGCTCGATGCACGCACAACCGAACCGGGCTTGCGCCGTGCGCTGACGGGGGACAAGTAATTGCGCCGGCGCCACCTTCGCATGTGTGCGTATCCATGACGCCGCCGGCGCAACCGATGGAGAGACCGATGGAGAGAC
>CAYLPI010000198.1:0-1960 GCA_964385505.1 uncultured Bordetella sp.
CATGGACATGGCGCGGCATGTGCTGGCGTCGGTCTGAGCCCGGAACGCGCCAATACACACAGATAAACAGATAAACAGACACAACCAGATACGAGCAAACATCCTGAGGAGGACGACATGAAGCTTTCACACGGTTTTGCCTTTTTCGCCGGCGTGCTGCTGGCGCCCGTGGTACTGGCGCAAGCCGCCTGGCCCAACAAGCCGGTGCGTGTTGTCGTCGCGTTTGCGCCCGGTGGCATCGCCGATGTCGCGGCGCGGCTGATTTCGGTCAAGCTGACCGAGGCCCTCGGCCAGCCGGTGGTGGTGGAGAACCGCGCCGGTGGCGGCGGTAATGTCGGCACGGTCGCGGTGGCGCGAGCCACGCCCGACGGCTATACGGTGCTGGCAACGACGACCTCGGTGGCGGTCAACCCCAGCTTGTCGCGGGACGCCGGCTACAACCTGGAAAAAGACCTGATACCGGTCATCAACATGGCGTCGAGCCCCAATCTGTTTGCCGTGTTCCCCGGAGCCGGCATCGCGAACATGAAGCAATTGATCGAAAAGGCGCGCTCGGGCAAGCTCAACTACGGTACGGCCGGCGCCGGCACCACGCCGCACCTGTCGGCCGAATACCTGTTCAAGAATCTGGCCAAGGTCAATATCACCCACGTGCCCTACAAGGGCGCCGGGCCGGCGGTGACCGCAGCCGTTGCCGGTGAAGTCGAAATCGCCAGCGTCGCCATGCCGCCCGCGGTGTCGCAGATCAAGGGCGGCCGGCTGATCGGACTCGCGGTGACCAGCAACAAGCGTGTCGCCGCGTTGCCCGAGGTGCCGACGGTGGCCGAGTCGGGCTTTCCCGGCTTCGAGGATTACACCTGGGTCGGCTTTTTCATGCCGGCCGGCTCGCCGCCAGAAGCGGTGAATCGCCTCAACGCTGAAATGAACAAGTTGCTGGCGATGCAGGACATGAAAGACCGCTTGGCGGCACTGGGCTTCGAGCCGGTTGGCGGCAGTCCGGCCGAGTTCGGGCGCTATGTTTCAGCCGAAGTGCTGAAATGGGCCAAGGTCGTGCGCGAGACCGGCGCGAAATCCGAGTAAAAAGCGCAGAGCAAAAACGCGCGGAGTACGCTGCACAAATCCCCGTTAGTCCTTTTTTTGTATAAATCGGTTCTCCATGGCGCATCACGCGCACCGACACCGACACCGACACCGACACCGACACCAACACCAATCCGGCCCGCGCCGCCGGCACCACCATCGACACCCATGCCCAATGGTACCCGCAGGAGTGGATAGAGCTCATCGACAAGGATGGCGGCCGCGAAGGCGGCGTGATCGAGCGTAATGCCTAGGGCTACAAGTTTGTCGGCGGCGGCCTCGTCAACGCGTTCACCGACGAATTCGTCAGCCTCGACCTGCGTCTAGCGCGCATGCAGCGCCAGGGTGTGGACATGAAGTGCCTGTCGCTGACTACGCCCATGGTCTATTTTGCCTCGCCGGCATTCGGCCTGGCGCGGGCGCAGTGCTACAACGACGCCGCCGCCCCGGCGCACCTCAAATATCCGGACAAGTTCGTCGGTTTCCCACAGGTGCCGATGCAGGACCCGGCGCTGGCGCTCAAAGAGTTTGATCGTGCCGCCAGGCTGCCGGGCATGCGCGGGCTCTACCGTGCGACCAATATCGCCGGCGCCGAACTCGACGACAAACGCTTCTTGGATATCTACGCGCGCTGCGAGGAACTCGGCTAGCCGATTTTCCGGCGCCCGGTGTACACCATCGCCAGCGACCGGCTGAAACGTTTTACCTGAAAAACCTTTGCGGCAATCCCTACGACACCGGTATCGCCGCCGCCTGCCTGATTCTCGGCGGCGTGCTCGATCACTTCCCGAAACTGGAGATCAACCTGCCGCACGCCGGCGGCACCATGCCCGGCCTCATCGGCCGCTGGGACCATGGCACCCGGGTGCGCGCCGAAATC
>CAYLPI010000198.1:1970-6585 GCA_964385505.1 uncultured Bordetella sp.
CATGAAGCAGGTGCCCAGCGCCTACCTGCGCCGTTTCACCTACGAAACCATAGGCCATGACGACACCATCAACCTCAATCTGGTGCAGCGCGTCGGCGCCGACCGCGTATTGCTCGGTGGCGACTACTGCTTTGACATGGGCCTGTAGCAACCGGTGCACGCGGTCGAGCGCCTGGTTGATGTGCCTGAAGCCGACCGCGACCTCATCCTGGGCAAGACGGCGGCGCGGCTGCTGCATATCGGTTAAAGCGGTTCCTGGTCTCCGAAGGCGATGGACTGCGTTCTGTCTTCGCAGCGACTCAGTCGGATTATTGTGCCGACAATCCTGGCCCGTTAAAGCTCGCCGGTGCCAAAGGCTTTTGACGAAGCCGCGCGGGAGCGCTAGCGGTGCGCGTGACGGCGCTGCGCGTCCGCCAAGCAATGGCTGGAAATGCCCTTCCGGCGCGGGTTTCCAGCCATTTGAAGTGTCAGGCGGGTTGTTCCAGCCAGGCCAGCATCGTCGCCGCCACGGTCTCCGGCCGTTCCATTGTGGACATGTGGCCGCAGTCGTCAATGATGGCGAAGTGCGCCCGCGGCATCATCGCCGCCATTTGCTGGTGTCGTGCCAGCGGACTCCATGCATCTTCGCGCCCGCACAGCAGCAGCGTCGGGCAGGCGATTTGCGGCAATAGCGCGGTTGCGTCCGGCCGCTCGAGCAGGGCATTGATCTGCGCCGCAAAAATATCGGCCGACTTGCGTTCGATCATGTCGAGGATGGCGTTCATCAAGGCCTTGTCGGCAAGTCTCTCCATGTGCACCATGCCGCTCGCCCAGCGCTCGGCCATGACGCGCATGCCCTCACTGCGCGCGAGTTCGAGCAGCGCCAGGCGTTCGGCGCGTTCGCGCTCGCCGGCGTCGCCTGCCGGCCGCGCCTGGTAGCCGGTGTCGAACAGCGCGATCCGCGTCACGCGCTGCGGCGCAAGGCGCATGACTTCAAGCGCAACACGGCCGCCCATGGAGTGGCCGGCAAGGGCGAATTTCACCGGCGCCTGGCGCAGCACGGCGCGCGCCATGGCATCAATACTGTCGGCGTGGCCGTAAGCCATGATCTGGCAGTCTGCGGCATCGCCGAGTGCAGGTTGCAGTGCCAGCAGCGGTGTCCAGACCGCGGCATCGCATAACAGCCCGGGTAGCAGTAGCAGGGGTCCTCTCACCATGTCGTCACCATTCGGAAAGAGAAAGCATTTCCATCGTGTTCAGGTTTTACCGCGGCAAGGCCTTGATCAGCAACTGCGGACCGATGCGTTGTATGAGTTCGAAGCTGCTGCGCGTCAGCGGCGTGGTCGGGCGTTGTGCCGACACCGCCAGCGTCAGATGGCTGGTCAGGCGCGGGCGGGCGAAGGGCGTCGCGCTAAAGCGGCGCTTGTGCCCCAGCACGGCGTTGAGCGATAGCACGGCGCAGCCGTGGCCTTCGTGCACGAGGTCGAGTATTGACGAAACGCCGTCGATTTCCAGCGCCACCGTCGGCTTGAGGCGGAGCTTGGCGAGTTGCGTCTCGACATACATGCGAATGGCGTGCGGGCGGCTGGGGATAATCAGCGGAAAATCCGGCAGGTCGCGCAGCGGCAGCGCTTTTACGGCCTTGGCCTCGTTGCCCTCTGCAGGGCGGATCAGAAACAGCTCTTCTTCGAGAAAGGGGGTGATTTCGACGGCCGGCGCCGGAACCGGGTTGTAAATCAGACCGACATCAACGCGGCCGGTCAAAAGCCATTCCTGAATGGTCACCGACAAGCCCTCGACCATGCCAAGCGACGCGCCGGGGTAGCGGGCGCGAAACGCCGTGACGAGCGGCACCGTCAGCATGCGGCCCACGCTTGGCGGCACGCCGACGACGACCCGCCCGACCGGCGCGCCCTTGATGTCCTCGAGTTCGCCGCGGGCGCGCTCAACCTGCTGCAGGATGCCGCGGGCGTGGGCGACGAGGCGTTTGCCGGCCTCGGTTACGCTGACGCCGCGGCCGTTGCGGTAGAGCAGCGTGTGCTTGAGCTCGACCTCGAGCTGGCGCACCTGGCGGCTCAGCGCCGGCTGGGCAACGGCCAGCAGCGAGGCGGCCTTGGTAAAACTGCCCAGTTCGGCGACATGGACAAAATAGTCCAGTTGTTTGAGGTCCATGATGCGGCAAGGTCGGCTGCGGGGAAATGCCGTAATGCTATAACTGCTAGTGGCAGAATGCCATTTTATTTTGGCCCGGCTTGCGCCAGACTGGCCCGCTGCTGATAATGCCTGACTGGTCTGCCCGTCACCATTCGCCACGGCTCCCCGCTTCGTCTCATAGTTTCCCGGTGTCCCGGTGTCCCGGTGTCCCGGTGTCTCGGTCTCTTAGGCTCTTTGTCTTAGTACATGAACATGAACGCGACATCGAAACCCGCTCCTGCCGCCGGAGCCGCGCTGCACGCCATGCTTGGCGACTATCCGAACACCCTGGCGCTCAAGCGCGGTGAGCTCGCATCGCCGCTGGTGACATTCGATTTTGTCGAGGCCAAGGTGCCCAACCAGGCGTTCAAGCGGGTGGTGCGCGAGATCGAGTTCGATGTCGCCGAACTGGCGATCGTGACCTTTTTGCAGGCCAAATCCTATGGCAAGCCGCTGGTGCTGCTGCCGGCGGTGGTCGGCCCCGGACGCTTCCAGCACCAGTGCCTGATTTACAACGCCGAGCGTGGTCATCTCGACCCCTCAAGGCTCGCGGGCAAGCGCATCGGCATGCGCTCGTATGCGCAGACCACGCCGGCCTGGATACGCGGCATTTTGCAAAGCGAGTACGCCGTGGACCTCGACAGCATTCACTGGCTGGGCTTCGAGGACGGTCACCTCTCTGAATACAAGGACCCGCCGCAGGTTGAGCGTGCCGGCAAGGACCAGCAACTGCTGCCCATGCTGCTTGCCGGTGAGCTTGACGCCATCATTATCGGCAATGAAGCGCCAGAGGACGCAAGACTGAAGCCGGTGATCGCCGAGCCCCGCGCTGCGGCGCTTGCCTGGTGTGCGCGGCACAAGGCGGTGCCGGTGAACCATCTGGTGGTGGTGCGCGAAGCGCTGTCGCGCGAGCGCCCGCAGCAGGTGAGGGAAGTCTTTCGCCTGCTGGCCGAGAGCAAGGCGCGCGGCCCCGGCGTCGCGGCCGGTGCGACGAATTTTTTCCCGTTCGGCGTCGAGGCCTGCCGCCCCAGCCTGGAAATCATTATCGAGTACGCTTACGCTCAGGGCTTGCTGGCGCGCCGGCTGCAGGTCGATGAATTGTTCGACGACACCACGCGCACGCTGGGGGCCTGAGCAAACGGCATCCGGCGGCATCGCAATACAAAAAAATCAAACAACAATCATCGAAGGAGAGCAGCGTGAGTGTCGCCAGCAAACGTGTCGCCAGCAAACCCCCGTTTCGCGCCGATCAGGTCGGCAGCCTGTTGCGCCCGGCCGAGTTGCACGCGGCGCGCGCCAAATTCAAGCGCGGCGAACTGACGCGTGAGGCGCTGACCGCGGTAGAGGACAAGTGCATACGCGAAGCTGTGGCGCAACAGGAGCGTGTCGGCATACAGGCCGTCACCGACGGCGAGTTCCGCCGCGACTGGTGGCACGTGGACTTTCTCGCCGGCTTCGGCGGTGTTGAAACCAGGCCCGATCCTGGCGTCGCCGCATTCCAGGGCATCAAGAACGACGACATGCCGCCGATCATGTTCGTCGGCAGCAAGCTGCGTCGCACCAAGCCGGTGTTTGTCGATCACTTCAAGTTTCTGAAGTCGGTGACCAAAAACACGCCCAAGATGACCATCCCGGCACCGGCCATGCTGCACCATCGCGGCGGCCGCAATTCGGTCAGCACCACCGCCTATCCGGACATGGCCGAGTTCTGGGACGACGTCGGCCGTGCCTACCAGGAGGAGATCGGCGACCTGGTGGCGGCCGGCTGCAACTACCTGCAGATCGACGACACCAGCTATTCGATGCTGTGCGACGAAAAATTCCGCGCCATGACGGTGACCCGTGGCGACAACCCGAGCGCACTGGTGCATACCTATGCCGCCGCCATCAACAAGGCGCTGACCGGCCGTCCCGCCGGCCTGAATGTGACCATGCACACCTGCCGCGGCAATTTCATGAGTTCCTGGGTCGCCTCGGGCGGCTACGACACCGTGGCCGAGGCGGTGTTCAACGAGGTCAAGGTCGATGGTTTTTTTCTTGAATACGACTCCGATCGCGCCGGCGGTTTCGAGCCGCTGCGCTTCATGCCCAGGGACAAGAAGGTGGTGCTGGGTCTGGTCACCTCAAAGTCGCCGGTTCTCGAATCCAAGGACCTGCTCAAGCGCCGCATCGAGGAGGCGGCGAAGTATGTACCCCTCGAAAACCTGTGCCTGTCGCCGCAATGCGGTTTTGCCTCCACCCATCACGGCAACAAGCTGACGGCTGAAGACCAATGGAAAAAGCTGCAGCTCATCGTTGAAGTGGCGGACGAGGTTTGGGGCTGAGTTCGTTTGGTTGAACACCGTCCCTAATCTGACTGCGCTTTGCGATTGCATGTTCCGTTCGGCCTGAGTTTGTCGGAGGGCGTGGCGGCTTCGACAGGCTCAGCCCGAACGGAGTTTTG
>CAYLPI010000199.1:0-6580 GCA_964385505.1 uncultured Bordetella sp.
GTTGCTGCAGTCCTTCGACATCGTCGGCAAGGGCCACGCGAATCCGGCCGTCGCCCGCCTGCTGATGTCGATCAAGACCGAGGTCGAGACCGGCTCGTCGCTGACCAACGCCTTCAGGAAATATCCGCTTCACTTTGACGCGCTGTTTTGCAACCTGGTGGGCGCCGGTGAACAGGCCGGTATTCTCGAGAGCCTGCTCGACCGTCTCGCCACCTACAAGGAAAAAACCGAGGCGATCAAGTCCAAGATCAAGGCCGCGCTGTTCTACCCGGTCGCGATCATTGTCGTCGCCTTCATCATCACTGCGGTCATCATGATTTTCGTCATCCCGGCGTTCAAGCAAGTGTTCACCAGCTTTGGCGCCGACCTGCCCACACCGACCCTCATCGTCATGGCGATTTCGGATAAATTCGTCCAATACTGGTACCTGATTTTGGGCGGTGTCGGCGGCGGCATCTATTTCTTCCTCGAGTCGTGGAAGCGTTCGCTGGCGGTGCAGATTTTCATGGACAAGCTGATGTTGAAGGCTCCGGTGTTCGGCCACCTGGTGAAAATCTCCACCATCGCACGCTGGACGCGCACGCTGTCGACGATGTTCGCCGCCGGCGTGCCGCTGGTTGAAGCGCTCGATTCGGTGGGCGGTGCATCCGGCAACTACGTCTATGCCGCGGCAACCAAGATCATCCAGCGGGAGGTGAGCACCGGGACCGCGCTCACCGCCGCTATGCAGAATTCCAACCTCTTCCCCAACATGGTGATCCAGATGGTCTCCATCGGCGAGGAGTCGGGCGCGTTGGACGGCATGCTGTCCAAGGTTGCCGACTTTTTCGAGCAGGAAGTGGACGACGCGGTGGCCTCGCTTTCGTCGCTGATGGAACCGGTGATCATGGTCGTGCTGGGCGGTCTCATCGGCGGCATGGTGGTGGCGATGTACCTGCCGATCTTCAAACTCGGCCAGGCCGTCTGAGCCTTTGCGCAACCGCCTCCGGGGTTACAGGCATGACCTGTAACCGCTTTTTATTGCCCGGACGATGATGACCGAATTTTCGCAACCTGCGGTGTTCGTGAGCTTCGCGCTGGTGCTGGGCGTGTGCGTCGGTTCCTTCCTCAATGTCGTGATCCACCGCCTGCCGCGCATGATGGAACGTGAATGGCAGGAGCAGTGCGCCGAGTTGCGCGGCGAGACCGTTCCCGAGCAGGGCCCCTACAGCCTGCTGCGCCCGTCCTCGCACTGCCCCAAGTGCAACCACCGCATCGGCGTACTCGAGAACATCCCGCTGCTGTCCTGGCTCGTGCTTCGCGGCCGCTGCTCCGGATGCAAGACGCCCATCAGCCCGCGCTACCCGCTGGTCGAGGCACTGACCGGCATCGCCACCGCGGGCGCGGCGCTGCATTTCGGTTTCGGCCTCGCCGCCGCCGGCGCGATGCTGTTCCTGTGGTGCATGATCGCCGCGACCTTCATCGACTTTGACACGCAATTGCTGCCCGACTCGATCACGCTGCCGCTGTTGTGGGCCGGACTGCTGCTCAACACGGCCGGCGGGTTCGTCGATCTGAAAGCCGCAGTCCTCGGTGCCGCGGCCGGATACCTGTCGTTGTGGAGTGTGTACTGGATGTTCAAGCTCGCCACCGGCAAGGAGGGCATGGGTTACGGCGACTTCAAGCTGCTCGCGGCGATAGGCGCATGGCTCGGTTGGACCATGCTGCCGCTGGTGATCCTGCTCTCCTCGCTGGTCGGGGCGGTGGTCGGCGTCGGCCTCATCGTCCTGGCGCGACACGGCCGCAACGTGCCCATCCCCTTCGGCCCCTATCTCGCGGCGGGCGGTGTGGTGGCGATGTTCTGGGGCCCGCAGCTGACGCGCAGCTGGCTCAACCTCGCGTATTGAAGTGAGCGCAATGGCAACCCTGCCCTACACCATCGGGCTTACCGGCGGCATCGGCAGCGGCAAGTCGAGCGTTGCGGATATCTTCAGCGCGCTTGGTGCCACGGTCATCGACGCCGACGCCATCGCGCACGCGCTGAGCGCGCCCGGAGGCGCGGCGATCGCGCCCGTCCGGGCCACGTTCGGCGACGGTTTTATCGGCCCGGACGGGGCGCTCGACCGGGGCAGAATGCGCGACCTTGCATTTTCCGATCCGGCCGCCAAAAAGCGCCTTGAAACCATCCTGCACCCGCTGATCCGCGCCGAGAGCGACCGCCTCGCGGCGGCGGCGACCGGCCCCTACGTGGTACTGATGATTCCGCTGCTGGTCGAATCGGGGGGCGCGCAGGCGCCGGGCCGGGACAGGTACCGTCGCATTGCCGTCGTGGACTGCCCGCAGCAGACACAAGTCACGCGCGTCATGGCGCGCAGCAGGCTGCCCGAGGCGCAGGTGCGGGCGATCATGGCGGCACAGGCGACGCGGGAACAACGCCTCGCTGCGGCCGACGACGTCATCGACAACAGCGGCGTGCAAGACGCGCTGCGTCCGCAGGTCGAACACCTTCACCGCCGCTATCTTGAACTGGCGCACCCGCAGGCGATTTGAGCCCTGCCATGACGCCGGCCTCTAATTTCACCCGGAAGGTTGTAAATCGTGGCTAATTCGTTCAGAATTCAGCAAATTTTCCTCCACGGTCGACGGGCGCGACAGTGATAATTTACGAATATCCGCTGAATGAGCGCATCCGTACCCTGCTGCGACTGGAGGATTTGTTCGAACGCCTTGGCGTTCTGCTCGCGCGCGACGATGCGCTCGACCACCACTTCGCGCTGCTCACGCTGTTTGAAATTCTCGAGGTAGCAAGCCGCGCCGACCTCAAGTCGGACCTGCTGCAGGAACTTGAACGGCAGCGCCAGGTCCTGACCGCGTTCCGCAACAACCCCGACATCGCCGAGGACATCCTGCTGCAGGTGCTGGGCGACATTGAGCGCGCCAGCGCATCGCTGTTCGCCATGGCCGGAAAAATCGGCCAGCACGTGCGTGAAAACGAATGGCTGATGAGCATCAAGCAGCGCAGCAGCATTCCAGGCGGCACCAACGAATTCGACCTGCCCTCGTATCATTACTGGCTGCATCGCGACGTCGCCGAACGCAGCGCCGACCTGCAGGCCTGGGTCGCACCGGTGTTCGCGATCCGCGACGCCGGCGCCATCGTGCTCAAGCTGCTGCGCGAGGGCGGCAAGCCCGGCAAGCATGTCGCCCAGCACGGCACTTTCTCGCAAATGCTCGGCGGACGCGTGGCGCAACTGGTGCGCATCCGGCTGCCGCGCGACACGCAGGTGATTCCCGAGATCAGCGCCAACAAGTACGCCCTCAACATCCGATTCACCGTGCTAAGCGCGGACCGCGCGCGCGGCTGCGACACCGATGTCGAATTTGAGCTGACCTTCTGCAATCTTTGATTGCAGTACCGCCCGCCATGGACACGCCGCGCATCACCCCTCGCACCGTCAGTTGCCCGCGCTGCAGCACCACAGTGGCCTGGGATGCAGAAAACCGCTACAAACCGTTTTGCTCGGAGCGCTGCAAGATGATTGACCTCGGGGCCTGGGCAAACGAGGAGTACCGCGTTGCCGCGGTGGAGCAGGAAGACGAAGTCGAAGACGGTGGTGAAGCGGGCGAGAAGTGAGAAAGTGAATGCGTGATACACCGTCTGCCAAGGCCTTTCACTCCTTCACGTCGCTTCAACCCAGCTTCCCCTGATCATCGCCAATCCATGCGCACCCAGCGTGCGCGCCTGCTCCAGCACACCCGGATTCATTCCGCCAACGGCATAGACGGGGAGCGCCGCGCCGCGTGCGAGCGCGGCAAAACCTTCCCAGCCCAGCGTCTTTGCGCCCGGGTGCGAGGGCGTATCAAGCACCGGCCCGATCAGCACGAAGTCCAGGCCCAGTTCCTCGGCGCGACGCAGTTCCTCGGCGTTGTGGCAGGAGGCCGCACACCAGGCCAGTTCCGGCCGCAAGGGCAGCCCCATCAACTGTGCGGCGGAGAAATGCACGCCGTGCGCGCCGACGCGCCGCGCCAGGTTTACGTCGCCGTTGACCAGCACGCGCGCGCCATAGGCACGCGCCAGCCCGACCATCTTCATCGCGAGGGGCTCGAGCGCCGCGACATCCATGGCTTTTTCACGCAGTTGCAGCAGGCGCAAGCCGTGGCGCAGCCGCTTTTCAAGCCGCACCAGGAATTCGACTCCCCCGATGCCGGCGACGTCCGAAATCGCGTACTCCCCGGGCAGGCGCAGCGCGCGCATCACCGAGGTATTGGCCGGCAGCAGCGGCAGCACGGTGAGATTGTCGAGCGCCTGCCAGACCACGGCATCGTGCTCATGCGGCTGGGTCGCCGGCTCGCCCTGCCATTGCGTGACGCGGAAAAAATGCAGGCGTACCGTCGCGTGCGGATAGGTGAACACCTGGGTGATCCACGGATAGGCGGCGGTGATCTCCACGCCGAGTTCTTCGCGGATTTCGCGCACCAGCGCCTCGCGCACCGTTTCGCCCGGTTCTACCTTGCCACCGGGAAACTCCCAGTAGCCGGCATAGACTTTCTTTTTCGGGCGCTGCGCCAGCAAAAAAGTCCCGTCCGGCCGCAGCAGGACGGCGACCGCCACGTCAACGGCGGCCGGCTTGCTCACCTTTCCGGCTTTTTCGCCGCCTCGCGGCCGGACCAGTCGCGGGCGAACTGGTAGGCAATGCGCCCCGAGCGCGAACCGCGGCTGATCGACCATTGCAAGGCCTCGGTACGCGCCGCATCGGAGGGCTTGCAGCCGAAGCTGCCGAGCCAGTAATCGACGATACCCAGGTAGTCGTCCTGGTCGAAGGGGTAGAACGAGACCCACAGCCCGAAGCGTTCGGACAGGGAGATTTTTTCCTCCGAGGTCTCACCCGGGTGGATCTCCTCATCGAGATGCTTGTACTCGAGATTCTCCTGCATGTACTCGGGCATCAGGTGACGGCGGTTGGACGTGGCATAAACCAGCAGGTTTTCCGCAGGCGCCGCAATCGAACCGTCGAGAATTGCCTTCAGCGCCTTGTAGGCGCTTTCCGAGGCCTCGAACGACAGGTCATCGCAAAAAATGATGAAGCGCTCCGGCCGCCCGGTGACAAGGTCGGCGATGTCGGGCAGGTCGATGAGGTCCGCCTTGTCCACTTCAATCAGCCGCAGTCCGTCTTTGGCAAAGCGGTTGAGGCAGGCCTTGACGAGCGAACTCTTGCCGGTGCCGCGCGAGCCGGTCAGCAACACGTTGTTGGCCGGTTTGCCGGCAACGAACTGGCGCGTGTTCTGCTCTATGAGGCCTTTTTGCCGGTTTACGCCCTTGAGGTCGGACAAATGGATCTTGTGCGGATGTGCCACCGGCTGCAAATGGCCGCGGCCGTCGTGCTTGCGCCAGCGAAAAGCGATGGACGCCTTCCAGTCCACCGCCTGCTGCGGCGCCGGCAGCAAGCCCTCGACACGGTCGAGCAGGGCGCCGAGGCGCACCACCAATTGTGAAAAATCGCCGCCGGCCGCGGACGTTGCTACGGGCTTCTTGGAAGGTTTTGTGGCCATGTGCGGGAATCAGGTCCTGTATTCGGCGTTGATCTTGACGTAGTCGTAGGAATAATCGCAGGTCCACACCGTGGCCCGGCCGGCGCCGCGCCCGAGTTCAACGCGCACGATGATCTCCGCCGGCTTCATCACGCGTGCGCCGTCCTCTTCGCGGTAGCTCGCAGCGCGGCCACCACGATCAATGACCATGACGTCACCGAGGTAAAGATTGACCTGCGCGGTGTCGAGGCCGGCGATACCGGCATTGCCTATGGCCATGATCAGGCGCCCCAGATTGGGATCGGAGGCGAAAAACGCCGTCTTCACCAGTGGCGAATTGGCGATGCATTTGGCCACCACATGCGCCTCGGCATCGCTGGCCGCGCCACCCACCTCAACGGTGATGAACTTGGTCGCGCCCTCGCCGTCGCGCGCAATGCACTGCGCCAGATGCACGGCGACTTCGGCGAGCGCCGCCTTGAGCGCGTCGTAATCGGCGCCGCCATCAACGGGCTGGTTGCCGGCCCTGCCGGTGGCGGCAATGACGAAGGAGTCATTGGTCGATGTATCGCCGTCCACGGTAACCCGGTTGAAGGACAGATCGGCGACTTCGCGCACCAGGCGCGACAAGGCCTCCTGCGTCACCGCGGCGTCGGTGGCGATAAACGCCAGCATCGTCGCCATGTTTGGCTGCAGCATGCCCACACCCTTGGCCATGCCGGTAATCGAAACCGTGGCGCCGCCCATGGTGACGCTGCGCGAGACGGCCTTGGCCACGGTATCGGTGGTCATGATGGCCTCGGCCGAAGCGGCCCAGTTTGCAGCGGCGAGGCCCGCCTTGCACACGGGCAACGCCGCCTCGATACGTTCGACCGGCAGATGCTCGAGGATGACCCCGGTGGAGAATGGCAGCACTTCGGCCGCGCTGCAACCGAGCGTGGCGGCGACCGCCGCGCAAGTGCGTCGCGCAGCGACGAGGCATTGCTCGCCGGTGCCGCAGCTGGCGTTGCCGGCGTTCACGATGATGGCCCGTATCGGCGTGCCGGCGGCGAGTTGTTCGCGGCAGACCAGC
>CAYLPI010000200.1:0-6506 GCA_964385505.1 uncultured Bordetella sp.
ACGGTTGATTCGGGAAATCCAAATGGGGCATGGCCCCTTTCTAACACCCTGCTAGCCTGTCGCCAGGTCGAATATCACCGGCACATCAACGATGAACTCCTTGCCGCGCAAGGCCGGCGGAATCTGGGTGAGCGGCTTGGCCTTCTTGATCATGTCCAGCGCCGTGTCATCGAGCAAGGCGTAGCCGCTGGAGGTCTTGACGGCGGCGCTCTGGATCATGCCGTTGGAGCCTATCACCAGGCGGATTTCGGCTTTGCCGGTCCAGCCGTTCTGCATCGCCTGCGCCGGATAGCGCTTGTAGCGCTTGGCCGCACCAATCAGGGCGAGGCGATACTGGTCGCGTGAACCGGCTTCATCGGCATCGCTTTGCCGCGGGCCCTGCTCGGCCGTACTGGGGACGCTGGGCGCTGCGGCAGCCTGGGGCGCCGACGCGCCCGGTGCCGCCGCCGCAGTTTGCGGCGGTGCCGGTGCGCTGGGTGCGGCGGGCGCGGTGGGCGCGGCGGGAGTACTGGGGGCGACCGGCGCGGTATCGGCCCTGGGCGCGGCGGGTGCGGGTCTGGTCTGCACCGGCACGGGCGGTACTGGCTGCGGCTGCGACTTCGCCTGCAGAGGGGGCGGCGGCTCAGGCGGGCGGACCGCCTCGGCCGCAACCGGCGCCGGCGCGGGGCTTGCGGGCGCCAGTTTGGCCGTCAACACCTTGACCACCGTCTGTGCCGGCTTGCCCTCATGCCGACCGGAAAAACCGGCGAGCACGGCGATGTGAAATAGCATGGACAGGCCGACGCAAATCCACAGCGCGCGCTGTTGCGCGCCGTTTTCAAACAGCACTGCGGTACTGGTGGAGATGGACATGAGGGGAGATATATTAGTACAACCACCGCCCCCTGAGATGTTATCCGGGCGTCGGCGCGCGACCGGATGCCTTCACGGCCAGGGTCATCGGCGCGAAAATCGGCCGCAGCAGAAAAAATCGCCCCTTCCGGAGCGAATTTTCCTGCTGAATGCCTGGCGGAAAGGGTGGGATTCGAACCCACGTTAGGTTTCCCTAAACCAGATTTCGAGTCTGGCGCATTCGACCACTCTGCCACCTTTCCAATTGCGTGGACTGCTGCGGGCGTCGAAAAGAGGCGAGATTGTAACAGACCGGGCACCCGGCAGCATCGCCCGCGACGCACCGGCGACACACCCGCGACACACCCGCGACGCACCCGCGACACACCCGCGAACGGGCTAAAGGCTGATCTTCTCCAGCCCCCCCATGTAGGGACGAAGCGTCTCCGGTACGGCAATGCTGCCATCGGCGTTCTGGTAGTTCTCGAGCACGGCGATAAGCGTGCGTCCCACAGCAAGGGCCGAGCCATTGAGCGTGTGCACCAGTTCGGGTTTGTTCTTGTCGTTGCGAAAGCGCGCCTGCATGCGCCGCGCCTGGAAAGACTCGAAATTGGAGCAGGACGAGATTTCCCGATACGCATTCTGCCCGGGCAGCCACACCTCGATGTCGTACGTCTTGGCCGCTCCGAAACCCATGTCGCCGGTGCACAGGGTCATGACCCGGTAGGGCAGTTCAAGGCGCTTGAGAATGGCTTCGGCGTGCCCGGTCAGTTCCTCCAGTCCGTCATAGGACTTTGACGGGTTGATGATCTGCACCAGTTCGACCTTGTCGAACTGGTGCTGCCTGATCATGCCGCGCGTGTCCTTGCCGTAAGAACCGGCTTCGCTGCGAAAGCACGGCGAGTGGCAGACGAATTTGAGCGGCAGTGATTCGAGCGCAACAATCTCATCACGCACGATATTGGTCACCGGCACCTCGGCCGTCGGAATCAGGTAAAGCTTTTCACCGTCGCTGCGCGGCACGGCGAACAGGTCTTCCTCGAACTTGGGCAACTGCCCGGTGCCGAACATGCTGGCGGCGTTGACAAGGTATGGCACATAAACCTCGGTGTAGCCGTGTTCGCCGGTGTGCACGTCCAGCATGAATTGCGCGATCGCCCGGTGCAGGCGCGCGAGGGGGCCCTTGAGCAATGCAAAGCGCGAGCCTGCAATCCTGGTTGCCGCCTCAAAATCGAGCAGCGCAACCGCCTCGCCAAGCTCGATGTGATCCTTGGGCGCGAAGCCGAAGGTGCGGATGGTGCCGACCCGGCGCTCCTCACGGTTGTCATCGGCACCACGCCCTGCGGGCACGCTCTCATGCGGCAGGTTGGGAATGACGGCCATGAACTCGTGCAGTGTTTGCTGCAACCCGGCGAGCTTTTTTTCCAGTGACTCAAGTTCGGTGTTTGCCACGCCGGCCTCGGCCATCAACGCGCTCGTGTCCTCGCCCCTGCCCTTGGCCTGGCCGATGCGCTTGGCAAAGGCATTGCGTCCGGCCTGCAGCTCCTGGGTGCGCATCTGCACCGTCCTGCGCTCGGACTCGATCGCCTGGAACGCGGCGACATCGAGCACAAACGGACGGTCGGCAAGGCGCCTGGCAACGGCGTCGATATCGTTACGAAACAGCTGTGGATCGAGCATGATGTCCTGAAATCTTAAACTTTTATTTTACGAAATGCCCGCTAGACGGGATTTTCCAGTCAATTCAGGTGACAATTTTGTCACTCTGTCCGGCTACTTCTTATGCGCCCTGAGATCGAGTTCGCGCAGGTGGGCGAGTTTCTCGGAAATCTTCTGCTCCAGGCCCCGATCAGTCGGCCTGTACCAGCCCTGGTCCTCGATGCCCTCGGGCAGGTAGGACTCCCCTGCGGCATAGGCACCGGCTTCGTCGTGCGCGTAGCGGTATTCCTGCCCGTAGCCGAGGTTCTTCATCAGCTTGGTCGGCGCGTTGCGAAGATGCAAGGGCACCGGTCGCGAATCGTCCTCACTCACCAGTTTACGGACGCGATTATACGCGACGTATACCGCGTTCGATTTGGCTGCGCAGGCAAGATAGATCACCGCCTGCGCCAGCGCCAGCTCCCCCTCGGGGCTGCCAAGACGCTCGTAGGTGTGGCAGGCTTCGAGAGTGAGCGTAAGCGCGCGCGGGTCGGCAAGACCGATGTCCTCGACGGCCATACGCACCAGGCGGCGCCCGACGTACAGCGGCTCGGCGCCACCAACCAGCATGCGCGTCATCCAGTACAGGGCGGCGTCGGGATTGGATCCGCGCACCGACTTGTGCAGGGCCGATATCTGGTCGTAAAACGCCTCACCGCCTTTGTCAAAGCGCTGCAGTTTGTGCGACACCGCGTTTTCGACGAAGGCGCCATCGACCTGCGAAACACCAGCGCCTCCCGCCGCGGTCTGGATGATTTCGAGCAGGTTCAGCAACCGGCGGGCATCGCCGTCGGCATGGCCGATGATGCGGTCCCGCGCGGCCCCGTCAAAGCGCAGGCCATGAAGCGCGCCGGCGACGGCACGATCGAGCAGGCTGGCGAGTTCGACCGTGTTGAGCGGCTCCAACACATACACGGCGGCACGCGATAGCAGCGCCCCATTGACTTCAAACGAAGGATTCTCGGTGGTCGCACCGATGAAGGTGAGCAGGCCTTGCTCGACAAATGGCAGGAAGGCGTCCTGCTGTCCCTTGTTGAAACGGTGTACCTCGTCAACAAACAGGATGGTGTGCCGTCCGTTACGTGCCAGGACCTGCTCGGCCTGATGCACGGCTTCGCGAATGTCCTTTACGCCCGAGAACACTGCCGACAGCGCGGTAAACTCTGCATTGAACGCGCCCGCCATCAAACGGGCGAGCGTGGTCTTGCCCACACCGGGCGGTCCCCACAGAATCATTGAATGGGGCTTGCCCGATTCGAACGCAAGGCGCAAGGCCTTGCCCGGGCCCAGCAGATGGGATTGCCCGACCACCTCGTCGAGCACCTTCGGGCGCAGCAACTCGGCCAGCGGTTTGGCCGGCTCGGGCGCGGCAAACAAATCGTCCACCGCGTCCTCCGCTACTTGGTGTCGCCCAGCACGTCCGCCCCCTTCGGGGTGGTGAACTTGAACGTGCCGGCATCGAGTTTCGGGTTACGCTCAAACGCCGTGAAACGCATCACCGTGGTCTGGCCGAAACTGTCTTCGAGCTCCATGCGCTCGAGCCCGGAAAAACCGAACCCTAGGCGCAGTTTGTCGAAGCTGCCCTCCTTGCCGCGCGGCGATGCCTCGAGCCATTCCAGCCCTTCACGCACCCCAAGATCGGTGAGACGAAACGCCTTCACCACTTCGTTATTGCCGGCAAGCAGGGCGGCCGGGGTGGACCCCAGGGCCTGATCGAGGCGTCTGACAGTGACCTGGTTGAGGTCTTCGTCGTAAATCCAGACCTTGACGCCGTCACCGACAATCAGCTGGGCGTAGGGTTTGACATAGGTCCAGCGAAATTTACCCGGCCGCTGAAACGCCAGCGTACCGCGCGATTCCTGCACCACTTTTTTGCTGCGATCGTAGATCGTCTGCTCGAAACTCGCAGACGCTACCTGCGTTCCGGACAAAAAGCTGTTGAAGCGATCAAGGCTCGAGGCGTGGACACCAGCCGCGCCCAAAAACGCGCCCGCCAAGAACAGCAAAAATACGACAAATCCAGAGGTCCTCATTAACGGATTATAGCCCCCCGACAGCGGCCTGCCCGGGCCGCTCCCGTCAAACGAGGTGAGCCGGGCTAGCCGCCGGCGGCGCAATTCATCTGAGCCAGCGGTTGTGTGTCAAAACAGCCGCGATTGCCGCGACGTTTCTGGGCCGGGCCAATGCGTGCCGCACCGGTGTTCTCACCCGCAGTATCGCCGACAGCCGCAGGCTCCAGACCGTCGGCCGACCCGGCCGCGGTCGGCGGCAGGGTGTTGAGGAAACCGGACAAGCCGCTTTGCACCACGACCGAGCCGGTGCTGCCAATGGCACTGGCAAGCGGGTCGAGCACGCTGAACGAGATTGCGCGGAGGCTTGCCGATTGCAATGCGGTCAGCGTCGTCGCCAAAGGCGCACCAATCGACAGCGAACCGGGCACATAGGTGATGTTGTAGTTTGCGCTCGCCAGCCCGAACGGCGTGACCGCGTAGCTGCCCTGCGGCGATCCCTGCGTCGCACCGGTCGAGAAGAACAGGGCGCCAACCGACGCCGGCGAATCACCACCGACCAGTCCCGTGTAGTTTGCCGCGAACTGCGGATTGGGTTCTGCGGTCGGGCGTTGCGCATTCTGCGCCGTCACCGTCAGCGCCACGGGGTTGACGCTGATGGTACCGGGCGAACTGAACGCGGTCGCGTATCCGGTGCGGCTGGCGAGGGTGCCGTTTGACGCTGTCACCGCGTGTGGCGACGGCGCCACCCCGCCGTTGGCCGCCGCGCCGGTGGAGGATATCGCGGCAGCGCCGCTGAACAGGCTCGATAGCGAAACAGACGAATCGGCGATCACAACGCCACCGTACGTGTTGGTATTTGCACCGCTGAGGGTGTACATCGATTGCAGCGTGGGCAGCAGATCAACACCGTAATTCTTCACCGCGTTGGTGGTGGTGAAGGTCAGTGTCTGCGCCGGCGCAAATAAGTAGCGGTTGCCCGTCGCAGTTATGCCGGCGGGCGGATTGTTCGCGTAGGTGCTGTTCCAGATGGCGAGATTGCCGCTCAGCAGCCCGCCGAACGTTGCCGTACCCGGGTTGCCGGTATAGACCAGCCAGCGGCCTCCAACGCCCGTCGTCAATGCCGATGCGCCGGCGTTATTGATGAAATTGCCAACCGCGGATGCGACGATGGCGGTGCTCGAAGTGCTCGTCGTCGACAAGGACGTACTGAGTGCAAGCGTGAGGTTCGTCCCGGCGCGCAAAAGTATGTCGGCATTGGCGTTGACGGACCCGAGCGCAATCGATCCTCCGGCGCTGGCCGTAACTGCGCCAAGACGCGTCCCGGCGGAGCCCAGGGCACCGGTCAAGGCAATGCCGCCGCTCGTGCCCGCCTCCAGCGTGAGCGCCCGCCCGGCAACATTGCCGCTGATCGCACCGCTGCCGGTGATACTGCCGTTGCCGGTGCGCAAGGTCGTCGCCTGCGTCAGGGTGATCGGCGTAACGGTAAGCGTCCCCGAGGCGTCGCTTCGTCCGAGTTTGAGGCTGCCAAAGCCCTGCTGAATCAGGCCGAATTCGACCGTGGTGATCTCCAGCGCCGCGGTGTTCGTCGCACCGCCCACAATCATGTTCGTCGCCGCGAGGCCTTGCTGCAGCGTAAGTGCGCCGTTGCCGCTTACGTTGCCGGAAAAATTGATTTCATCCGCAGAAATGGTCAGGTCGTTCGAGCCTGCGGCAAGCGTTGATGAGAAGGTCACGGTAGCCGTCCCGGCGCTTATCGTGGCGGACGAGCCAAGCGTGACCGCGTTGCTGAATGTGACGCCATCGTTGCTGGTGATGAGGTCGCCGTTGATGGTCGTCGTCGTTCCTGCTCCGGCATAGGTCTGCGTGCCGTCGGTGCGAACAACACCGCCGGTGGCACCAACCGAAATCGAACCCGTATCCGCTCCTGCGGTCGAGGCCGTCACGCTGGTCGCACCGCTCACCCCG
>CAYLPI010000201.1:0-6489 GCA_964385505.1 uncultured Bordetella sp.
TGGCCGGCATCATCGTCGCGCTCGACGCCTACGGCCCGATCACCGACAACGCCGGCGGTATCGCCGAGATGGCTAAGCTGCCCGACTCGGTGCGCGCCATAACCGACCCGCTCGACGCGGTGGGCAATACCACCAAGGCGGTGACCAAGGGCTACGCCATCGGTTCGGCCGCGCTCGCTGCTCTGGTGCTCTTTGCCGACTACACCCACGCCCTCGAGGCCGCGGGCAAGGTCGTGTCGTTTGACTTGTCCAACCACATGGTGGTGATCGGCCTGTTGATCG
Source organism: uncultured Bordetella sp. (assembly GCA_964385505.1). Lineage (GTDB taxonomy): Bacteria > Pseudomonadota > Gammaproteobacteria > Burkholderiales > SG8-39 > CAITSH01. The sequence goes on from CAYLPI010000201.1 coordinate 283, forward strand.
GCGGCCTGATTCCCTACATGTTCGCCGCGATGGCGATGGAGGCCGTCGGCCGCGCCGCCGGTTCGGTGGTGGTCGAAGTGCGCCGCCAGTTCAAGGAAATCCCGGGCATCATGGAAGGCACGGCCAAGCCCGATTACGGCACCGCCGTGGACATGCTGACCAAGGCGGCGATCAAGGAAATGATCGTGCCCTCGCTGCTGCCGGTCGCCGTGCCCATCGTCGTCGGCCTTGCGCTCGGTCCGGTCGCCCTGGGCGGTGTGCTGATGGGCTCGATCGTCACCGGTATTTTTGTCGCCATTTCGATGACCACCGGCGGCGGCGCATGGGACAACGCCAAGAAGTACATCGAAGACGGCCACTTCGGCGGCAAGGGCTCCGATGCGCACAAGGCCGCCGTTACCGGCGATACCGTGGGCGATCCCTACAAGGACACCGCCGGCCCTGCGGTGAACCCGTTGATCAAGATCATCAACATCGTGGCGCTGCTGGTGGTGCCGCTGCTCTAAGCGTCCGTGTTCCGCTAAAAAAGGGCAGCGCAGGCTGCCCTTTTTTTCTGCTCGCTGCGGCGTGATGCGATATTCACCCTGCTGCGATCATCGCGCCGGCACTGCGTTCGATGCTCTGAAAGCCGCGCCAGGCGGGCGTCTCCAGCCGGTTTGCGACGGATTTCTTGCCGCACACCGCCGATGCATTTCGGTTTGCCGGTCACCGCTGTCATTGCGTTCGGTAATCGCAGCAGCGTGCCCGGCACGGAGTGTCGTTCGCCGAACACGTTCAACGGTATTCGCGGCCGCCCGGCGCGGGCTTTCTGGTATCTTCGGGCAAGCTCCTGCTGCGGCTGCTCCGCCGTCCTGGCGAGCTTGAGCCGCATCCCTTTCGCAGCAAAACACGCACAGCAAGGCGCATGCCCCATAACATTTCGCTTATCACGACGATTTCCGCCGCGCTGGGGGTTGGACTGGTGTTCGGCTATGCCGCAATGCGCCTGAAGCTGCCGGCGCTGGTCGGCTATCTTGTCGCCGGCATAATCATCGGGCCCTTTACGCCGGGTTTTGTCGCTGATGCCGACCTTGCCGCACAACTTGCTGAAATCGGCGTGATGCTGTTGATGTTCGGCGTCGGACTGCATTTCTCCCTCGATGACCTGCTTGCGGTGCGCCGCATTGCGCTGCCCGGTGCCATCGCGCAGATCGCCGCCGCGACGCTGCTGGGCATGGGTGTGGCCGCGCTATGGGGCTGGAGCCCGGGCGCCGGCCTGGTGTTCGGTCTGGCGCTTTCGGTGGCGAGCACGGTGGTGCTGCTCAAAGCGCTCGAAACCAGCGGTGGGCTCGACTCGGTCAACGGCCGCATTGCGGTCGGCTGGCTGCTGGTCGAGGACCTCGTGATGGTGCTGGTGCTGGTGTTGCTGCCGCCGCTCGCCGGCTGGATGGGCGGCACCGTGCCCGCCGGGGCCGCAGATCGCAGCCTCGCGCTGACGCTGGCACTGACGCTGGGCCAGGTGGCGGTGTTTGTCGTGCTGATGCTGGTCGTTGGCCGGCGGTTTTTCCCGTGGCTGTTGTGGCGGGTGGCGCGTACCGGCTCGCGCGAACTGTTCACACTGTGCGTGGTCGCCGCGGCGGTGGGCATTGCCTACGGCTCGGCCGAACTGTTCGGGGTGTCATTTGCGCTGGGTGCTTTTTTCGCCGGCATGGTCATGCGCGAGTCCGAACTCAGTCACCGCGCGGCCGAGGAGTCACTGCCGCTACGCGACGCTTTCTCGGTGCTGTTTTTTGTGTCGGTGGGCATGTTGTTCGATCCGTTCATCGTGTTGCAGCAACCGTTGCAGGTGCTCGCGGTCGTAGCCATCATCGTTGTCGGCAAGTCGCTGGTGGCTTTCCTCATCGTGCTGGCTTTCCGCTACCCGCTCAACACCGCCCTCACAGTGTCGGCAAGCCTGGCGCAAATCGGTGAATTCTCGTTCATCCTCGCCGGCCTGGGCATGACGCTGGGCCTGCTGCCGGCGCAGGGGCAGAGTCTGATTCTCGCCGGGGCCATGATTTCGATTGCGCTCAACCCGCTGCTGTTCAGGCTGATCAAGCCGGCGCAGGCCTGGATACGCGCGCGCCCGGCACTGGCGCGCAAGCTCGAGCGTACCGATGACCCGTTGGCCGAGTTGCCCTCCAGCGTTGACCGCAGTCACCTTGCCGGGCAGGTGGTGCTGGTGGGCTATGGCCGCGTCGGCCGGCGCATCGGCGAGGCGCTGACGGCGCAAGGCGTGCCCTTTGTCGTCGCCGAGCAGAACCGCGAAATCGTCGAGACCTTGCGCGCGCGCGGCCAGCCGGCGGTGTCAGGCGACGCCTCCGAACCGTCGGTTATCATCCAGGCGCACATTGCGCATGCGCGCCTGCTGGTGATCGCAACGCCCGATACGTTCGGTGCGCGCAAGATGATAGCGCTCGCGCGTATGCTCAACCCGGGTATTGAAACCGTGGTTCGCACGCACAGCGAACAGGAGGCCGAATTGCTGCGCCAGGAGAATGCCGGCGAGGTCTTCATCGGCGAACACGAACTCGCGCTTGGCATGGCGCGCCATGTACTGCGACGCATTGCAAAGGAGCCCGCAGGTGAAGCTGCGCATGAATAAGAATTCGCTGTTCGCGATATTGTCGCGCTCGCCCTGGTGGGTGAGTTTTTTGATTGCCGCCGGATTGTTCATGGCGATCCGGCAATTTTTGCCCGACTACGCCGCGGCCTTCTCGACACTGCCCTTTCTTGGCATCGCCGCGTATGCCGGCTGGCGCCAGTTGCGCGCGCCCAGCGCCGAGCGCGTTGCCGAATCGCTGGAGGGCTTGCGCGCAATGTCGTGGCAGGTGTTTTCGGCAAAATTGGAGGCGGCGTTCAGGGCCGATGGCTACGCCGTGTCGGCCATGCCCGGCGATGCGGCCGACTTTGCCTTGCGCAAGGAGGGGCGCGTCGCGCTGGTGGCGTGCAAACGCTGGAAGGTGGCGCAGGCCGGTATCGCGCCGCTGCGTGCGTTGGTCGAGGCCAAGGACGCCGCCGGCGCACACGAGTGCATTTATGTCGCCGCCGGGGACCTCAGCCCGAATGCGAGTGCGTTCGCGCAGCAGGCGAAGTTGAGACTGGTGTCCGGGGCTGATCTGGTTGGCCTGATCGCGCGCGGCGCGGGTGCCGCCACTACTGACAAGTCGCCGGGCTGACCCGCCCGATCAATCACAACCCGCCCCCGCCACCCCATGCCCAGATCCCTCTCGTCGCTTGCCCTGGTTGTCACCCTTGCACTGCTGTCCACCGGCCTTCAGGCGCAGACTGCCGAACCATCACCCGCCCTGAAGGCGGCGCTGGATGGGTCGCATCGCGATCCGGCCAACCGCTTGCGTGACCGCTACCGCCATCCGCTGGAGACACTGTCGTTCTTCGGCATTCGTGACGACATGACGGTCATCGAGATCTCCCCCGGTGGCGGCTGGTACAGCGAAATCCTCGGTGCCTTGCTGCATGACAAGGGCCGCCTGATCCTCGCCGGCGGCGCGACGGCGGGCCTGCGTGCCCGCGTCGCCGACAAGTCGGGGTTGCTGGGCGGGGCAAGCCTGGTGGATTTTCTGCCTCCGCGCGCAGATGCCGCGCAGACGCCGCTGGGCGCCGACATGGTGCTGACCTTTCGCAACGTGCACAACTGGATCACCGCCGGTACGGTCGAGGCGGTGTTTGCCGGCATGTATCGCGCGCTCAAACCCGGCGGCGTGCTGGGGCTGGTGGAGCATCGTGCCAATCCGGCGCTGGCGGTGGATCCGCGTGCCGGCAACGGTTATGTGCATGAGGCGCAGGTCGTCGCTTTTGCACAGGCGGCGGGCTTCCGGCTGGCGGCGCGCTCGGAGGTCAACGCCAACCCGCGTGACACGCGGGATTACCCCGGCGGCGTGTGGACGCTGCCACCGGCGCTGCGCTTGGGCAGCGTCGGGCGCGACAAGTATCTGGAGATTGGCGAGAGTGACCGCATGACACTGCGCTTCGTCAAGCCGTGAGCGGCCTGCGCATACGGGGACTACTGCTGGTCGCCGCGCAGTTTGCGCTGATAGGCTGGCTCATCTGGCCGTTTACGCCGCAAACCTGGTCACCGTCCGCATTGCTGCTTGCCGCTGCCGCGCTTGGGCTAGGCGTGTGGACGCTGGCGTACAACCGGCCGGGCAATTTCAACATCCGGCCCGAGCCCAAGGTCTCGGCGCATCTGGTTACCGGCGGGCCGTATCGTTGGGTGCGTCATCCGATGTACTCGGCGGTGCTGTTGTTTGCGGCCGCCGAGGTGGTTGCCTACCAAGACCCCTGGAAACTGCTCGCCTGGCTGGCGCTCGCCGCCGTGCTGTTGGCAAAGGCGGTGCTGGAGGAGCGTGGCCTTGCCGAACAGTTCGCCGCTTACCCGGACTACGCTTCACGGGTGAAGCGGATCATACCTGGCGTGTTTTGAGTCTCGCAGGCTGAGTCCCGCGGACGCGTCATCAGAGCGCAGAAGCGTGCTGCAGGTGCCGCAGCGCCTGTTGCTCAAGATCACCGGCAAGGCAGTCAAGCACCTGCAGATCGGGCATGGCGCGCAGCCAGGTGAGCTGGCGTTTGGCCAGCTGGCGTGTCGCAAACACGCCTTTGTCGCGCAGCGTGGCACGGTCACACGCACCCTGCAAAAACGCCCACGCCTGGCGGTAACCGACGCAGCGCATCGAGGGCAGCTCTGCATGCAGTGCGTAGCGGGCTTTGAGCGCCTGCAATTCCTCAACCAGTCCGGCGCTGAGCATGGCGTCGAAGCGATCGGCGATACGCTGGTGCAGAGCGGCGCGTTCGGATGGTACGAGTGCGATACCTATCAGGCGTACCGGCAGATCGACCGCCTGACCGCTGCGCTGTTGCAGCGCCGACAGCGGCCGGCCGGTGAGCTGGTGCACCTCGAGGGCGCGCTGGATACGCTGTGCGTCGGCCGGTTGCAGCCGCGCCGCCGTGATCGGGTCTATTTCTGCCAGGCGCGCATGCATGCGCGGCCAGCCGTGGCGCAGTGCCTCGAGCTCAAGCGCGGCGCGCAGCGGCGCATCGGCCTGCGGCAATTCGGACAGGCCTTCGCGCAGGCTCTTGAAGTACAGCATGGTACCGCCCACCAGCAGTGGCGTGCGGCCACGCGCGATGATCTGCGGCAGCAGGCGCAGTGTGTCGGCGCGAAAAAGCGCGGTTGAATACGCCCCTGTCGGGGCGGTGATGTCGATGAGGTGGTGCGGCACCGCCGCGCGCTCGGCGGCCGAGGGTTTGGCCGTGCCCACATCCATGTCGCGGAACACCTGGGCCGAGTCGATGCTGATGATCTCGACGTCGTGGCGGGCGGCGATGGCCATGGCGAGCGCGCTCTTGCCGCTGGCGGTGGGCCCGAGCAGCGCAATCGCAGGCGGCAGCGTGCCCGAAGGCTCAGTCATGCCGCTGCCGAGCGCCGTACGCCATACTTACGGCTGGAAACCCAATACCAGCGTGGCTTTCCAGTCGGTTGCCTGGCGCTCAAACGGACCTTCAAGATGGTTGGCGGATGTTGCGCCGGGCCTAGCGCCCGCGCAGGAACAGCTTGTCGAGGTCGGCGAGACTCATCTGGTACCAGGTGGGGCGGCCGTGGTTGCATTCGCCCGAGCGTTCGGTTTGTTCCATCTCGCGCAGCAAGGCGTTCATCTCGGTGAGGGTGAGGCTGCGGTTGGCGCGCACCGCACCGTGGCAGGCGAGGGTGCCGAGCAACTCGTTCTGGCGTTCGGTCAGCATGCGCGTGGCGCCGTATTCGCGCACATCCCTGAGCAGCGCGCGGGCGAGCTCGGCAATGTCGGCCGAGGCCAGCATTGCCGGCACCGCGCGCACCGCCAGGGCGGTCGGCGACAGCGGTGCGATATCGAATCCGATTTTTTGCAGCGTATCGGCGTGTTCCTCGGCAGTGGCGACCTCGAGCGCCCCGGCATTGAAGGTCACCGGGATCAGCAGCTTTTGCGTCGCTATTTCGCGCAGGTCCAGCGCCAGCTTGAGTTTTTCGTAGAGGATGCGTTCGTGCGCAGCGTGCATGTCCACGAGCACCAGGCCGGTGCTGTTTTGCGCCAGGATATAGATGCCGTGCAATTGTGCGACGGCGTAACCGAGCGGCTGTTCGGCGGCGGGTACCGGAGATGATGATGCCGAGGCAGCAGGCGCCATGCCGGCGGA
>CAYLPI010000202.1:0-6396 GCA_964385505.1 uncultured Bordetella sp.
GGATCGACGCGATTGCCAATCGTGCGGCACGGGGGAAAACTACTCTCGAACTTGATGCTGCAAGCTCGTCGTTGGGGCTATGCAGATGGCCACAAGCGGGTGACTGGGGAAAGGAGCGGGATTGATTTTCTTATCGCTTCACGCCGTAGACAATGCGCTCGATACCCATGGTGTTCATACTGCGGCCCTCATTTTTTTGACGCCCGGCACGCGCCGGATAGGCCTGCTGATTCTGGCCAAAGACGCCGGTCTCTTGCCATCATATTATGACGCGATTCAACGAAAGGAATGCGCAATGCTTGAGCTCTACCACAACGGATCTTCCACCTGCTCGACCAAGGTTCGCATCGTACTGGCCGAGAAAAATATTGAGTGGAAAGGCCATTTCCTCAACCTGCGCGCCGGAGATGCGCAGGCGCCCGCCTATTTGAAGCTCAACCCGAACGGCGTGGTGCCCACGTTGCTGGTGGACGGGCAACCGATCATCGAATCCACCATCATCTGCGAGTATCTCGACGATGCCTATCCGCACAATCCGCTGAAACCGGCATCAGCTTTCGACATCGCGCGCATGCGCCTGTGGATGCGCCAGCTTGACGACAACGTGCATGCGGCGACTTCGACCGTTTCCTCCGCCATCGCCTTCCGCCACCAGCATCTGTGCAAATCGCCCGAAGACTACGAAGCCTACTTCGCGCGCATACCCGACCCGGTGCGGCGCGAAAAGAAAAGACGAACCATCGAAGAGGGCATGGATCATCCGGCCTTCGGGCCCGCAGTGCGGCGCTTCGCCAAACTGATTGCCGACATGGACTCGGCATTGGCGCATACCTCCTTTCTCGCGGCAGAAACCTATTCACTGGCCGATGTCGCCTATACCGCCTACATGAACCGCCTTGAGCACCTGGGCATGAACGACATGATCAACGCGCGCCCACGGGTGGCGGACTGGGCGAAGCGCCTGTGCGAGCGCCCGACCTATCAGGGCGCGGTCAAGGACTGGGAACCACCCGAGTACCTCGCCATCTACGCACGCACCCAGGAGGAGGCGCGGGTGCGGGTAGGCCGTATTCTTGCCGGACCGGCAGGATAAAAGGCTTCGGCAACGAATTGCAGACAGGCGCAATTGCGCGCTTGTTTGCGACAGATCAAGTCGCCTGCCTTTACCGTGCTCACGGCACAAGCGGCCAGTGCGATAATCGCGCATTGACGCCAACCCACTGCCCGCCTTGGAAATCGAACTCAAGCTGCCGCTCGACGATCGGGAAATGGCGCGCTTGGGACGACCCAAATTTCCCGGTACCGGGAAATGCCGAAGATGAACGTCAAGAGCATTCGCTTCGAGCAGGTAACGCGATTCTTTCGCGAGGGCTCGATGGTCATGGGAACCATGCGCGCAGGTGGTCTTGGCGTTGAGAGCCGGGGCGAGTTCGAGTCAGACCAACCGGAGGAAAATATCCGCAAGGTGATGCGCGTTGGCGAGCAAAGCTGCTGCGCGCTGGGATCGCTTACCGGCGTGGTGCCAACCGAAACGCACCTCACGCTGAACGGTGAGCCGCTCGAAATCAGGAAAGGCGATAACTGACTGACACGCTGGCGGCGACTGGCATTAATGGAATCAAATATGTTTTATCGCCGGCATGGCGACTGCGGCACGCATGCTGCTTTATGAGATTAGCGGCTGAGCAGCCGTAAGCAATTCAGGGGCTAAACGAGGTGGTTGTGACAGTGCCTGCGTAGCGTTTTCATAGTCATATCACCTCCTGTCCCTAGCTACGTTCATCATCTCGGCCAACAATCGTCCGCATAGCCCCGTCTGCCGCGGGTATCCAGCCATCGACCCATTATCGACAACAGCGCGGCACCGTCTGTTTGCCGCTCTGCTGTACGTGTTTTAGCGGTCTTATTCGCCCCGCTGTGCGCCCGCATCCAGACCGAACTTCGATGTCCGCTTCGGTGCTGCCGGGCAGGTGCAGGTCCACGACCCCCGGCGCGCCGGCATAGTACTGTGCTTGCATGGCCCCCGGCGCAGCCATCGCGTCGATGGGCTTTTTATTGTGAATGCGCGCGGCGGGCAAGTTGTGCAGGCAGTGGTTGGCGATGTCAGATGGCGTCATGCCGCCACTAAAGACGGTACCGACAGCTGGCTGGAAACCCTTGCCAATCGTGCCTTTCCAGCCATCGCCCTGACTTCAGGGACGCACGCCCGGTGTTTCCATCAGCATGCCGCGCGCGCGCCACATCAGAAAGGCCTCTAGTTCTACGAGTTCGGGCGAACCGAACGGCAGGTTTTCGGCGCGCGTGCCGGTGAGGCAGTTGCGCAGTCGCCGCTGCAAGGAACCTACACCCTGCCACTCCAGCCGGTACAGCGGGTAGCCGGTCGGATGGGCTTGCGGTATCGGTGTGCCGGCGAGGCTGCGTCCGGCATTGTCATCGTGGCATTGCGCGCAGGACAGATTAAGCTGGCCCTGGCGGCGGTTGTAGGCGATACGTCCGGCGTCGATGAACGGCATGGCGCGCGCGTCGGCGCCCACGGTGACCGGCATGCCGCGCGACTGGCGCCCGAGATAAGCGGTAAGCGCCAGCAACTCGCGGCTTTCATAGGCCAGTGCCGGTGCCTGCTGGCGCTCGCTGCGGCACACATTGATGCGCTGCTCCAGGTTCAGCAGCCGCTTGCCCGACGCATCCGGCGCGGGATGACGCGCCGCGACACCTTTCATGCTGGTCCGCGCATCGCCGTGACAATCGGCGCAGGCCTTGTTCGCGGAACCGGCTTTGCGCTGCCATAAGGCTTCACCGTCAAAAACCCACAGTGTTGCCGGATTGGCCGCGTCGTCATCCTGCATGGCCCGGGTTTCACGCCCCATGAAGTCATAGCCGGAGCGGCGTCCTGCGGGCGGCGGCGGATCGGCGGCGAACAGCGTGCCGGCAAAGCCGGCCAAGGCGAGGCAGCACAGCGCCCGGCGCCGGCCGGACAGTACAAGCCCGGTCAAATCAGGCAACGCTGACGGCCACTGACTCGGTGACCGAATAGCCCTGGTCGCCCGTCCACTTGCAGGTGATGGTGCCGCTGTCGCCAACGAGCAGGGTGAAGGCGATGTAGGGATTGGCGGCGATGGCCGGATGCAGTTGCGCGCTGAATACTTCGCGACCGTTATAGCTGCAGGAGAAATCGGTGATGATGTCGCGCGCAATCGGCACACCGAACTGGGTGTGGCGAAAACCCGTCTCCATGATGTGCGAGGCCAGCGCCTTGACCTCGATGATGTCGCCGCGACGCGGGTTGGGCGGCAGGCTGATGAGGGCTCGGGACATATTAGTGCCCCAAACGCTTGGTTCGTTGAAGAAAAGGCGCCGAGAATCGCCGCCATACCGCGTTGCAAATACTCGCAAGCCATTTACGCTTGCTGCGCTTTGCGCCTTGTCTGGCAACGATTTCGGCGCTTTTCTGCATCGACCACCGCCGCGAGAACAAATAATCGATCAACGAACCAAATGTTTGGGACACTATATTTCCTCCAGGCACGCGGCCAGCGTGACCACCGCATCGGCGGCACCCGACCAGAACGTGCCGTCCGACAATTCGCATATTGCCAGCACCGTCTGCGTGTCGGCGAGGCGCATGCGCGTCGCCACCTGGGCGCGGCCGCAACCCGGGCTGAGTCGAAAGCTCACGACATCGGGTTGCGGGTTTTTTTCGGTAAAGACGTGGATGGCGCGCACGTAATCGGTCGCGCTCATCGGGCTGTCAACCCTGACCGCGATGGAAACCGTATTGCCGTTATCGACGAGTTGCGGCAAATCAATGCTGACCTTGCCACGGTTGACGGTTGCACCGCGCGTGACGCGGCGTATCGCCTCGATGCGCTCCACCACCAGGGACTGTGGCGCAGGCGGCGCGCGCCCCGGCGAGGAAACCTGCGCCAGAGCGGCCGGCATGCCGGCGGCGCCGAGTACGGCACCGGTTGCCGCCATGAAGCCGCGCCGCGAGCGGACGCCGCTATTTTTTTCTATTTCGCTATTCATCTGTTCGTTTGGCATCTTTAAGGTGTGGACGTTCAAACTTTTGGTCATTCAATTGGCCCGCTTCCTCTACCTTGACGGGGAGCGGGTTAATCGTCGCTGTAAGGAACCGGTCACGACCATGAACGCGTTGTCGCGATGGCAAAAATCATCACGGGTTACGCAAAGTCTGCAAATACGCGATTACGTCCTCGACCTGTTCCGCGCTGAGCATCGGCTTGCCGCTGAACGCCGGCGCGACGCGCGTCAGCCCTGCCGATTTGAAATACGCCGGCATGATGGTCGCAGGATTGACCCGGCCCGAATCAACCAGGCGCAACCGCATCTGCGCCACGGTTAACCTGCTGCCCGCCCCTTCCAGCGTCGGCGCGAGATCGCCCTGGAAACGCTCCTCCGGAAAAGGCCCGCTGTGGCATAGCAGGCACAGCCCGACCTGGCGGTTGCCGACAATGACGCGACCGCGCAGCGCATCGCCGCCGCCACCGGTTAGTGACAGCGGTATGCCGTCACCAACAATCACCGGCGCATTGGCCGCAAGCTGCGCCCCCACCGGCATTGCCGCCAGCATGGCTGCAATGGTCGCTATCACTGCCGCACGTTTCACGCGCACCCCATCGAAACAACGCCCTCTTCACTGTTATGCGAAGAGGGCGTCAATGCAGTTGCGAACACGATCAGACCATCTGCAAACCGTGGTTCTTCAGCGGGAAAGTACGATAGCGCTTGCCCGTCGCGGCGAAAATCGCATTGAGCACCGCCGGCGCCGCGACGCAAATCGTCGGCTCGCCCACACCGCCCCAGAATCCGCCCGAGGGCATGACAATGGATTCGACCTTGGGCATCTGCTTGATGCGCATCGAGTCGTAGGTGTGGAAGTTGTCCTGCTCCATGCGGCCGTCCTTGACCGTCATTTCCTGGCTGAACACCGCCGAAAGGCCATAGACAAAGGAGCCGGCGATCTGGCGCTCGATCTGTGCCGGGTTGACGGCATAGCCGCAGTCGGTGGCGGCAACAATGCGATGCACCTTGACGTTGTTGCCCTTGACCGAGACTTCGGCCATGGCCGCGACATAACTGCCGAAGGCCCTGAAGTGCGCGAGGCCGCGGAAGCGCCCCTTCGGCGCCTTTTTGCCCCAGCCGCCCTTTTCCGCCACGGCATTGAGTACCGCGAGCGATTTGGGGTTGTTGGACATCACCTTGCGACGGAACTCCAGCGCGTCCTGCCCCGCCGCCAGCGCCATCTCGTCCATGAAGCATTCCATGAAAATGGCGTTCTGGTTGATGTTCACGCCGCGCCAGAAGCCCGGCGGCACATGCGGGTTGCGCATGGCGTGCTCGACCAGCAGGTTGGGCAGCGTGTACTCGAAGGAATGCTCGCCGTCCGGCCAGAAGCCCTGGAACGCGGCCGGATCCTTACCGTCTTTGCCCAGCGCCTCGGGACGAACCGCGGCGAGGATGGACTGGCCGGACAGGCGCACGTGCAGCCCGGTGATGTTGCCGGCAGCATCGAGCGCACCGGTCATCTTGGCCTGCATGATGGGATGGTAGCGGCCGTGCAGCATGTCCTCTTCGCGCGACCACAACAGCTTGACCGGCGTGCCGGGCATTTCCTTGGCAATCAGCACCGCCTGCGTCACGTAGTCGCTCATGCCGCGACGACCGAAACCGCCGCCAAGGTGGATCTTGTTGACGTCACACTTGGACACCGGCAGCCCCGAAGCCTCGGCGGCGGCTGCAAGTGCCGCCTCGCCGTTTTGCGTCGGACACCAGACTTCGCATCGGTCAGCCGTGTACAGCGCCGTCGCGTTGTTCGGTTCCATCGGCGCATGGTTCTGATAAGGATACGAATACACTGCCTCGATTTTTTTCGCCGCATTGGCGATGGCCGCCTTGGCGTCACCCTTCTGGTTGTGCACGAAGGCCTGCGGCGCGCTCAGGCCTTCTTTGAGCACCTCGGCGATGGAGGCGCTGGAGACCTTGGCGTTTTCGCCGCCATCCCACTCAACCGTGATCGCGTCGAGCGCCGTCTTGGCCTGCCACCAGGTTTCGGCGACGACTGCAACCCCGGTGTCGCGCACGCGCACGATCTTTTTAACGCCGGGCATTTTTTCCGCCCTGGCGGCGTCAAAACTCTTCAGCTTGCCGCCGAAAATCGGGCAGTCCTTGATCGCCGCGTTGAGCATGCCCGGCAGCTTGATGTCGGCGCCGTAGATCTGCTTGCCGGTCAGCTTGTCTATGGTGTCGAGGCGCTTGACACCCTTGCCGATGATTTTCCAGTCCTTCGGATCCTTCAGCGCGACGTCCTTGGGCGCCTCGAGTTTGGCGGCGGCTGCGGCGACCTTGCCGTAGGTGGTCTTGCGGCCCGAGGGCGTG
>CAYLPI010000203.1:0-5147 GCA_964385505.1 uncultured Bordetella sp.
GCGCTCGCCGCGTTCACCTGCAACACACCGCCGGAGCTCGAAGCCCGCGCGGCGCTGGCGGCAAAGTCCGCGATCATGGACTGCCTCGCCGTCGCGCTCGGCGCGCTGCGCCACCGCGCCGCGCAGGCGGCGCGGCGTTACGCGCGCAACGCCCCGGTCGCCGCAGGCGCCACGCTGTGGGGCAGCGGCGAGCGCGTCAGCGCCGAGGCGGCGACGCTGGTCAACGGCGTGCCGCTGCGCGGCTATGACTACAACGACTTGTACATCGGCCGCAGCGGCGGCCACCCGAGCGACATCATTCCGGGCGCCATCGCCATCGCGCAATGGCGCGGTCTCAGCGGCCAGAGCCTGCTTTCGGCCATCGCCCTCGGCTACGAAGCGCAACTGAGCCTGTTCGATTTTTTCAGTCTGCACGCCAACGGCTGGGACTACCCGGTGGTCACCGGCCTCGGCGCGACCTGCTGCTACGCTCGGCTGATCGGCCTGTCCGGGGCGCAGACGCGCGAGGCCCTCGCCATCACCGCCGTTGCGCATTTCGTCAGCGACGAGGTCGAGTCGGGCGAACTCAACGCCCGCGGCGACCTCACCATGTGGAAACGCTTCAACGCCAGCAATGCCGCACGCACCGCAGTCGGCGCCTGCCTGCTGGCCGAGGCCGGCGTCGAAGGCGCGGTGCGCCCGTTCGAGGGCAGGACGGCGTTTTTCTCCAAGCTCGGCGCCGCCAATGCCGATGTGCCCGGACTGCTCGCGCGCCTGGCTGCAACCAAACAGTTGACGCGCGTCGCCGATGTCACCTTCAAGCGCTGGCCGGTCGGCTCGCGCGCGCAAAGTGCGATACAGGCGGCGCTGCAGGCGCGCGCCGCGTTGCTCGCCGGTGGCGGCGATCCCTGGACCGTCAAGGGCATTCGCGTACTGGCCGACGCCGAGGTCCATGAGCACCTCGTCGGCTGCCGCGCCGATCCCTTCCATCCGGTGTCACGCGAAACCGCCGACCATTCGCTGCCCTACGTCGTCACCGCGGCGGTACTCGATGGCCAGGTCAAGACCGACGCCTTCAGCGCGGCGCGCGTGCTCGACAAGAAACGCCTCGATCTGCTCGCCAGCAGGGTCACGGCCGAGTCCGCGAAGGAACTGAGCAAGGGCGCTGCGGCGGGCTTTTTGTCGCGCGTCGAAATCACCGATGCTGCGGGCCGTCTGTTTGTCGGCGAAGCCAAAGCCCCGCCGGGCCACAGGCTGCAGCCCTTCGCCAGCGCCGACTTTGAGCAAAAGCTGCGCGAAAACGTCGAACCGCTGTTCGGCGCGGCCGCTGCGGCCAATATCATCAAGGCGGTGTGGTCGCTTGAGACCGCCACCACCATAGACCCACTGTGCGCGCAACTTGCGCTGGGCGATGCCGCCGCAATAGACGGCAGTCCAGCCGACTGAACCCGCCGATCAATCCAGGAGAAGCCGTGTCCAGTCTTTCGCACGAGAATGAATTCACCGGCGCCGCCGTCGCCATTATCGGCGGCCACCTCGGCAGCGGCCCGGCCGTGGTGCGCGCCTTTGCCGCACGCGGCGCGCGCATCCTCGTCGGCGAACTGGCCCACCACGCGCTCAGCGACGCCGAGCGCGCCGCCTGTGCGCCGTCGATCGCCACCGCCGCCATCGATGTCGCCGACATCACATCGATCGCGCGGTTTTACGAGCAGTGCGAACAACAACTGGGCGGCCTCGCCATCGCCGTCATCATCGCGCCCCCGGTCAAGACCAACAACGCACTCGACATCCCGCCCGCGGAGTACCGCCGCGTCATCGACCAGGAATTGCTCGGGCCCATGCAATGCATTCTGGAAGCCGGCCGGCGCATGGCGGCCAAAGGCTTCGGGCGAATCATTTCTTTTTCGTCGATGTCCGGCAAGGCCGGCGTGCACAAGCACGTCGCCCCCTACGCCGCAGCCAAGGGCGGACTCATCACCTTCTCGCGCGTGGTGGCGGCCGAACTGGCACCGACCGGTGTCACCGTCAACGTCATCGCCACCTCGCTGTTTGACGTCCAGGTCGCCGGCATCGCCGACAAGACCGAGCTGCTCAAGGGCATCCCGGTGGGTCGCGTCGGCCGTTCCGAGGAAGCCGCGCATGCCGTAATGTATCTGGCCTCAAAAGACGGCGGCTATGTCACCGGCGAGGCACTGAACCTCTCCGGCGGCAGGTTCATGGATTGAGCGCCGGCCACACGCGCTCAAGCAGCCAGGCAGCAAAGTAGCAGGCATATCAACAGGAGAAACTGCGATGTCACACAGCGATAGCGAACAGCTGGTCCGCCTTGCCCCGCAGCAGGCGGTACGCGCCGAAAGGCTCGTGGATCAGCGCGAAAACCGTTTTCGCGTCCACACCCGCGCCTACACCGACCCGGCGGTGTTCGCCGCCGAAATGGAGCGCATTTTTTCGAAGACCTGGGTGTTCGTCGGCCTCGAATGCGAAATCCCCGACACCGGCGACTTCAAGACCGCGCATATCGGCCTGCAGCCGGTGATCGTCAGCCGCACCGCCGAGGGCAAGGTTGCGGTCATGGTCAACCGCTGCGTGCACCGCGGCTCGGTGCTGGCGCGCGAATCAAAGGGCAATGTGCGCGAATTCAACTGCCCCTACCACGGCTGGGTGTACGCCCTTGACGGCAAGCTCGTCGCCATATCCGAGCAACGCGACCCGGGCGGCTATTCGGAAAAATTCGAGGCGCCCGGGGGCCTGATGCGCTTGCCGCGCGTCGAGATCTACCGCGGCTTCATTTTCGCCAGCTTCAACGACAAGGTGCAGCCGCTGATGCAATTCCTCGGCCGCGCCAGGGACCTCATCGACCGCCGGCTCAACATGTCGCCGACCGGCGAAATCGAACTGCGCTCGAGGCCCTACATCGTGCGCTACCAGGGCAACTGGAAATTCCAGATCGAGAATATTTCCGACTCCTACCACTTCATGCACACGCACAAGGGCTTTGCCGCGCTGCAGGCAAAGTACGGTGACACCACCGGCGACTTCGGCCTGCACAAGGGTGGTTCGGCGCGCGAAATGCGCGCGGTGCGCTTTCGCGGCAAGTGCTGGGACATTCCCGGCGGCCATTCACAGCTCGAACGGCCGGCCGCCCACCTTGAAGAAGACCTCGCGGGTGAGTTCGCCGGTTACTTCCAGGGGCTGCAGGCGAAGTACGGCGCCGAGCAGATGCAGATCCTCGCCGGCAAGACCTCGGGCACGATTTTTCCGAACATGGGCATGATCCACCAGCAGTTGCGCACCTGGCGGCCGATCGCGCCCGACCTGACCGAGGTCGAGATCTATCCCTACGAACTGAAGGGCGCGCCGGCCGGCTTCAACCAAGGCATGCTGCGCAGCCAGGAGCGCTTTTACGGCCCGGCCGGCCACGGCATGGGCGACGACGTGGATATTTTCGCGCGCAACCAGCAGGGCCTCGCCGGCAGCGCCGTCGAATGGCTGATCGTCGAGCGCGGCCTTGACTCCGACGTCAGGCAGGAGAACGGCGACTATCTCGGCCTGCCCTCGAGCGAGGCGCCACAGCGCGCGTTGTGGCGCGAATGGAACCGCCTGATGTGCGCCAGCGAAGGAGAACTCTAGTGTCCCAGACCACCTTCACCCGCGCCGAGGCCGAGGACCTGCTGACCCACGAGGCACGACTGCTCGACGAACGCCGCCTTGAGGAATGGAACGCGCTGTTCACCGCCGAGGGCATGTACTGGATACCGCTCGACGAGGAGGCGCCCTTTGAGCACAACGCCGCCATCGTGCGCGACACGCCGCTGCGGCGCGAGGAACGCGTCCACCACCTGCTTCACAACTACTTTCCGGCACAGTCGCCGCCCTCGCGCACGCTGCACTTTGTCTCCAACGTCGCGGTCGAGGCAGGCAGCGACGAATGGGCCGGCTGTGTGGTCGTGCGCTCCAATCAGATTGTTTATGAAATGCGCACCGGCGACTACAAGCAGGTTGGCGTCGGCGAGCTGCGCCCCATCGTCGCCGCGGTCGAGCACATTCTTCGCCCTGAAGCGGGGGCGCGCGGCGGCATGGGCATCGCGCGCAAGAAAATTGTGCTGATCAACCACGACTCCTGGCTGGGCAACATGACCTTCCTGATGTAGAGCCAGCGGTAGAACCCCGGGGAACACCCGGGGCAGGTCGGGGGCCTCCCGTTCAGTTCGGGTGCAACGCCCCGCGCAACCGGAACGCCGCCTCGAACACGCTGTCCTCCGCCGGCACCGGCGCGTCGGCGCGCAGCAGGGACTGCAGCCAGGGCCCGGTATGGTGCGAGGGATTGCGCTCGCCGAGTTCATCGCGCAGCGCGAGCAGGCCCGCGGCAAAGCGCCGCCAGTCGGCGGGCAGGTTTTTTTGCAGCCACAGCACCGCGGCGATGTCGGCCAGCGCCTCGCCCCAGCGTTCGACGCTGCCGCTGCGCAGCACCGACACATAGCCTTGCAGCGTCATGCCCTGATGCGCCATCCCCGGGGGCAGGATGCGGTCAAAACGCCCCAGCACGTAGCCCTCGCGCTGCTCGATGCAGTGGGTGATTTCGTGCACGGCGATGGCCCTCAGCCATACCGGCACGTCGGCCTCGGCCATGCGCTCGAAGAACGGCAACAGGATGTCCGCCGGTTTGGCGTTGTAGAACACCACGCAGGCGCCGCTGGCGGTGCTGAGGCCGGCCGCCATCAGCGGCCG
Source organism: uncultured Bordetella sp. (assembly GCA_964385505.1). Taxonomy (GTDB): domain Bacteria; phylum Pseudomonadota; class Gammaproteobacteria; order Burkholderiales; family SG8-39; genus CAITSH01. The sequence continues at coordinate 4,708 of CAYLPI010000203.1, forward strand.
CGTGACGCCGTTCTTGCGTGCATCGAGCACCTGCAGCTCCAGGCCCTCGCTGCGGGCGAGCTCGGCGACGCCGGCCAGCGCTTCGCGCAACTGACCGTCGGTCGGATAGGGCGCGGCATGCAGCGAGGACGCCGACAAGGCGAACAGCAGCAGCACCGCGACGCATGGCGCCGGACGAAAAACTGCCGTAAACATTTTGCGCATGATGCCCTCCCGCAACAAGCATAACCGGGCGCAGGGTTTAGCGGGCTTTGGTTCGTTCCCGCACACACGCTGCCGGTCGTATGATGACCGCTTGAAAGCCGCCTGAAAGCCGCCTGATGATCAAATAGCGATCATCAGGCGGGTAATGGCATGTCATCGGCGCCATCGCGGCAAAGTTGAGGGATGGTGGCGCGAAATGGCGGCTTTATTGCGCCGCGACCCTTGCGCCGCGACCC
>CAYLPI010000203.1:5247-6344 GCA_964385505.1 uncultured Bordetella sp.
TTGCGCCGCGACCCTTGCGCCGCGACCCATGTGCCGCAACCCATGTGCGGGGCGTGCGCAGGACGCACCCGGGGTCAGGCCGGCGACAAAATCGCCCGCAACAGCATCATGGCGCCGGTTCGGTGATAAAATTTTGTCCGCGTCTGAGCCGGTCAAAACGCAACATGCTCCGCCGCCCGAATTCCTTTCATGCCATCCCCGCACAATCGACAAAAAAGGATCCAGTACATGCTCACCGACGCCGAACGCAAACAAGCCATGCAAACCCTGCTCGATGCGGAAAAGAACCGCAAGCAGGCGGCGCAGATGTCGGTCACCTTCCCGCACATCGAGATCGAGGACTCCTACGCCATTTCGACCATGGTGGCGAAACACAAGATTGCCAACGGCGCGAAGCTGATCGGCCACAAGGTCGGCCTCACCTCCAAGGCAATGCAGGCCTCCTCGCAGATCAACGAGCCCGACTACGGCCACCTGCTCGACAACATGATGATCGCCGACGGTGCCAAGGTGAACCACGCCGACTACTGCGTGCCGCGCGTCGAAGTTGAACTCGCCTTCGTGCTGGGCAAGCCGCTGAAGGGCCCGGGCATCGGCCTGCTGGACGTGCTGCGCGCCACCGAATACGTCGTGCCCGCGCTCGAGATCGTCGATGCGCGCATCGTCAACCCGCGCAAGATTTTCGACACCGTCGCCGACAACGGCGCGGCTGCGGGCATCGTCATCGGCGGCCGCCCGGTCGGTCCGATGGACGTTGACCTCAGGTGGGTCGGCGGCATCATGTACCGCAATTCCGAAATCGAGGAAACCGGTCTTGCCGCCGGCGTGCTCGGCCACCCGGCCATGGGCGTGGCCTGGCTCGCCAACCGCCTGGGCAAAAACGGCGTCACGCTCGAAGCCGGCCACATCGTGCTCGCCGGCTCGTTCACGCGCGTGGTATTCGCGCAAAAAGGCGACACCCTGCACGGCGATTTCGGCACCCTCGGCAGCGTGTCGGTGCAGTTCATCTAATCGTCTAGTTACGCAGCATTGCATGGCAACAGCGGCGGCCCGCCGCGGGCCGCCGCCACAATCATCATCGGGGAGACAAGGTGGAC
>CAYLPI010000204.1:0-4995 GCA_964385505.1 uncultured Bordetella sp.
ACATCAACAAGTTCAGCAACAACGTCATGGCACGGCAGCTCTTTCTGACGCTGTCGGCGCAAACCCTGAAGCCGCCCGGGCGCAACGACCGCTCCTTCGAGGTGGTGCAATCGTGGCTGGCGCAGCGCGCGCTGGCGCTGCCCGGCCTGGTCATGGACAACGGCTCGGGCCTGTCGCGTACCGAACGCATCAGCGCCGCCGGCATGGCGCGCGTACTCGAGGCCGCCTTTTACAGCGCCGTCATGCCCGAATTCATCGCCTCGCTGCCGCTGGTGGCCTTTGACGGCACGATGCGGCGCCGCCTCAAGACCGACGGCGTCGCCGGCCGCGCGCATATCAAGACCGGGTCGCTCAACGACGTGCGCAGCATCGCCGGCTATGTGCTCGACCAGAACGGCCGCCGCCAGATGGTGGTGTTTTTCATCAACCACGCCAATGCGAGCAAGGGTCAGGCCGCCCAGGACGCGCTGCTCAAATGGATTTATGAGGGCGCCGCCGTACCATGAGCGCAGGCGTGGTTGTTGACGACGCCGCCGTGGCCGACCTTGATGCCATCGCCGGCCTGTTGCACGCCCTGTTCACGCAGGAGGCGGAGTTCACACCGGACCGCGAAAAACAACTGCGCGCCCTCGGCCTGTTCATGGCCGATCCGGCCGTCGGCCGCCTGTTCGTGGCAAGGGAAAATGGCGCGCTCATTGGCATGGCCAGCCTCCAGTTCGAAGTCAGCACCGCACTGGGCGGCCGCGCCGCCTGGGTCGAGGATGTCATCGTCACCGAGGCGCACCGCGGCCGCGGCGTGGGCACATTGCTGTTTGCGCACCTGATCGCCTCGGCGCAACGCGAAGGGCTGGTGCGACTGAGCCTGCTCACCGACCACGACAACCATGTGGCGCAGGGCTTTTACGCGAAAATGGGCTTTGCCACCTCGCCCATGATTACGATGCGACTGGTACTCGATAGCGCCACCACCAGGCGCGGTGGACCCGGCTAGGCCCTAGCCGCCAAAAACAATGGGCTTGCGCTTTTGCAGCGTCAGCCAGCCGCGCAGCACCCGGTAAAAGACCCAGATGCCCACCACCGCGCTCAAGCCGATGGCGACCGGAATGCCGATGAAGGTCATCCATAACAGCGCGATGATGCACAACCACATCAGCGTGAACCAGAAGGTGCGGATCTGCCAGCGAAAATGCGATTCGACAAAGCTGCCGCGCGCATCGCTGCGCTTGATGTAGTTGAGAATCACCGCGAGGATCGACGGCCAGCCGGTGATAAAGGCGCTGACGATGGTGACCGGCGTGAGCAGACCGCTCAGCACCGACACGGCGTGCAGGCCGTAGATCACATGCGTCCAGGCGACGAGCCCGTCATCAGCCGCCGGCAGCAGCGCCACTGCCTGCGATTCGGCCATTTTTTGCTCTTCCATTGTCAACTCCAATCTCGATGCGCTGTCGCAGGCACACACAGCAACAACCACAACCGCAACCACAACCACAACCACAGCGTCTGCCCGCCGTATATGCGGTCGCTTGGCCCAATCTGCAAGAGCCGCTACAAACCGAGTCCCTGCCACATGGCATCGACGCGCTTTTTCACCGCCTCATCCATCGCGATCGGCGTGCCCCAGGCGCGCGTCGTCTCGCCCGGCCACTTGTTGGTCGCGTCTATACCCATTTTTGATCCGAGCCCCGCCACCGGGCTGGCGAAGTCGAGGTAATCGATCGGCGTGTTCTCGGCGATCAGGGTATCGCGCGCCGCATCGACGCGCGTCGTCAGCGCCCACACCACTTCCTTCCAGTCGCGGATATTGACATCGTCATCGACGACGATGATGAGCTTGGTGTACATGAACTGGCGCAAAAAACTCCAGATGCCGAACATCACGCGCTTGGCGTGACCCGGATACTGCTTTTTCATGCTGACCAACGCCAGCCGGTAGGAACAGCCTTCGGGCGGCAGGTAAAAATCGGTGATTTCCGGAAACTGCTTTTGCAGCAAGGGCACGAACACCTCGTTCAGCGCCACGCCAAGCACCGCCGGCTCGTCCGGCGGTTTGCCGGTGTAGGTGGAGTGATAAATCGGGTCGCGCCGCATGCTGATGCGATCAACGGTGAACACCGGAAAACGCTCCTGCTCGTTGTAGTAACCGGTGTGGTCGCCAAACGGCCCTTCGAGCGCCTCTTCACCCGGCTGGAGGTGGCCTTCAAGCACGATCTCCGCCGTTGCCGGCACTTGCAAATCGTTGCCGATGCACTTGATCAATTCGGTCTTGGCCCCGCGCAGCAGTCCGGCGAACTGGTATTCGGACAGCGTGTCGGGCACCGGCGTCACCGCACCCAGTATGGTGGCCGGATCGGCGCCCAGCGCCACCGCAAGCGGAAACGGTTTGCCGGGAAAGGCCATGCAGTGGTCGCGATAATCGAGTGCGCCGCCGCGATGCGCCAGCCAGCGCATGATCAGCTTGTTCGGCGCAATCACCTGCTGGCGGTAAATGCCCAGATTCTGCCGCGCTTTGGATGTGGGCAAGCCCTGGGGGCCGCGCGTCACCGTAAGGCCCCAGGTGATCAGCGGTCCGGCGTCACCCGGCCAGCAGGTCTGTATCGGCAGGCGCGACAAATCGACGTCCTTACCCTCCCAGACAATGTCCTGGCAGGGCGCCGACGACAGCACTTTGGGGGCCATGTGCATGACCTTGCGACCGATGGGAATCCAGCGCTCGAGGGCATCGCGAAAGCCCTTGGGCGGCTCCGGTTCCTTCAAAAAGGCCAGCAGCTTGCCGATGTCGCGCAGCGATTCAACCGAATCGGCGCCCATGCCGAGCGCAACGCGGCGCGGCGTGCCGAACAGGTTGCCCAGCACCGGCATGCTGTGCCCGCTGACATTCTCAAACAGGATGGCCGGTCCGCCGGCCTTGAGCACGCGGTCGCAAATCTCGGTCATTTCGAGTTGCGGCGACACCACGGCGACAACGCGCTTGAGTTCGCCCTGGGCTTCGAGTTGTGAAATGAAATCGCGCAGGTCGTGGTAGTTCACGGGAAGTGTTCCGGGTCAGGGCGGGAAAAGGATCGCTTAACGGGAATGGTAGCACCGGCGGCGGCCCCGCATCGGCGCAAGGCCGGCACCACGAACACTACGAATAGTGACAATTCTGTCACCTTAATCGTCTGGTAATGCCCGACTGGCGTGCATTTTATATTTTAAATGTTGTGAATTACACACTCACACCACCATCGGATTGACGCCGCCGTCCATGGTCAGGATCACGCCGGTGACATAACTGGCGCGCGCCGAGGCAAGGAACAGCGTGACATCGGCGACCTCGTCGGGCCTGGCGTAACGCCCGAGCGGAATGCGCGCTTCGCTCGCCTTGAGCAATTCGTCGGTCGGCTTGCCGGTCATTTTCGATTGCGCCTCGAGTGCACCCTGCACGCGGCCGGTAATGGTCGAGCCCGGGTTGATGGCGTTGACGCGTATGCCCTTGCTGCCCCAGGTTGCCGCCAGCCCCGCCGACAGGTTCATCAGCGAGGCATTGGCGGCACTGCCGGGCAGGTGGATCGGATTGGGCACCTTGCCGCCCGTCCCGGCGATGTTGACGATGTTGCCGCGGCGGCGCGCGATCATGCCCTCGAGCACCGCCTGCATGGCATGTACATACGTAAAGTATTTTGCGTCCATCGCCGCATGAAACGCCGCGGCGGTCAGTTCGGCCGGCGCGGTGCGCACCGCGGCACCGGCCGAGTTGACCAGTACATCGACCGGTCCGAGCGCCGCCTCGACCGCAGCCACCATCGGCGCGGCCGACGCCGGATCGACCAGGTCCGCTGCATGCGTAAACACCGTGTAGCCCTCGGCCGCGAGCGCCGCCCCGGCCTCGGCCAGTGTGCCTGCGTTGCGGCCGACAATCGCCACCTTCGCACCCTCGGCGGCAAAGCCGCGCGCACAGGCGAAACCTATACCCTTGCTGCCGCCGGTGATCAATACCACCTTGCCGGTCAAATTCAGATCCATTTCCGGCTTTCATCGTTGTAAAGATTCAGACGCATTTTCTGCTTTCGTCGTCGTTCAGATTCAAATCCATTTTCTGCTTTCGTCGTCGTTCAGATTCAAATCCATTTTCTGCTTTCGTAGTTAAGTACGATGCCGGCAAACACCGCCGCACCCAGCCAGTTGTTATGCAAAAACGCCTTGAAGCAGCCGTCGCGGTCACGGCTGCGTATCAGCGTGTAGTGATAGAGCGCCATGCCCGCGGCAACCACCAGCCCGGCGTAATAGAAAAGGTTGAAGTGCAGCCACCAGCCGACCCAGGTCAGGACGGCCAGCATCGCGGCATAACAGAACATCACCGCCGCGACATCCCAGCGTCCGAAAGTCAGTGCCGAGGTGCGAATGCCGATCTTGACGTCGTCATCGCGGTCCACCATGGCGTACTCGGTGTCGTAGGCGATGGCCCACAGGATGTTGGCGGCGAGCAGCACCCACGCAAACCAGTGCACGCTCTTGTGGTGCGCCGCAAAGGCCATCGGTATGCCGAAGCCAAAGGCAATGCCAAGATAGGCCTGCGGCATCGCAAAAAAGCGCTTGAAGTACGGATACGACATGGCAACGAACAAGGCCGCCACCGACAACGCGATGGTCTGCCAGTTGAGGAACAACACCAGCGAAAAAGCCAGCAGCGCGAGGAACAGGGCGAGCAACAACGCCTCCTTGCGCGTTACCGTACCGGCGGGCAGAGGCCGGCCGCTGGTGCGTTTGACATGACGGTCAAACTCGACATCGACGCTGTCGTTCCAGACGCAGCCGGCAGAGCGCATAAGCAGCGTGCCGACGCAGAAAATCACCACCACCGTCCAGTCCGGCCGGCCCTTGGCGGCGATCCACACCGCCCACAGCGTGGGCCACAGCAGCAACAGCGTACCGATGGGCTTGTCCAGCCGCATCAGGCGCTCGTATTCAGTCAGGCGTTGCTTGATATCCATTTTTTCAGATCTTGAAAAGCAT
>CAYLPI010000204.1:5095-6334 GCA_964385505.1 uncultured Bordetella sp.
AAAAACTACGGCCGATCATCACGCTGCGATCTGTGTGCTCTCCGTGGTGAAAGCTTTTGACATTTGGCGCTGCAATGTTGCGAATTCTAGCCTGATACGCCTTCAAGCCTTGAGGTAGTCATGGCGGCCGCCGAGCCAGCGCTCGAGGTGCCGCGCTGCGCGCTCCGGGTGTTTTTCCAGCAGCCGGTCCGCCACCTCGCGCGCCGCGGCGAGTAATTCGCCGTCGGTGTCGAGGTCGGCAAAGCGCAGCAGCGGCACGCCGCTCTGGCGCGCGCCCAGCACCTCGCCCGGCCCGCGCAACTCTAGGTCGCGCTGGGCGATGACAAAGCCGTCGCTACTCTCGAAAATGACCTTGAGCCGCGAGCGCGCGCCCTCGGACAGCGGGCTCTGGTAGAGCAGAATGCAGGCGCTCTCGTGCGCACCGCGACCGACGCGGCCGCGCAACTGGTGCAGTTGCGACAGGCCGAAGCGTTCGGCGTGCTCGATCACCATCAGCGAGGCGTTGGGCACATCGACGCCGACCTCGATCACCGTGGTCGCCACCAGGAGATGCACCGTGCCGGCGACGAACCCGGCCATCACCGCCGCCTTCTCCGCCGGCGGCATGCGCCCGTGCACCAGTCCGACCTGCAAGCCTGGCAGCTCTGCGGCAAGCGCGATGTGGGTGTCCATGGCCGTCTGCAATTGCAGGGTCTCCGACTCTTCGATCAGCGGACAGACCCAGTAGGCCTGGCGTCCGGCCTCGCAGGCGGTGCGCACCCGCGCGAGCACCTCGTCGCGCCGCGCTCCGGCGATAAGCTTGGTGAGCACCGGCCGGCGCCCGGGCGGCAATTCATCGATCACCGAAACATCCAGATCGGCGTAGTAACTCATGGCGAGCGTGCGCGGGATGGGTGTGGCGCTCATCATCAACTGGTGCGGCCACAGGCCGTCTGAGGTGCTGCGGCCTTTTTTGCGCAAGGCGAGGCGCTGCGCGACGCCAAAGCGGTGTTGCTCATCGACGATGGCAAGGCCGAGGCGATCGAAGGCGACATGATCCTGGAACAGGGCATGGGTGCCCACGGCAACAGCGGTCTCGCCCGAAGAGATGGCCGCGGCCGCGGCATCGCGCTCCTTTTTTTTCAGGCTGCCGGTGAGCCATGTCACCGCCACGCCGAGCGGCGCCAGCCATTCGGCGAATTTGCGGTAATGCTGCTCGGCGAGTATCTCGGTCGGCGCCATCACCGCCGCCTGCCAGCC
>CAYLPI010000205.1:0-152 GCA_964385505.1 uncultured Bordetella sp.
GTCGCCTGTGCCGATTAAAATCACGCTGCGCGCAACGTAAGACACGCGCTACCCGCGATACGCAACCCGAAACACGCAACCCGAGACACGCAACCCGGAACGATGCGGCCGCAACAGGCCCAGGCGGAGGAAAAACGATGAAAGTGTTTATC
>CAYLPI010000205.1:162-6325 GCA_964385505.1 uncultured Bordetella sp.
GGCCATACTTGGCGCAGGCCGGCTTGCCGGCGCCGGTGGCAAGCCCGAGGCGGTGAGCGAGGTCACATTGTTCGACGCGGGCTTTGCGCCAGACATGGATCCGCGTTTCAGATGCATTACCGGCGATGTCAGTTCGGCGGCGCAAGTCGGTGCCGCGCTCGACGCGGAGACCGCCTCGGTGTTCCATCTTGCCGCAGTAGTGAGCAGCGGCGCCGAGGCTGATTTCGACCTCGGCATGCGCGTCAACCTCGACGGCTGTCGCGTGCTGCTCGAGGCCTGCCGCAAACTGGCACGGCCGCCGCGCTTTCTGACGGCAAGTTCCGTGGCTGCCTTCGGCGGCCAGATGCCCGAGGTGCTCGATGACAGCACCACGCCCAATCCGCAGTCCTCCTACGGGGCGCAAAAAGTCATCTGCGAATACCTCGTTACCGATTACACGCGCAAGGGTTTCGTTGACGGTCGCACGCTGCGCGTGCCGACCGTCGTGGTGCGCCCGGGCAAGCCCAATCTTGCCGCGTCGTCGTTTGCCAGCGGCATCATTCGCGAACCGCTCAACGGTTTGTCATCGGCATGCCCGGTTGACCCGGCGACGGACTTGTGGATACTGTCGCCGGGCAAGGTGGTCGAGAACTTCCTCCGCGCGCACGAGCTGCCCTCCGGCGAATGGGGCATCACGCGCGTGGTCAACCTGCCCGGAACCACAGTGAGCGTGCGCGACATGGTTGCGGCGCTGGGGCGTATCGGCGGGGCGGCGGCCGAAGCGCGGGTGAAGTGGCAGCCCGATGCGCGTATCGGGGCCATCGTCAACAGCTGGCCGGCGCGCTTTCGCACCGAGCGCGCCCTGAAAATGGGCTTTCAGGCCGACAGCGGCATAGAAGCCATCATTCGCGATTACATCCGCGACGAGGGTATTGTGCTGTCCTGAGTGAATCGGGGCGCTGCTACGCCTCTGGAAAGGATCTACGATCGACTGGAAAGGCCCGCCCAGCGCGGGTTTCCAGCCATCAATCAATGCCGTGGCGCTGCCACGCCGCGGATCAGTCCCAGAGCTTCCACCACGGCACATCGCGCTTGGGGCCGCCCTTGAAATAGACGCTGTTGGGGAAGTTTTTCTTGATGACCCTGTCGGCGTCATCGCGCAGGTCGGTCATGCCCAGCGCGTCGTAGGAGCGCACCATGATGAACAAGGCCTCTTCCACCGCCGGCGCGTTTGGATAATTTTGCAGCGTGAACTGGGCGCGATTGGCCGCGGCCACCCAGGCACTGCGCTTGACGTAATAGCGTGCCACATGCACCTCATGCGAGGCGAGGGCATTGACGAGGTACTTCATGCGCGCCACGCTGTCCGGCGTGTACTTGCTGTCGGGGTAGCGATTGACGAGTTCCTTGAACGCCTCGAAGGAGTCGCGCGCCGCACGCGGGTCGCGCTCGGTCATGTCCTGGTCGGACACGTGGCCGAGGATGCCCTGGTCCTCGTTGAAGTTGACGAGGCCCTTGAGGTAGTAGGCGTAATCGACGTTGGGGTGGTTGGGGTGCAGCTTGATGAAGCGGTCGCAGGCGGCGATGGCCGACTCCGGCTCGTTGCTGCGGTAGTAGGCGTAGGCGACCTCGATCTGCGCCTGCTGCGCAAAGCGCCCGTAGGGGAAGCGCGCTTCGAGCTTTTCGTAATACTTGATGGCGTTGTTGTAATTGCCGTCGTTGAGTTCGCTTTTCGCCTCGTTGTACAGCCGGTCCGCAGACCAGCCGACGGTAATGTCGGTTTCGCCCGAAAACATGCCGCATCCGGCAAGAAAAAACACCACCACCAAAGCGGCTACACTACGTTTCATTTTTTCGCCCCTATCGCTGACTCCAGAACGCCGGACATCACGCAACATCTCACGTGTGCAAGCACCAACATCATCCCGCCTGTTGCCGATTATAACGTGCCGACAACCCTGCCAGACCCCGACCAAGACGCGCCTGACGACGAGCCGGAAATCGTGCTGCGCCGGGTTCCCGCCGAACTGGCCGGACTGCGTTTTGACCAGGCGCTGGCCGGCATGTTCCCGGAGCATTCGCGCAGCCGCCTGCAGGCCTGGCTGCGCTCGGGGCGTATCCGGCTCAACGACGAAGCGGCCGAGGCCAAGCGCAAAATCTGGGGTGGCGAGCATGTCAGTGTCGCCCCCGAGGCCGAACCGGCGGCGCTTGCCGCGCGTGCCGAGGCCATCAGCCTTGATATCGTGCACGAAGACAGGCATCTGCTGGTGGTGAACAAGGCGGCCGGCATGGTGGTGCATCCTGGCAGCGGCAACTGGCGCGGCACCATGCTCAACGCGCTGTTGCACCACGCCCCGGCGCTCGAGGCGGTGCCGCGCGCCGGCATCGTCCACAGGCTGGACAAGGAAACGAGCGGCCTGCTGGTGGTGGCGAAGACGCTCGAAGCGCAGACCGACCTGGTGCGCCAACTCGCGGCGCGCACGGTCAAACGCGACTACCTTGCGCTCGTGCACGGTTTTGCGCCGGCGCAGGGCACGGTGGAGGCACCCGTCGGCCGTGATCCGCGCGAGCGCACGCGCATGGCGGTGGTCGAGCGCGGCCGGCCGGCGCGCACGCATTTTCGCGTGCTGCGCCGCTTTGCCGCCGCAACGCTGCTCGAATGCAGCCTCGATACCGGGCGCACCCACCAGATCAGGGTGCACATGCAGTCCATCGGCCATCCGCTGGTGGGCGACCAGGTTTACGGCCTGCGCCGCTGCAAGGACAAGTTGCTCGAGGCCTTCCCGCGGCAGGCGCTGCATGCGGCGAAGCTGGGGCTCGTCCACCCCTCAAGCGGCAAGCCGCGTGAATGGTCGGTGGCGATGCCCGCGGACATGGACCAGTTGGTGGGGACCCTGATATGAGTAGCCAGCCGCATCCGGACTGGATCGTGCCCGACTGGCCGGCGCCGGCCCGGGTACGCGCCCTGGTCACCACCCGCGAGGGCGGTGACAGCACCGGGCCTTACGCCGCTTTCAACCTCGGCTTGCGCAGCGGCGAGGACGCGGCGGTCGTGGCGCGTAATCGCGCGCGCCTCGATGCCGTGCTGCCGGCAGCGCCGGCATGGATGCAGCAGGTGCACGGTGCAACGGTCAGCGCCGTCGATCTGCTTGACGCCGCCGCGGGCGCGGAGCCGCAGGCCGATGCCGCGTTTGCGACAATTCCGGGCAGGGTGTGCGCCGTGCTCACCGCCGATTGCCTGCCGGTTCTGCTGTGTGACCGGGAGGGCAGCGTGGTGGCGGTCGTCCACGCCGGTTGGCGCGGCCTCGCCTGCGGCGTGATAGAGGCGACGGTGGCAACAATGGCGCGCCCTGCGGATCGGCTGATGGCCTGGCTGGGTCCGGCCATCAGCCAGGCGGCATACGAAGTCGGCCCGGAGTTGCGTGAAGTCTTTGTCAGTGCCCGCGCCGCTGATACTGCGGCGTTCATTCCGGGCAAACCGGGCAAGTTCCAGGCTGATTTGTACCGGCTGGCGCGCAATCGCCTGCTATCAGCCGGGGTGCAAGCAGTGTATGGTGGCGGGCTTTGCACTTATGGGGAGCTGCGGCGTTTTTATTCCTTCCGTCGCGACGGGGCTGCCAGCGGCCGCATGGCCAGCCTGATCTGGCTTGAGGCGTGAGCGCAGAAGCCTTGGACTCGGAAGCCTTGGACTCGGAAGCTTTGGGCTCGAACGGCCCGGGCCGATGGGCGCCGCGCCTGCCCCGCTGGTGCCTGGCCGCGCGTGTCTTTGCTCAACAGGGAACTGATTTACAAATGTCTAGATGTCTACATTAGCCTGGATCATCGCGGCGTCGGTTTTTGGCGGCGCCATGTCGGTGTTGTTCGCAGCGGTGTTTGCGCTGTCGGCGCGCGCCTCGTGGATTCCCGCGCTCATCAGCTACGCCATCGGCGCGCTGCTCGGTGCGGCTTTTCTCGAGATCCTGCCGCATGCCTTTGAAAACGGCAACGCGTCGTCGGTGGCGGCGACCGTGCTCGCCGGCATTTTCGGCTTTTTCATCCTGGAAAAACTGGTGCTGTGGCGCCACTGCCATTACGAAGACTGCGAGGTGCATAGCGACGACACCGGCGCCGCACACGCCGGGCACGCGCACCAGGGCCACGCCCAAGCCCAAGCCATAGCGCGCGGTGCGTCCGGGCATGATCACGGTCGCAGCGGCATGCTGATCCTTGTCGGCGACAGCTTTCACAACTTTGTCGATGGCGTGCTGGTGGCGGCGGCGTTCATGCAGAACACCCAGCTTGGCATTGTCACGGCACTGGCGGTGATCGCGCACGAGATACCTCAGGAAGTGGGCGATTTCCTCATCCTGCTGCATTCCGGTTACAGCAAGACCCGGGCGCTGGTGCTCAACCTCTTGTCCAGCCTGGCGATGCTGGCCGGAGGACTGGTCGCCTATTTCGCGCTGCAGGCGATGCAGGGTCTCATCACCAGCATGCTCGCCATCGCCGCTGCAAGCATGATTTACGTCGCCGTTGCCGACCTCATTCCGGGCCTGCACAAGCGCACCGAATTGCGCGCCACGCTGCAGCAGACGCTACTCATTGCGCTGGGTGTCACCTCGATCTGGCTGGTCGGCTTTGTCACCGGCCACAGCCATTGACCTCGCCTTGTTCCTGCGCCGCTGCGGCGTGCCCATGATCCACAGCAGCAGCGCAAGGGGCGCCAGGCCGTAAAAGAAAAATGTCAGCAATCCGGCGACGACGCTCACTTCGGTCAGCGCCATGCACATGGTGACAAAAATCCAGGCGATGGCGACAAGATACATGGGAGGGGCCTTGGGTGTGGTGGCGTGTGTTTGCCCCGAATCGCGCCAGGCCTTGCGCGATCAGGCTTGTGCGATCAGGCTTGGGCGAAACGCGATGGCGGACGTATACTCTCACGCTTTTGCGACGGCATCGCGCCGCGCATCGCCATGAGGGCGGCATGACTATATTTTGCGGGGAGTCCGATTGAACATCCTTGTCACCGGCGCGGCCGGGTTCATCGGATATTCGCTGGCGGCGCGCCTGCTCGCGCGCGGCGACACCGTGCTCGGAATTGACAATCTCAATGATTACTATGACGTCGCGCTGAAAGAGGCGAGGCTGGCCATGTTGCGCGCCTTGCCCGGCTTCAGCTTCATCCGCCTGGATATCGCCGATCGCGCCGGCATGGCGGCGTTTTTCGAAAGCCGCCGGTTTGACGCCGTGGTGCATCTTGCCGCCCAGGCCGGTGTGCGCTACTCGGTGACCCATCCGTATGCCTACATCGACGCCAACCTCAGCGGTTTTGCCCACGTGCTGGAGGGCGTCCGGAACAGCGCCTCGGGGCATCTCGTTTATGCGTCCTCAAGCTCGGTCTATGGCGACAACGCCAAACTGCCCTTTGCCGAGGGTGACAATGTCGATCACCCGGTGTCGCTTTACGCTGCGACAAAAAAGGCCAATGAGCTGATGGCGCACAGTTACGCCCACTTGTTCAAACTCGCCTGCACCGGGCTGCGCTTTTTTACCGTGTACGGACCATGGGGACGGCCGGACATGTCCCCGTTCAAATTCGCCTCCTGCGTGCTCGAGGGCAAACCCATTCCGGTGTTCAACGAAGGCAGGATGTCGCGCGACTTCACCTATATCGACGACATCGTCAGCGGTGTGGTTGCGGTGCTCGACAAGGGACCACCCGGGAGCGCTGAGGGCGGCGGGGCGCCGTACCGGCTCTACAACATCGGCAACAACCAGCCGGTGCCCCTGCTGCGTTACATCGAGGCCTTCGAAAAAGCGATCGGCAAAAAAGCCGTTCTTGATTTGCAACCGATGCAGCCCGGTGACGTCACCGATACCTACGCCGATACGCAACTGCTTGAACAGGCAGTGGGTTTCAGGCCTGACACGCCGATCGACGCCGGCGTGCAGCGTTTTGTCGACTGGTATCGCGGCTATTACAAGGTCTGAACCGGCGGCAAAGCGGCCCGGTGTCCGTCCTCTGTGTGGCAGTCTGTGCGGCAGTCTTGACATGAGGGTGTTGCAGCGCAATAATATTCGACTTCACAAGTAGTTAGCGCGCCCCCATCCCGTGAATCCACCGCCCTTTCCAGGTTTCGATGTGCAGCCGCAATCGGCGCAGGCTTGGCTGCAAAACTGGCTCGCATGGGTGGGTGGGGAGGAG
>CAYLPI010000206.1:0-6310 GCA_964385505.1 uncultured Bordetella sp.
GAGTTTGATTACATCATCGTCGGCGCCGGTTCGGCCGGATGCACGCTCGCCTACCGCCTCGGCGCGGACCCGGATGTGCGCGTGCTGGTGCTCGAGGCCGGCGGCTGGGATCGCAGCCCGTGGATACATATTCCGCTGGGCTGGGGAAAACTGCTGCAAGAGCGCCTCAACGACTGGCAGTATTTCGCCGAGCCCGAGCCCAATGTCGACGGTCGCGCCGTCGAATGCGCGAGGGGCAAGGTGGTCGGCGGAAGTTCCTCCACCAATGCCATGGCCTATGTGCGCGGTAATCCCGGCGATTACCAGCGCTGGGCGGCGACCGGGTTGCCTGACTGGGACCACGCTCATGTGCTGCCTTACTTCAAGCGCATGGAGCGCTGGGAGGATGGCGCGAACGCGTGGCGCGGCGGCGACGGCCCGCTCGCCGTGCAGCGCTGCCGCTACGTCGATCCGCTCAATGAGGCTTTCAAGGCGGCGGCTGTGGCAGCCGGCCATGCCTGGACCGACGACTACAACGGCGAGAGCCAGGCCGGCTTCAGCCAGCTGCAAATGACCATTGCCGGTGGCAGGCGCATGAGTGCCGCCCGCGCCTATTTGCGTCCGGCGATGGCGCGCGGCAACGTCGAAGTGCGCATCAACGCGCATGTCACGCGGGTGCTGCTCGACGGCGATCTGGCCGAAGGCATCGAATACCGCCAGGGTGGCGCGCTGCACCGCGTCCATGCCCGGCGCGAGGTGATTCTCTCCGGCGGCGTCATCAATACGCCGCAACTGCTGATGCTCTCGGGTGTCGGCGACCCGGCCGCGCTGGCGCAACACGGCATCGCCCTCAAAGCCGCGCTGCCCGGTGTCGGCAAGAATCTGCAAGACCACGTTTCGGTAATCGTCATGGTCAGGCGCAGCGAACCGAGCCCGTTTTACCGCAACATGCGCGCCGATCGCATCGCCTTGTCGCTGGTGAAGGCCTATGCCCTGGGCAGCGGCTTCGCCAGCGACGTCCCGGGCGGGGCGATGGCCTTCCTCAAAAGCGACGCACAACTCGCCTGCCCGGACATGCAGATGATACTGACCACTGCGCCGCTGCCGGCCTGGCCGTATTTCCCGCTGCTGCGCAAGCCCTTTGCCGACGGTTTTGCCTGCCGCACCGTGCTGCTGCATCCGAAAAGCCGCGGTGAAATAAAACTCGGCTCGGCCGATCCCTTCGCCGCGCCGCGCATACACCAGAATTTTCTCGCCCATCCGGACGATTGGGCGATCGCGCGTCAAGCCATACGCGGCACGCGGGAGGTATTGCGGCAAACGGCGCTGGCGCGTTTTATCGAGCGTGAGTCGTTGCCCGGGGCTGCGGTAGAGAGCGACGCCGATCTCGACACCTTTATCCGCAAGTCGGCGATTACCGTCCATCACCCCGCCGGCACCTGCAAGATGGGCCCGGAGAGCGATGCCATGGCGGTCGTTGACGGCGCCTGCCGTGTGCGCGGACTACGCGGGCTGCGCGTGGTCGACGCTTCGGTGATGCCCGATCTCACCTCTGGCAATATCAACGCGCCGGTGATCATGATCGCCGAGAAAATATCCGACCAGATACGCGGTCTGCCGCCGCTCCCGCGACTCATACCGCCGGCGCCGGCCGCAGCCTGACACAGGCATGCCGCGCCTGGCACTCGCCGGCCTGCGCCGCCATCCGGTGTTGTTGTGCGGTCCGGCCTATCCGGAAGCCGTGGCACGGCTGGCGCAGTTTTTCGATATCGAAATCGCAGACGGGCCGCTGGACCGCGCGGCGCTGAAGTCGCGTCTGCACGACAAGGCCGCCCTCATCAGCGTCGGTACCGCGGGAGTTGATTGGGGCCTGCTGTCCGGCCTGCCGTATCTGAAGGCGGTGTGCAAAATGGACGCGGCATACGACGATCTTGACCTGGATGCCTGCACCCGCGCCGGTGTGATGGCGACCAATACGCCTGACTTCGGCGATGGCGATGAAGCAAGACGGCGGATGGCGCTTGCGGCGGTGGAAAATCTGATCGCTGCATTCGGCTTCGGGCGTATCGGCGGGCATCCGGCAAACCTGCTCAACACCGATCTGCGCTGCATGCTGGGCTGCTGCATCTAGGGCTTGAACGGCATTTGCGCCCCGTCGCGGGGCGTGCATGCATGATGGTAGTGCGTGTTCGCCTGTTGTTTCATTGCAAAAAACAATGCAACGTTCGCACCGCTTGGAAGTCGAATTGAGCTTAGAAGGGGAGTAGCCAAGAACGATTCGGTGCGAAAGCGCCGTACACTCCGCGCGGGCCGTCAATACGGGGATATCCCCCGGCCCCCGGGCTTCGGTTCGTCCGTTGCAGGCAAGACCTTCGATGTGCGGGATCCCCCCGTGCATCGCCGCAATGGAGCAATGAACATGTTGAATCCCAGGGGACGCGCGTTGCGCGCCGATAAGCCGTTTCGCCGTGGCGGCAGCCCGCGCGCACGGCATACAGCGCTCGCACTGATGGCATCCCTCGGTGCATTCCTCGGTGCATCCCTCGGCGCTTCGTTTGGCGCCGCAGCGGAAATCCTGACGCTGGAACGGGCGCTCGGCCTGGCGGAGCAGGGCAGTCCGCGGCTTCGCGCCGCGGACGCGTACACCAGCCAGGCGCGATCCGGTCTCGTCGTGGCCGGGCAATATCCGAATCCGGACATCGAATTGTCAGCAGGACAAAGCCGCGCCCGCATCGCCGGCGCGCTACCCGGATCAACCCGGACCATGGGCATCTCGCAACCGCTCGACTTGCCGGGTGTGCGTGAGCCGCGGCAACGCGCGGCCGCGGCCGGCGTGGTCGCATCCGAGCACGCCCGGGACGATATGCGTATTTCTGTTTACGCGGAGGTGCGCCAGGCTTTTTTTGAGGTGCTGCGTCGTCGCGCCGAACTGGAGGTCGCGGAGGACACGGTAAAACTGCTGGAGCAGGTACGCGACAGCGTTGCCGCACGCGTGCGCGTGGGCGAAGCGCCGCGACTGGAATTGCTGCGCGCCGAATCGGAGACGCTGGTCGCGGGCAGCGCGGTCGAGCGCGCGCGGCTGCGCATCGCGCAGGGTACGGCGGAATTGCGTCAGGCGATTGGCGCGCCGCTCTCCGCGAACGTCGAGCCGACAGACAGGCCGCAGCCGCTGCCGGAGAGTCCCGAACTCGCTGCGATGCGCGAGCAGATGCTGGCGCGGCACCCGGCGCTGGCGCAGGTGCGTGCCCAGGTCGAGCAGGCGCGGCGGCGCCTTGAAACCGAACGCGCCTTGCGCTCGCCGCAACCGGTGCTGCGCGCCGGCGTGGACCAGGACCCGGAACTGCGCCAGTGGCGCATCGGCATTTCGGTGCCGCTGCCGCTGTGGAACCGGCGCGAGGGACAGATCGGCGAGGGCATCGCGGCGCTGACCATCGCCGAGCAGGCTCTGGAGCAGCGGCGCATCGAGCTGGAGGCGGCGCTCGAATCGAATTATTCGCGCCATCGCATTGCGACGCGGCAGATCAGCGCGTTGCAAAGCGTGGTCGCGCAGGCCGAGGCCGCCTTGCGCGTCGCCCAGGCTGCCTATCGTTTCGGCGAGCGCGGCATCCTCGAGGTCATTGACGCACAACGCACGCTGCGCACGGTGCGCCTCGACTACCTCAACGCGCGTTTCGACCAGCAGTCCGCCTGGATAGAACTCGAGCGTCTGCGCGCCTCCGATCTCAAATCAAAGGAAAATCCATGATGTCGCCGAACCCGCCGCGTCGCACGGCGCCCTTCGCAATGGTGTGCGTCCTGACACTGACACTGACGTTGGGCCTGGCAGCCTGCAAGGACAAGCCCGCACCCGCGCCGGCCGCCAAAGCCGATCCCAACATCATGGTGCCGCAGGCCGCTCTTGCCGCGCGTCTTACCGTCGGCAGCGCCGAAGAGGCCGAGTTTCGCGACGTGCTGCGCGTATCGGGGCGGGTCGAGGCGGACGAGTCGCGCCTCGCGCGCATCGGCGCATCAGTCACCGGGCGAATCACCGACCTCGATGTGATCCCGGGTCAGGACGTCAAGCGCGGGCAGTTGCTGGCGACACTGCATTCGGTGGAATTGTCCACCGCGCAACTCGCCTTTTTGAAGGCCTATTCGCAACGCCTGCTCGCCATGCGCGCGGCACAGCGTGCCGAACAACTGGTCGAGGCCGACGTCATCGGCCGTGCCGAACTGCAACGCCGTCAGAGCGAGTTTGCCCAGTCCGAGGCCGAGGTCAGCGCGGCGCGCGACCAGTTGATGGTGCTGGGCATGTCCGAGTCGGCCGTTGCCGGGCTTACCGCCGACCGCAGCGTCAATTCGCAGGCGGCTGTACGCGCCAGCATCAGCGGCACCGTGCTCGAACGCAAGGTCACGCAGGGTCAGGTGGTGCAGCCGGCCGACACCATGTTCCTCGTCGCCGATTTGTCGCGCGTCTGGCTGGTCGCCGAGGTGCCCGAGCAACAGGCGACGCTTATCCGCCGCGGCGAGGTTGTGGAGGCCGAGATCGCCTCGCTGCCCGGAGACCGGCTTGCCGGGACGCTGTCGTTCATCGGCGCCATCGTCAATCCGGAAACGCGCACCATCACCGTGCGCATGGAACTCGATAACGCCGACCGGCGCTTCAAGCCGGCAATGCTGGCGACCATGTTCATCAAGGGCCGCCCGGAAAAGCGGCTTGCAGTCCCGAGTCCGGCCATTGTGCGCGACGAAAACCGCGACTACGTATTTGTCGAAACCGGACAGAACCAGTACACGCTGCGCCTGGTGAATCTTGGTGTAGAGCATGAGGGCAGGCGTCATGTAATCAGCGGCCTCGCCAAAGGCGACCGCACCGTCGTCGATGGCGCCTTTCACCTGAACAATGAACGCAAGCGCAACGCACTCGGGAGCTGATCGGTGATCGATTCACTCATACGCGCCGCGCTGACACAGCGGCTTATCGTCCTGGTGCTCGCCGCCATCCTGCTGGTGTTCGGCCTGAATGCCGCGCGCAAGCTGTCGGTCGATGCCTTTCCCGACGTCACCAACGTGCAGGTGCAGATCGCCACCGAGGCCTCCGGCCGCTCGCCCGAGGAGGTCGAGCGCTTTGTCACCGTGCCGCTGGAGATCGCCATGACCGGCCTGCCCGGCCTGACCGAAATGCGCTCGCTCAACAAGCCCGGGCTTTCGCTGATCACCATGGTGTTCACCGACGCGACCAATGTCTATTTTGCGCGCCAGTTGGTGATGGAGCGACTGACTGAAATCGCCGCCGGCCTGCCGCAGGGGGTAAGACCCGTTCTGGGGCCGGTGTCCACGGCGCTAGGCGAGGTCTATCAATACACTCTGGAGCGCCCGGATGACGGCCGGCGCGCATTGACGCGCGATGAACTGATGGAGCGGCGCATCGCCCAGGACTGGGTGGCGCGCCCGCTGTTGCGTTCGATTACCGGCGTCGCCGAAATAAACTCCACCGGCGGCTACGCGCGGCAATACCAGGTGCTGGTCAATCCGGAGCGGCTGCGCCATTACCGCATTTCGATCCAGGACGTGCACCAGGCGCTGGCGCGCAACAACGCCAACTCCGGCGGCGGCGTGCTGCCGCAGGGCGCCGAGGCCTACCTCATCCGCGGTATCGGACTGGTGAAGGGGCTCGATGACATCCGCAACATCGTGCTCAAGGAATTGCGCGGCACGCCGGTCTACATACGCGATGTCGCCGAGGTCACGCTCGGGCACGAGGTGCGTCACGGCGCCATGATCAAGGACGGCTATACCGAGGCGGTGGGCGGGGTGGTGATGATGATCCGCGCCGGTAACGCCAAGGAAGTGGTGTCGCGCATCAAGGATCGCGTAAAGCAGATCAACGATCGCGACATGCTGCCCGGTGGGCTGAAAATCGTCCCCTACTATGACCGCAGCGAGCTCGTCGATGCGGCTCTCGCCACTGTGATCAAGGTGCTGATAGAAGGGGCCATCCTCGTCGTCGTCGTGCTGTTTCTGTTTCTTGGCGACGTGCGCTCGAGTATCGTCGTGGTGGCGACCCTTATCCTCACGCCGCTCATCACCTTCATGGTGATGAACCGCTACGGCCTGTCGGCCAACCTGATGTCCCTCGGCGGCCTTGCCATCGCCATCGGCCTGATGGTCGACGGCTCGGTGGTGGTGGTGGAGAACGCCTTCACACGTCTCGGCGAGCGGCCGGAGGAAAGCCGGGTGCGTGTGCTGCTCGAAGCCGTGCAGGAAGTCGCGACGCCGGTGATATTCGGCGTCGGCATCATCATCGTCGTGTTCCTGCCGCTGATGACCCTCGAGGGGATGGAGGGCAAGA
>CAYLPI010000207.1:0-6239 GCA_964385505.1 uncultured Bordetella sp.
GGGCCACTGGCCGGCGGTCATGGCGGCGATTCAACGCATGGACAGCCTGCAGCGCAATGACCCGACCTGGATGTACTGGCAGGGCCGCGCGCTGCAGGCGCAGGGCAATGTCCCCGGGGCGCAAAAATTATTCATGACGGTCGCCGACAATCACCACTTCTACGGCCGTCTGGCTGCCGAGGAACTGGGACGCGCCATCGAAATTCCGGCCAAGGTCGCCGTGCCGACCAAAGAAGAGGTCGCGGCGGCTGCGGCCAATCCCGGGCTGACCCGCGCGCTCGCGCTCTATCGCCTCGACATGCGCACCGAGGCGACACGCGAGTGGCTGTGGGCGATTCGCGGCACCGATGACCGTTTCCTGCTCGCCGCCGCCGACCACGCGCGCAAGTTCGAAATCTGGGATCGCGCCATCAGCACCGCCGATCGCACGCTGGCGCAACACGACTTTTCGCTGCGCTATCTCGCGCCGCACCGCCAGGTGTTCGCCGAGTCGGCGCGCGCGCTGCAACTCGAAGAGCCCTGGGTGCTGGGCCTGGTGCGCCAGGAAAGCCGCTTCATCACCGCCGCCAAATCCTCGGTGGGCGCATCGGGCCTGATGCAACTGATGCCGGCCACGGCGAAATGGATGGCCGGCAAGATCGGCATGAGCAATTTCAGCCACGCCCGTGTCAATGACATCGACGTCAATGTGCGCCTGGGCACCGCCTACCTGCGCCATGTGCTCGATGACCAGGGCGGCTCACCGGTGCTGGCCGCCGCCGCCTACAACGCCGGTCCGGGCCGCGCCCGGCGCTGGCGCGATGCGCGGCCGCTCGAGGGCGCGATCTATGCCGAGAGCATTCCCTTTGACGAGACACGCGACTACGTCAAGAAGGTGATGATCAACACCGTCTATTACGCCGCGATGCTGGGTGATCCGACGCGGTCGCTGAAAACCCGCATGGGTATCATTCCCGCACGCCAGGGCCCCGACAATACGCTGGCGCTGCGCGAAGAGCAGGCGCAGGCGCAGTAAAATAGCGCCGCACCGGCCGGCTACCGCCGGGCGTGCCGGCCTGCGGCTTTTCCCCGGGCAAATTCAGACAAGAGCAGGCATACCAACATGTCAAAAATCTGTGTAATCGGCGGCAGCGGATTCATCGGTCGCCATATCGTCGGCATGCTGGCCGCGCAAGGCCATGTCGTGGTCGTGCCCACGCGCGGGCGCGACCGCGCCAAGCACCTCATCACGCTGCCGACCGTTGATGTGATCGAGGCCAATGTGCATGATGCGGCCACGCTGCCGGACTTGCTCGCCGGTTGTGACGCCCTCATCAATCTTGTCGGCATTCTGCACAGCCGGCCGGGCATGCCCTATGGACGCGATTTTGCGCGGGCCCATGTCGAACTGCCAACGGCGCTCGCCGCCGCCTGCATGAGCGCCGGCGTGCCGCGCCTCGTGCACATGAGCGCGCTGTGCGCGGCGGCGGATGCGCCGAGCGAGTACCTGCGCTCCAAGGCCGATGGCGAGGCCGCGGTGCTGGCCGTCGCCGACAAAGTGGCGGTCACCATTTTCCAACCCTCGGTGGTGTTCGGCCAGGGCGACCGTTTCCTCAACCTGTTCGCCACGCTGCTGCGCATTTCGCCGTTCATGCCGCTCGGGTCGCCCAACGCGCGCTTTCAACCGGTGTACGTCGGCGATGTCGCGCGTGCCTTTGTGCAAAGCCTCACCGAACGCGCAAGCCACGGCAAGACCTATGCGCTCGCCGGCCCGCGCGTCTATACGCTGCGTGAACTCATCGCCTACACCGGCCGTGTCATCGGTTGCGAGCGGCCCATTATCGGCCTCGGAAAAATCCTCTCCGGCTTGCAGGCCTTTTCACTCGAGATCCTGCCCGGTTCGCTGCTGACACTGGACAACCTGCGCTCGATGGAACGCGACAACGTCAGCGACGCCGCATTTCCCTTCGGCATCGTGCCCGAGGCGCTAGAAGCCGTGGCGCCCTCGTATCTTTCCGGCGTGCTGCCGCGCACACGCTTCAACCTTTTCCGCATCCGCGCCGGACGCTAGCCAGCACATGCGGCTGCAACTGGTCATAGCCAACAAGAATTACTCGTCCTGGTCGATGCGCCCATGGGTAGCCCTGCGCCAGGCCGGCATCGCCTTCGAAGAGGTGCAGCTCAAGTTCAGCGACGAGGGCAGGGTGCGCGGCATCGAGGCCTTCCCCTCACCCAACGGCCAGGTGCCGCTGCTGTTGATCGACGGCGTTCCGGTGTGGGATTCGCTGGCCATTTGCGAGACGCTGGCAGAAATGTTTCCGCAACAGGCGCTGTGGCCCGCCGGTGCGCGGGCGCGGCAACTGGCGCGTGCCGCCTGCGCCGAAATGCACGGCGGTTTTCGCGCACTGCGCACCGGCATGCCGATGAATATCCGCGCCGCACACCCGGGCAAGGGCATGAGTGCCGAGGTGCAGCGCGACATCGGGCGCATTTGCGCGCTGTGGCGGGTCTGTCGCGAACACGCCGATGGTTCGGGTGATCTGTTGTTCGGCGCGTTCAGCCTTGCCGACGCCTACTACGCCCCGGTGGTGATGCGCTTCATCACCCATGCCGTGCTGCTGCCCGACGATGCACAGCGCTATTGCGACGCCGTGCGCACGCTGTCCGCGGTGCGGGCGTGGGTGGACGGCGCGCGCGCCGAAACCGAATTCGTGCCGGCGGACGAGCCCTATGCCTGAATGCCGCAGCAGCCAGCAACACCGTCGCGCCGGCGCGCGCCGCCGATGAAGATTTACGAAGTCGGCGGCGCGGTGCGCGACCGGCTGCTTGGCCTGCCGGTGAAAGACCGCGACTATGTCGTCGTCGGCGCGACGCCCGAAGACATGACACGTCTTGGCTACACGCCCGTGGGCAAGGATTTTCCGGTGTTCCTGCATCCTGCGACGCACGATGAATACGCGCTCGCCCGCACCGAGCGCAAGAGCGCACCCGGCTACACGGGCTTCCAGATTTACGCCGCACCGGACGTCACGCTGGAACAAGACCTGGCGCGGCGCGACTTCACCATCAACGCCATCGCCTGTGACACCGAAGGCCGCCTGATCGACCCCTACGGCGGCCAGGCTGACATCAAGGCCGGTGTGTTGCGCCATGTCGGCAGCGCCTTCGCCGAAGATCCGGTGCGCATCCTGCGCGGCGCGCGCTTCGCCGCGCGCTTCGGTTTTGCCGTCGCGCCCGAAACCCTGGACCTGATGCGCGGCATGGCCGCCTCGGGTGAGGCCGACGCTCTGGTGCCCGAACGCGTCTGGCAGGAACTGGCAAAGGGCCTGATGGAAGATGCGCCCGCGCGAATGTTTGCGGTGCTGGCGCAATGCGGCGCCCTCGCCGCCATCCTGCCCGAAGCGGCTGCGCACGCCGCCGACCCGCTGCCGGCGTTGCGCGGCCTCGAGCATGCCGCGCGCCACGCGCTGCCGCTGCCGGTGCGCTTTGCCGCCTGTGCCCTCGGGCTTGCCGGCAGCGCCGCCGGCGCGCTGGCCGGGCGCCTCAAGGCGCCTGGCGATTGTCGTGACCTGGCGGTGCTCGCCGCCGCCTTGTACGCGCGCATTGCCGCGGCGGAGGGTGCCGCCGCCGGCGAATTGCTCGCGCTGTTGCAAGCCGGCGACGCGTTCCGGCGGCCCGGGCGTTATACCGACCTGCTCGATGCCTGCGTCTGCGAAATGGCCCGCACCACGCCGGTACCTTTACTGCCGTGGCCGCCGCGTGCGCGCATTGAGCTCGCCTTGTCGGCTGCCGCCGCAGTCGATGCCGGGGCCGTTGCCAGGGCCGGGGCTGCAGCCGACATTCCCGCGCGCCTGCGGGTGGCGCGGGTCGCCGCCATCGCCGCCGCACTGGCGCGCGTTGCGTGCGCATCAGGGCGCGGCTGACATGCCCTATCCTGGCGAACGCCTGCTGCAGGGCCTCAAGCACAATGTGATTGCCGGCACGCGCCTCGCCTTGTTCATGCGCGTGCGCACGCTCGATTTTCGCGTATCGGCCGAAGACTATGCCGTTTTGTTCGTCTTCAACCTGCTGCTGTGGCTGGTCGGCGGCATGCTGCGTGCCGGTTTCCCCGGCGCGGTCAACCTGTCGGCGCTGACGGTGCCGCTGGTGCAGGTGCCGCTCACGCTGCTCGCCTGCCTCATCATCGCCAGACTTTACCGCAGGCGCGAACTGCTGCTCGCCTTCGCCGTGTTGCTGATCGCGCCGGACACCGTGTTCGAGATCGCCGGCAGCGTGCTGCAAACCGTCTTCGCCGAGCAGGCGCTGCCGCCGGACACCTCCTTGCTGCTCTACTACGCCTACATCGCCTGGTCGGTGGCGGTGATGCTGCGCATCGTCGCCCTGCTCGGCGGGTGGAGCCGGCCACGGGCGCTCGCGGCAAGCGGCGTGCTGACCGTGCTGCTGGCGGTGTTCCTGTTTGCGCTGCCGCGCGCCGAGCTGTGGCAGGCCCAGCCGCAGCAGGGCACGGAGGACACGGCCTCAATCACGCAGGAGCAGTTGTTTCATGCGCAGACGCCGCTCCTGATGGAGCAGCTTGACGCGCTCGAGCCCGATCGCCCCGGCGTCACCGATTTGTATTTTTTGGGCGTGGCGCCCTTCGGCACGCAGGATGTGTTCGGCCGGGAGCTGGCGGTGGTCGATGAGCTGCTTGGCAGCCGCTTTGACACCGGCGGCCGCAACATCCTGATGTCGAACAATCCGCAAACCCTGGGCCAACTGCCCATCGCCACGGTCACCCACCTGCGCCTCGCGCTCGCGCGCATCGCCGCGGCAATGAACCCGGACGAGGATGTGTTGCTGCTCTACATCACCACCCACGGTTCGGAGCAGCACGAGCTCAGCTTTGAGTTGCCGCCGCTGCAACTGGCGCAACTGACGCCTGCGGCGTTGTCGCGCCTGCTCGCCGAGAGCGGCATCAAGTGGAAGGCACTGGTCATTTCGGCCTGTTACTCGGGTGGTTTTGTCGAACCGCTGAAGGATGACAACACGCTGATCATCACTGCCGCCGCGGCGGACCGGCAGTCGTTCGGCTGCTCGAACGAGGCGGATTTCACCTATTTCGGGCGTGCTTATTTCAATGAAGCCCTGCGCCGAAGCCTGTCGTTTACCGACGCCTTCGATATTGCCAGCCGCAGCATTGCGACGCGTGAGCGCGCCGAAAAACTCGAACCCTCCAGGCCGCAACTGTTCGCCGGTGCGCCGATGCGCGACAAACTGGCCGAAATCGAGGTGCGGCTCAAATCGCGCGCCAACATCAGGCAGGCGGACTTGCGCCTCGGCGTCGGGCGCGAGGGCAACAAAGCGTCCGTTGCAAAATAAAACCCGCCGCGCGTCGTGCGCGGCGGGGGCTGCGGTCAACCAGAGCGTCACCGCGCCGTTGGTTTGCCTATGACGCGAGCTTTGTGCATACCGCTCTTGCTGTTGTTCGCCGCTCCGCTGGTAATTGGCGCGGAGACGGGCGGACGTGACGCCAGACAGTTGCGGACAATCGACGCCGATGGCAACGGCATGATTTCGCGGGACGAAGCGCGCGTTTCGGCGACGCTTGCCGCGGACTTTGACGCCATTGACGCCAATCGCGACGGCCAGATCACGCCCGATGAGTTGCGCGCCTGGAAAAAAATCCGCGCCGGACGCAGGCCCCCTGGCCGCGCCAATGGCAGTGGTGGCGGCGGCCTTGAAGAGCAGTTCACCCGGGCCGACAGCAATGGCGACGGCCGGCTCAGCCGCGCCGAGGGCGAAAAAGCCCTGCCGCGCGTGGCGCGTAACTTCGACGCCATCGATGCCAATCGCGATGGCGCTATCACGCTGGAAGAACTTCGCGCCTACGCGCGCGCACGGCGGGAGGCGCGACGGCCAGGCTAGTGGCGGGCGGCCTCGAGAAAATGCCGAACCTGCAGCGCAGCACCCCCGCCGGTGAAATTCTTTGCGGCCGTGGCGGCATCAACCGCCTGCCGGCGTGAAGGGCGGCGATTACAAGCTGTAAAAGATGTAAAACCCGGTTACAGCTTGTTCCGCCCGGCCGCGCGCCGGCTAAGATTGAGTCCATCCGCCATCTCTATAAAGACAAGGGCCGCTCATGAAACGCACCGCATTATTCATCTCACTGTTGTCGATCACCGCCGCCAGCTGGGGTCAGACGTCACCAGCCGCGAATGAGGAGCGCCGCGCCGGCGCGCCGCGCGAACACATGGAACAAAGGCGTGAGCAAATGAAGCAGC
>CAYLPI010000208.1:0-6189 GCA_964385505.1 uncultured Bordetella sp.
CAAGGCGGCGCGCGCCGCCTTGACCGCGGCGTCCACCTCGCCGGCGCCCGCCTCGGACACCATGCTGACCAGACGGCCGTCGGCCGGCGAGCGGTTCTCGAAGGTCTTGCCCGCAGCTGCGGTCACATACTGGCCGTCGATAAAGTTGAGCGTGGTGATGAGTTTCTGGCCTGCGGCCATGTCGGCGGGTTTGTTCATGCTGTCACTCCTTGGTCATGTTGCCATAACTGCGACGACGCCACCCTGCAAGCAGGTGCAGTGCGTGTGCCGGTCTGAATCAATGTCAATGTCAATGTCACTGTCAATGCGCGGTCGGCTGTATCGCGACGTTGACGTTACCGCTGCCCGAAGACTGCGCATAATCGCCGTACTGCCGTCCTGACAAGGGACCGTAGTCGGCGCGCATCGCCTCCAGGCTGCCAAGCAGGGCGGCGATGATGCGACCGCCCATTTCCGCCGCAGTAGCCTGGCAGTACTCGGGAAAATTGCGTGTCAGCCGGTCAATGTCTCCTGCCACCAGGCCGGCGATGAAATCACGGTCCAGCGCGAGGCGCTCGTCGGTCGGCCACAAATGCGGACCGCGCACGATCTTGTGAGTCAGCGCGCTGCTGGCAAGAAACACCACCCGCCGGCCCGATTTTTTCGCCACTTCATGCACCAGCCTTCCGGCCTTCATGTTCTCGGCATGGTCGGCGGCGAGGCAGGTCGGCAATTCTATCAGCGGTATGCCAGAAGCAGGATCGAGGTAAGTCATCGGCACCCAGCAGGCGTAATCCCAGGAACGGTGCGGATTGTCGGTGGTGAAGGCCGGCATGCCCTCGCCCTTCATCGCCTCGGCCAGCGCCGTCGCAAATTCCGGATCGCCCTTTCTTTCGTAGGGCAGCCCGGGAATCAGGTCCGGCGCCTCGTCGGCGATGCAATGGCCCTTGTGAACGGCATGGGAGGTCAGGTACCAGTTGAAGCTCGACACCCAGTGCGCCGACTGCAGCACGAACAAATCGGGCTTCAACGCGCGCAAAGCCTCGCCCATGCCTTTTGATCCGGCGATCAGGCCGCGCTGGAAATCCGGGGCTTTGTCTTCCACCCCCATGCGCGGCACGTGGGCCGTTACCGCTGCAGCTATGATTCCTCCGGCCATGCGCTTCTCCTGGCACGCCGCGCGACGCTGGCTTCTGCCGCGGAACGGTATGCGAAAAATAAAGCGATTATAATTCTTTCCGCTTCGATTCAAGCAATCTGTAATGCCAACGTCGCGCTGCGGCGATGACAACCTATATCGCGGCCAGGCTCCCCTTGTGCGAGAGGCACACCCGAAGGAGCACGCCGGCTCATCAATCAAGAGGAGAATGCAATGAAAAAAGCACTGTTGGGCGTCATCGGCGCCGCTTTCGCGGCACTCACGCTGGGCCACGCCGGGGCCGCACTGGCCCAGGCGGCGCGCAATTTCCCCGACAAGCCGGTTCGCATCATTGTCGGGTATTCGCCCGGCGGGCTGCCCGATACCATCGCGCGCATCATCGCACAGCGCCTGGGCGAAAACTGGAAACAGCAGGTCATCGTCGATAACCGCCCGGGTGCCAACGGCCTGGTTGGCGCGGAAGTGGTCGTGCGTTCGGCCCCGGATGGCTACACGCTGCTGGTCACCGACAACTCGACCCACGCCATCCACCCCTTTCTTTACAAAAAAATGCCGTTCGACCCGGCCAAGGAATTGATCCCGGTATCGATGACGGCAAAGGCGCCGCTTTATCTCGCCGTGCACCCGTCCTTTCCCGCCAACAACATGC
Organism: uncultured Bordetella sp.; assembly: GCA_964385505.1. GTDB lineage: Bacteria > Pseudomonadota > Gammaproteobacteria > Burkholderiales > SG8-39 > CAITSH01. The sequence continues at coordinate 1,788 of CAYLPI010000208.1, forward strand.
AGGAACTGATCGCCCTGGCCAAGACCAGTCCGGGCAAGTACTCCTATGGTTCTTCCGGCATCGGCAGCACCCACCATCTGGCGATGGAGTTCCTGAAATCCTCGCTCGGCCTCGATATCGTGCACGTCCCCTACAAGGGCACCGGGCAAAGCGTTCCGGCGCTGGTCGGCGGACAGGTGCAAATGGCGTTTTCCGGCTATACCTCACTCGCCGCGCACGTCAAGGACGGTCGCATCAAGCTGCTCGCCATCAACTCGCTGAAGCGCTCGCCCACCGCGCCCAACGTACCGGCACTGGCTGAAATGATTCCGGGGTTCGACTTCGCGCCAACCTTCGGCGTGTTCGGGCCGGTCGGCCTGCCACGCGACATCTCGGCGAAAATCGCCGCCGATGTCGCCGATGCGCTGAAGGCCCCGGACGTTGCCTCGCGCTTCACCAATCTGGACATTATTCCGCTTGGCGCATCGGGGGAAGAATTCTCCGCCGCGCTCAAAGGCGATGCGGAACGCTACTCCAGGGCGGTCACAATGTCGGGTGCCAAAGCCGAGTGATACACCTTGAGGACGACGGAGCAGAGCGCCTCAGGCAGCGCCCTGCTCCGCCTTGACCCGCGCCAGCGCCCTGGCACGCCACAATGGCCAGGCCCGCTTGTAATCCTGCACCGGCACCGAGGCCTGCACCTCGTCATCATCAAGATAAGTGATCTTGCCACCGGGGCCGGCGATCATCATCGCTTGCGCCTGCATTTTCGCGCTGACCTCCAGATACACGCTGCGCCCGACGGCGCGGGCGATGCTCTCCCCCACCACCACCGCGCCATGGCCGCGCATCAGCGCTGCCGGCGCCCCGCCGAGGGACTTGGCGAGGGCGTGTCCGAGGTAAGGGGTCTTCACCAGCAAATCGGTACCCTTGGCCGCGTCACGAATCTCGAAATTGGGCAAGCCCTCGCCGACAAAGGCCGCCATGTGGAATATCGGCCGCAGCGGCATCTCGGTGATGCTGAAGGGCACGACCGAGGGCGAATGGTTGTGCACCACGGCCATGATCTCCGGCCGCGCCTTGAACACCTCGCCGTGGATGAAACGCTCACGCACCGACTCGCGGCCCTGCGCGTCCATGGGATTGCTATCGAGGTCGTATTCCATCAGGTCGTCCTCGGTAACCAGTTCCGGTGCGAGCGAGCGCGACAGCCAGTAGTGATCGGGATTGCTGTCGGAACGGATGCTGACATGGCCGTAGCCGTCGATGACGCCAAACTCGGCGAGGATGCGATAAGCGGCGACCAGATCTTGCTTGAGGCTCATTGCGAAGTCCTTTGCTGTTCCGTTGATGTTGGGTTGATGTTGGGTTGATGTTCCGTCGATGTTCCGTCGATGTTCAGCGTCGGATTGCCCGTGCCGCGTCGCGGCTGCGCGCCGCGCTCAGTCGGCCTTGATGCCGGCGGCCTTGACCACCTTGACCCAGCGCGGCAGTTCGCGCTTGACCAGATCACCCAGCCTGGCCGGTGGACCACCCACAGCGCTGAGGCCTTGCTTGGCAAACTGCTCGCGGATATCGGGCTGGGCCAGCAAGGCGTTCAGTTCAGCGTTGACCTTGGCCACAACATCGGCCGGCGTCCCGGCCGGGGCAAACATGCCGTACCAGGTATCGACCACCATGTCGGGAAAGCCGGACTCCTTCAGGGTCGGTACGGTCGGGAATGCCGGTGAACGCTCCGCCCCCATCACCGCGAGCATGCGCAGCCGGCCGCTTTGCACATAAGGCGCAGCGGTCTGGGTGGCGACGACGCTGGCCTTGACATGGCCGCCGACGAGGTCGGCAAGCGCGCCCGCCGCGCCCTTGTAAGGCACATGCACGATGTCGATGCGCGCCTCCAGTTTGAGCAACTCCATCGCCAGATGCTGCGGTCCGCCATTGCCCGGCGAAGAATAGTTCAGCACGCCGGGCTGGCGCTGCGCGAACTCGATGAACTCGCGCAGCGTCTTCACCGGCAGGTCTGCCGGTACAAGGAGCGCCAGCCCGCTGGTGGCAATGATTGCCACCGGCGTGAAGCTTTTCACCGGGTCAAACGGCAGCTTGGTGTTAATCGCCGGATTGGTGCCGAACGAGGTTGCGACACAAAGCAGCGTGTAGCCGTCAGGCGCCGCCTTCGCGACGATGTCCGACCCGATATTGCCGGTCGCCCCGGGCCGGTTGTCGGTTATGACCGGCACCTTCCAGGCTTCGGACAGGCGTGGGCCCAGCAGGCGCGAAATGATGTCGGCACCGGTACCCGGGGTGTAGGGAACGACGATCTGCACTGCCCGGTTCGGATAAGCCGTCTGCGCCTGCACCGGCGATACCGGCGCAGCGACGACCACGGCAAGCACTGCTAACGTGAGGCCGGCAATTTTTATGTTTTTTTGCATGTTGTAAAACTCCTCTTTGCTCTTGCTATCAGACTATCGGACTATCGGACGATGGGACTATCGGACTAAAGGACTATCTGACTAAGGAACTAAAGGACTAAAGGACTAAAGGAAATCAGATTTTGAATCCTTCGAGTGCCTCGGGCGCAAACAGGTCGTCCGGCTTGAGCAGCCGCTTTGACAGTCCCTGGCGGTGATGGTGGCGCAAAAAAGTTTCCAGCACATGGCGGTTTGACTCCAGCCCGTAGGCCCACCAGTCCGGACCGAACTCGCGCAGCAATTCATCGACATGCGCACCCAACCAGGGCAGCATGGCCTTGAGCGCGGCGGTTTCCTGCAGCGCCTCGTAGGTCAGCTTCTGCGCCTCGACAAAGGCCTTGTACAAGGCCTGCGCGATCCAGCGGTTTTTTTCATACAGTTCGCGGCGGATCACCACGGTATGCATGATCGGGAAAATCCGCGTCTTGCGGTAATAATCGCGCTCCACCGTCATGAAGTCGGGGAACAGGCGCTTGACCCTGTCCGGCTGCGAATAAAAGGTCGAGGGCGCGCGCGCAGTGTGCAGCGCATCGATCTCGCCCGAGGCAATCATTTGCGACAGCGTCTGCGTCGGCCCGATGCGACTTACCCTGACCGCCGGCGGAAGATCAAGCTTCACCTTCTCATCGCGTCCGCTCTGCTCCTCGCCGCCGGTGAGATATTGCACGCTGGTGTGGTCGACACCGTATTCGTCTTCAAGGATGGCGCGTATCCACACCGGCGCCGTCATCTGGTACTCGGGCGTGCCGATTTTTTTGCCAATCAGGTCCTTCGGTTCGCGGATACCGCTCTTGGCGGAAACAAATATGCAGGAGTGACGGAAATAGCGGGACGGAAAAACCGGAATTGCAATGAAAGGCGGGTTCTCACGCGCCAGCGTCACGCAATACGAGGACAACGACATTTCGCAGCAGTCGAACTCCTGGTGACGCAGCATGCGGAAAAACGTCTCCTCGACCGGGAGCGTCATGTAGTTGAGGTCAATGCCGTCGGGCCTTACCGTGCCGTCGGCGAGCGCGCGGGTGCGGTCGTAGTCCCAGCACGCCATGGAAATTTGCAGTTTTGCCATTGTCTGATTCCAGTCTGGAGAAGTGTGATGTTCGCCGGAGCCTCCCGCCGCGCCAGGCGGCGCGATATCCGGTTTTTTGCCCGCATCAGCCGCACTTTCAACCGCGCCGAGGCGGATACTACGGCTGTGAGGCGGTGCAGGAATTTTATTCTTGTGTGGGTAATATAATCGATTTTTGATAGACTACCCAGAATCAGTTCCACCGTTTTTCGACCCTTGGCAAAACGTCGGGGGCTTTATTCCACCGCAGGAGGAGACCACATGAACATCACCACGTCCGTTTCGACCGGACTCGCCGCGGCAGCGCTGTTACTGGCACTGCCCGCAGCAGCACAGACGGTCAAGATCGGCTTCATCAGCTCTTACAGCGGCGCCGCCGCCGCCCAGGGCGACCAGCTCGACAAGGGCGTCAAGCTGTACATGAAGCTCAACGGCGACAAGCTGCCGCCGGGCGTTAAAGTAGAACTGATCACCCGTGACGACACCGGCCCCAACCCCGACGTCGCAAAACGCATCGCACAAGAGCTGATCGTGCGCGACAAGGTGGACTTTCTCACCGGCATCGTCTGGACGCCGAACATGGCCGCGATCGGCCCGCTCACCACCGAAGCCAAGGTGCCCTTCGTCAGCATGAACGCCGCCGGCGCCAGGATCATGGTCAACGCCCCCTACATGGCGCGCGTGTCCTTCACCATCTGCCAGTCGGCCTATCCGCTCGGTCAGTGGGCGGCGAAAGTACACAAGACCGCCTACACCGCGGTCTCCGACTTCGCGCCCGGCCATGAGGCCGAGGACTGCTTCAGCCGCGGCTTCAAGGAAGGCGGCGGCCAGATCGTCGGCAGCGTGCGCGTACCCCTCGCCAACCCCGACTTCGTGCCCTTCATGC
>CAYLPI010000209.1:0-6176 GCA_964385505.1 uncultured Bordetella sp.
CTCGGCCGGCCGGCCGAGATTGAACAACAAGTTGCCGAAGTGGTAATGCGCATCGGCATTGTCCGGGTCAGCGGCCAGCGCCTTGACATAGTGTTGCTCCGCCTCGACGGCCGCGCCGCGATCAACCAGAACATTGGCGAGGTTGTAGTGCGCGCCGGCATACGCCGGCTGCAAGTTCGTCGCCCGGCGGTAAGCCTGTTCCGCCTCCTTGCGCTGCCCCATCTCCTCCAGGGCGACACCGAGGTTGTTGTGCGCCTCGGCGTAATCGGGCTTGAGCGACAACGCCTTGGCAAGACAGCGCTTGGCGTCGCGCGGGCGCGCCAGGCCCAGATAGGCCTGACCCAGGTTGTTCAGGGAAAACGCCTGCGGGCGCGCCAGCTTGTGGCTCTTTTCGATCAACTCGACCGCGTCGTCGTTGCGGCCGAGCTGGTGTGCGATCAAGCCTAGTAATTGCAGCGCTTCCGCGTTGTTCGGCTCGGCGGTGAGTATCTGCCGATAGACCGACTCGGCACCCGGCAAGTTGCCGCCCTGATGCATTGCGATTGCGTTCTGGAGCAAGGGATGCATGCTTAATGAGGCTTCGCGATGATGTCGCCACCACGCAGCACACGGACCTCGCTGCCGCGCGCGCCAATGCGCGCCGGTGAGGAAAGGCGGCCAAACGAATAGCGGCCGAAACGCTCGCCGCCGACGACCGACTCGAGCAAATAGAAATAGGTATCCGCCCGGTTGGCGCGTTTGAGGTAGATCGAAAGGGGGGTATCGAGGTCGGCGAGGGTTTCCAGAACCAGGGGAACCCGGTTGTAGCCTTCTGCGGCGAGGCGCTTGAAATCAGCTTCGGTCATGAACTGCTCCGGCAAACAACATTTTCAAAAACTGCGGTGGGTGCGCCGATAAAAATCTTCGGCGCGTGCGCGGGCTCAGGAACGCCAGCTACGCCAGCTTCCCCGGCTCATTGCCCAGTTTTGAAAATGCATGCAGTTCACGACTTTTTTGCCCGGTTGAAATTGCCGATTGCGGGGTGAAGCAACTATAGCACGCACGTTCACATCGGGGCGACTGTCAAACGAGTCCTGAGCCAAAGAGACGCTCACCATACGAAAGATCGTCATTCCCGGCGCTCGTTTCAAAATGACGCTCCCTCACCCTGTCATTCCGAGCGCAGCGAGGAATCTGCTTTTGCCCTTGTTCAAAAGCAGATTCCTCGCTGCGCTCGGAATGACAATCGAGAATCGACAATCGACAATCGACAATCCACAATCCACAATCGACAATCCACAATCCACAATTCACAATTCACAATTCACAATTCACAATCCAAAATTGAAACAGGCCTAGAGTACTTTGCCCGGATTCATAATGCCCTGTGGGTCGAGCGCGGCCTTGATGCTGCGCATCACATCGAGTTCAAGCTGCGACTTGTAGCGTGTCAGTTCATCGCGCTTGCTCTGCCCTATGCCGTGTTCGGCGCTGATGGACCCGCAAAAATGCGCCACGCTGTCATGCACGATGCGGCTGATGGCAGCCTGGTTGGCGAGGAAGGCATCGTGTTCGACACCGGCCGGGGGCGACACGTTGTAGTGCAGGTTGCCGTCACCCATGTGGCCGAAGCACACCATGCGCACACCGGGGAAGGCCCGCGCAATCGCCGCATCGGTGACGCGGATGAACTCGGCCACGCGCGACACCGGCAGCGACACGTCGTGCTTGATGTTTTTACCCTCGTGCGCCTGCGCCTCGGAAATATTCTCGCGCAGCGCCCAGAACCCGCGCGACTGTGCGCCGCTCGCGGCAAGGGCGGCATCGCGGATGAGCCCCTGCTCGAGCGCGGCACCGAGCATGTCTTCCATCATCTCGCGCGCCGCGTCGCTGTCGCGGCTGTCGGCGAGCTCGATCAGCACATAGTGCGGATGGGCCTGCTGGAAAGGTGCGCGACAGGCCGGGTAATAGCGCAGGACCAGCTCCAGGCACAGACTGGAAAAAAGCTCGAAACCCACCAGCCGTTCGGCCAGTTGCGCCTGTGCGTGCTCGAGTAGTTGCAGCGCCTGGTCGGCCGAGTCCACGGCAACCACCGCCGTCGCCTGCCCCTGCGGCAGCGGAAACAATTTCAGCACCGCCGCAGTAATGACGCCAAGTGTGCCTTCGGCGCCGATGAAAAGCTGCTTCAGGTCGTAGCCGGTGTTGTCCTTGCGCAGGCCGCGAAGTCCGTCCCAGACCCCACCGCCCGCCAGCACCACCTCCAGTCCGAGCGCCAGCTCGCGCGTATTGCCGTAACGCAGGACGCCGGTGCCACCGGCATTGGTGGAGAGGTTGCCGCCGATTTCGCAACTGCCCTCGGAGGCAAGGCTGAGCGGAAACAGGCGCCCCGCCGCCAGCGCAGCGGCCTGCGCCGCTGCCAGCGTACAACCGGCCTCCAGCGTCATGGTGTTGTTGATGGGGTCGATGGCGCGCACGCGGTTCATGCGCGACAGGTTGAGGACCAGTTGCCGGCCGGATGAATCGGGTGTGGCGCCGCCAACCAGACCGGTATTGCCACCCTGCGGGACCACGCCGATGCGCTCCGCGCCGGCCAGCTTCATCAGCGCCGCCACCTCCGCGGTCGAGGCCGGCTTCACCACGGCAAGCGCGCTGCCCGAGTAGCGCTTGCGCCAGTCGGTGGCATAGGCCTTGGCGTCATCGGGCGCAACCATGCCTTGCGGGCCGACAATCGCGGCCAGGCGAGCGAGTACGCCGGTCATCGCGCCAGCACCGTGGGAACCGCCGGCATTGCGGCGCGCACCAGTGCGGCGGCCTCCTCAAGCGAAGACACCAGGCGGTCGCAATCGATCGTTTCGGGCGCGTGGCCCTCGTTGTAGCCGTAGGGCACACACCACACCTGGCAACCGGCGGCGCGCGCCGCCTGCGCATCATTCATCGAGTCCCCTATCATCAAGGCTCCGGCCGGCGGCACACCGAAACGCTCGCAGGCGTAGAGCAATTGCATCGGGTCGGGTTTTTTGCGCGCCAGCGTGTCGCCCGAGACCACCAGTTCAAAACAAGCGGCAAGACCGGTACGCTGCAGCAGGCTGTCGGTGAACGCGCTGCTTTTATTGGTGACACAGGCGCGCGGCAGGCCAAGCAGGCCGAAGGCCTGCAGGCCCGCCATCACGCCGGGGTAAAGGCGCGCCGCAGTGCCATTGGCGACGGTGTAATGTCGCTCGAAACTGCCGCGTGCGACGGCCAGCGCCGATTCTTCCGCGCGCGCATCCAGACTGCCGGTGAGCAGGCGCTCGATCAGGCGCGGAATGCCTTTGCCGATGTAGCGCATGACGTCATCGAGCGAAACCGCGGGCCGGCCGAGGTCGGCCAGCATGGCGTTGGCGGCGACGGCGAGGTCGGGCGCGGTATCGAGCAGCGTGCCGTCAAGATCAAACAGCACGGCGCGGACCGGAACCGGAGGATGAGCGCGCAAGGACGCGGCGGGCACAGTCTCAGACTGCCGCAAGTTCGGCGCGCATCCCGGCGATTGTGGCCTTGTAAGCAGCCGCGTCGCCGGCGCCGAAAATCGCCGAACCGGCGACAAAGGTATCTGCCCCGGCGCGTGCCACAGCGGCAATATTGTCGGTTTTAACGCCGCCATCGACTTCGAGCATGATGTCGCGGCCGCCGGACTTGACGTGCAGGTCGATGCGCGCCCGCACCGCCTTGATCTTGTCGAGGGCGCCGGGAATGAACTTCTGCCCGCCAAAACCCGGGTTCACCGACATGATCAGCACGAGGTCGAGCAAATGCAGCGTGTGATCGAGGTAACAGAGCGGCGTTGCCGGGTTGAACACCAGCCCCGCCTTGCAACCCGAGTCGTGTATCAGCCCGATGGTGCGGTCAACATGCTCGCTCGCCTCGGGATGAAAGCTGATGATATTGGCGCCGGCCCGGGCGAAGTCCGGCACGATGCGGTCCACCGGCTTGACCATCAGATGCACGTCGATCGGGACGCTGGTATGCGGGCGCAGCGCCTCGCACACCAGGGGCCCGATGGTCAGGTTGGGAACGTAATGGTTGTCCATGACGTCAAAATGGATCATGTCGGCGCCGGCTGCGACGACATCGCGCACTTCCTCGCCGAGGCGGGCAAAATCTGCCGACAGCAGGCTGGGTGCAATGCGGTATTGGCGTTTCATGCCGGCGATTTTACCCGCAATGCCGCGCTCCCGCCCGGTGCGCGGCGGTTTTGCACCGGCGCAATCAGGCTGCGGCGGGCCTTGTCACGGACTGCCGATTCATATCAAATAGCGTGATGTCATCCGCCAAAAAATATCAGATCAGCGTCTCGGCGCAAACACGGTACATCGCCGACCAGTCCGACGAGACGGTGCCGCGCTTCGTGTTTGCCTACACCATCACCATCCGCAACACCGGGTCGGTGCCGGCCCAGCTGATCAGCCGTCACTGGGTCATCACCGACGCCGACAAGCAGGTGCAGGAGGTGCGCGGCCTGGGCGTCGTCGGCGCGCAACCGCTGATCAAGCCGGGCGAACAGTTCGAGTACACCAGTGGCACGGCCCTTGCCACCCCGGTGGGCACCATGCATGGCGAATACCAGATGGCGGCCGAGGACGGCACGCAGTTCGACGCGCCGATTGCGCCGTTCACACTATCGGTGCCGCGCGTGCTGCATTGAGCGTTGATCGGTACCACGCCATGCACGGCCGCTTCATCGCCGGTCGGCATCATCCTTGTCGTCGGGTTTGACGCCATCCGATTTTTTCGGCCAGGTCCACCAGACGATGAATACGGCGATGCCAAGCGCCACCGCAGCCTCAAGAAAAATGATCCACATCACCGCACCCCGTCCGCCGTCATGATGACGGCGCGCATCATAGCCCGAGAAAGTCCTGCGTGAGCAAACACCTTCAATACGCTGTCCCCGTCCACCCATCGCGACATTTGCGCCGGCCCTGCGCCGCCGTGCTTCGGGCCGGCGCACTGGCCCTCGCCCTGCTGCTCGCCTCAGGCTGCGCCACCAAGCCGCCGGTGACCGGAGCGGCAACGCCGGCCGCGGCCCCGGAACCTGTTGTAGCAATTGCGGCAAACCCGGTCTGCCCCAAACCCGAGGCCTGTCCGGTGTGCGCGGTATGTCCGGGCGCAGAACCGGCAAAGCCCAGGGTAGAGACGCTGGAAGCGGTCAGCTTTGAGGCCATTGCCGGCTGGCGCGACGACAAACTGAGTGAGGCCTGGGGCGCGTTTCGCGCCAGCTGCCAGGCCTTGCGCACGCGCGCCGGCTGGCGCGAGGTCTGCGCCCGCGCGGCGGAGTCGGGCGCAGCCGATGCCACGCCGCCTTCAAACGCGCAGGTCCGCGCGTTTTTCGAGCGTCACTTCACGCCCTACCGCGTCGCCAATGCGGACGGCTCCACCCAGGGCATGGTCACCGGTTATTACGAGCCGCTGCTGCGTGGCAGCCGGGTGAAACGCCCGCCCTATGTGCATGCGCTTTACGCGCCGCCCGATGACTTGCTCACCATAGACCTCTTGGCCGTCAATCCGGACCTGAAGAACATGCGCCTGCGGGGCCGCATTGAGGGCCGGCGTGTGGTGCCCTACTGGTCGCGCGATGAAATCGAGCGCGGCGTTGCGCCGCTCGCAGGCCGCGAGATCGTCTGGGTGAATGACGCGGTGGAACTGTTTTTCCTGCAAATCCAGGGCTCGGGGCGGGTGCAGTTCGACAACGGCGAAATGATGCGCATCGGCTACGCCGACCAGAACGGCCACCCCTACCAGTCGGTCGGACGCTACCTCATTGATAAGGGCGAATTGAAACTCGAGCAGGCGTCGATGCAGGGCATCAAGGCATGGGGACGCGCCAATCCGGACAAGCTTGAAGCCGCGCTGAACCACAACGCCAGCTACGTGTTTTTCCGCGAACTGCCGGCCCGCCCGGGCGGCGCCGGCTTTGCTTCGGACGGCCCCCTCGGCGCGCTCGGCGTGCCGCTCACCGACGGCCGCAGTATCGCAATCGACCCGCGCGCGGTTCCGCTCGGCGCACCGGTGTTCCTCGCCACCACCATGCCCAACAGCAGTACGCCGCTGGCGCGCCTGATGATGGCGCAGGACACCGGCGGTGCGATTCGCGGCGCGGTGCGGGCCGATTTTTTCTGGGGCTTTGGCGCCGAAGCCGGCAATCTGGCCGGCAGGATGCG
>CAYLPI010000210.1:0-6092 GCA_964385505.1 uncultured Bordetella sp.
TGATCATGATTCCTGAGATGAATGAACTGAGAAAGCAGCGGTTCCCTGAAATCTACAAGGACGAGTGAAGTGCTATTGAGCTTGCCGCCATTGAAATCCCATAGCTGGCACTGGCGGATCGATCAGTCCGCCTCCACTCCACCCCAAGTGTCCCTGCTTACAGCCTCTCTTGGCTGAGATTTATGCATTGATGACACCCCGCCTGACGGTTCTCCGGTGGTGTCGTACTTCAGTGGGCAGAGACTGAGTTTGAAGCCTTACGTCTAAGTTTGAAGCCTTACGGCAGAGGGAAGAGCCTGAGAGATGTGCTACGCATGTACCGATGGTTGTGCTTCGCATCGGAGTGGGGGCTCGCGCCAACGCCCCCCCCCCCATCTATACCCCGATATAGTATTTGGTCTTGGTTGACCTTCATCTTCTCGAACTGCGATTTTCAAAATTTGTGAAGATCTCCAAATGGTGAACTTCACCCACTTCTAGCTGTATCAACTATTGCAACCCCCAGGGAGGACTGTGTCTTCCTGCTGGATGCAGTAGTGAAGTCACTTTTTGTCAATTGAACCATCGCAAGACGGATGCCTAACACGTTGTTATTCATTAGCTTGCGCAAATCGGCTCCGTTTAGTTAACGGATATAGCCATCAGGAGAGGTCATATGAAAGAGAATCATAGATCGTACAACCAGAAACAGGCGTCAAATCCAGTGCCAGAAATGTTAGAGGGGCAAGCAAGAGACTTTCATGAGGCAATGAAGCAGTTTGAACTCACTGCACATTTTGGCCTTGAGTATGGAGCACCTGATGCACAGAAAGGCACCCCAGTTCACGTCAATACCCGTAAGAAACCGCGAGGATCAACGAAATTCGTCGATTCAAAGTGGGGTGATCACGAAGTAATGATTCGTGTACCGAGATGTCGGACGCCTCAAATCGTTTGCAATCATCTCCAGGGAAGTCGAGCTTACTTCCACCTCGCTTGTCGAAAACGTAAGAGCAGCAGCAAGTCGTCGAACAAAGTGAAATCAATGCTCGACACGTCACTGCATGCGCTGGACTTCGATTCGAAAACTGCTCTGTATCAAACAAGCCATGACTACGCGAAGGCGCACATCGCCGAGCTGTTGCCTGGATTGGCATCCTTTATCGAGCCCTCAAGGTCGTACAACCACCAAAGCCAGATGGGCGGATGTTATTTATGGTTTCGTGTTCAGTGGGAATCGATGGACTTGGCTTACAGAAACAAACTGCTCCATGCACTTGGGCGGGAGCTCAAATCGCTCCTTCCAGAGATTAAAGGCGTCCAATTTGACAATGTAAAGGGAACGTTTTCATATGTAATAAAGAATCCAAAATATAAATCATCGATTGGGTCCGCGCCGGGCAGGGGGCGGTATAAATATGAAGTGCTGATCGATGGTCATTGGAAGTGCGCGATGAAGATGGTTCGCAAGGAGCTCAAAGATCGTGAAATCAGGAAATACTATGGTAAAACAACGATACAGGAAGATTACGAATCATTAAAATCGGTTTATGGGATTGCCAGAAATGGTATGGACTGTGACTATACGATTCGGTTTCCTTTTGATGTGACTCTGGAGAAGAAAATCCGGCACTGTGGCACACTTGTCACAGCTCCCTGTTACAAAGCGCTCTCGGGTACTCGCCCCAATAACATGACAGATTTTATACAATGGTTGAGCACGGATTCTGGGGTGATCACGGAGAAGGATATACTTGCTATTGTTGGAACAGGTATTCAATCGATGCCTGAGGTGGACGATACCACTGACGATTGTAATATTGACGAGACGAACATCGAAGACATGTTGTCTGATGTGTCTATCGAGACACCATCGGGCTACGCCGAGTCGATGACGTATGTCCATGATAGCTTTGGGCGTACGAAGGTTGCTCGCATGTTTCTGGACAAGACACAGTCGCAGTTTGACCGCTATCGCGCTGCTGGTTGGATGGCGATAGGGAAACATGGGATCGCCGATCGGTGGAAAATTGAGGAAGAGATGTTGCAATTGGTCGAGCTTCCCTGCGGGCCCGCCACGGGTGACCGCGATGACGGTAGATTGGATGAAATTGCCAGAGTCACAGATTGGTGCATCCAGAATTACCGCCAGCAATATGGCTGTACCGACCGATTCAATGACAGCGATGTTGAGGCAATGATTCCTTACGTCAAAGAGCGAATTGCTTCAGAAGAAATCATCAAGGCATGTGCTAGCAAAAAGGCTGTTGTGAATGAGCATGTGCTGGCGTACACGTTATGCATCATGCTGAAGCTGATCGGCAGAAATGCTAGTGCTGAGGTGCCTTCGCGGGCCATTGGTAAATGGCTCAGAAAGAACAAAATCATTCGAGGTGACACGGGTATCAAACGCTCGACGGTATCAGTTGCAATGGAGCTTTTGATCAATCCTGAAGCAGGACTGATTATCCGAACCAAGAACCATTTTCATGGAGAGCGTGGAAGCAAGGCGGCGACGTATGCCATCCATGCAAGGTGCCCGACCCCAGCCTGGTGCTCCGGAGCTGCGCAAACATCCAAACCATTCCAATTCCCGTCAGGGGAGTTTGGGATCGCTGGATGATGGTGGGTGAAATACCTGCAATCATTGTGGTTTCATCAGATTCATGCGTAGTTGAGCGTGGAACTACCAACGCGACAGGATTGTCGGACGCTCTACCCCGTCCGTGATCCTGAGAACTTCTCCACGCGCCCTAATTTTGGGGCCACTCCGGGATTTTCATGGATGATGATGATGAAGAAGATGGCTGATGGCGGATTCCGTCCTGCCTACAACGTGCAGATCGCCACCTACACGAGCAGCAGAGCGATCATGGCGGTCGTGTGGTCAATGCCGTAAGTGATGGTGAGCAGGCATCGCCGCTGCGTGAACAGGTGGTAGCGTGCAGCGAGGGCGAAGTGTAAGAGCAACTGGTCGACGGCGGCTATGCGAAGCACGAGCCAATTGAAAAGGCCGAGAAATCAGGTATGAAAATGTATGCTCCGGTGAACAAGCCCAGAAAGCCAGCCATCAATCCCCATGCAAGAAAGCCCGGCGACAGCGACGAACTCTTCGCATGGCGACAGCGCATGGCGACGCAGGAAGCCAAGAACAGGTACAAACTTTGCGGCTCCACGGTAGAGACCATCAACGGCGACCGGGCACAGCACCGCGGCCTGCGACAGTTCCCGGTGCGCGGCTCGTCAAAAGTGAATGGCATCGCGTTGTGGCTGGCCATTTCGTACTACATCTTGCACTTTGGCGCTCAGTTGCTTGCAACCCAGGCATGAGCGGACGCCTCTTGGATCCAACAAAACCCGGGTAGGTTCCGCAGGGCGATCAGACGGAAACTAAAAAGTGGAAAATGGAAAAAGTTCATAGGCTGCGGGGTCGCTTCTGCCCCCTCGCGGGCGGAATAAGCTGGTGCGAGAGACAACCGGCGGCTGAAACGCATAGGCCACTAATATGCAGAAAAATGAGGAACTTTGAACGAATTGCCATCACGCCATTACAATGGCCTCTCCACAGGCATAGGTCAGTTGCCGCCAAGTTTGTCATGGGTGGCGGTATTTTCGAAAATGGCATTCTCACCCAAGATCGAGGGTTGCCAGAGGCGGCGAGTTGCCAGATCGCCCCTTTGCCCCCGTGGCAGCATGCCGCCTGCACCACCAGGCGAGCTGTGTGGAATGGCTCATGCCGCGACAATGAGAGCAGTGTCATAGCGGCCCCCATTGCGCCAGCCTTGTTCAACGGTAAAAATCAGCGTAAAAGAAACTTGCCAACCAAGCGAAATCTGTTAATCTCTTTGTGAGAAATAGGGTAATAGCATCCTTCTCTTCTCTATGTTTTGTTACTGGGGCATTTCCACAAGAGCACATTCCTCGTCGTCGAGTGGGGGTCAGCATTGGATACGGGATTTGAAGATATCAATCAGCTGATTCAGGCCCGGCACTTGTGCGAAGCCAGCCGGCGTCTTGCTGCCCTCAAGGCGGCTAACCATCGAGTCTGGGGACTGGACCAGCGCCTGGCAAAGGTTCAGCAGTCGCTGAGCACGGCACAGGCGCTCTTCAAGCAGGCCGAAGCCGCCTTGTCGCAAGGCCAAGCCAGCAAGGCCAAAGAACTTCTCAAGCAAGCTCATGCTCGGGCTGCCGACCTGCCCGATATCGAGGTTCGTCTTGAGCAAACGAGGCAGCAGATAAGCAGCGCCAAAGCCGCAGCAGCCACAGCTCTGGCCTGTTTCAATGAGGACGATGTTGAGGCGGCTTGGCAGCACGTGCAAGAGGCCATGCAGCTTGATCGCGGTGCCGGGAACATCGAGGCGCTGTCCCAGCAGATTTCCGCGCGATACGAGCAGCACGTGATCAGGCGTCATGGTGACCGCAGAGCCCGCAATATCTCGTTGGTCGCCGTGACAGTGCTGGTGGTGGTGCTTGGCCTTGGGGCGATGGGCCTGATCCGGTGGGCCGAATCATCTTCCGCTCAGTCGAAGGCACTGAACCAGGCCAGGTCGCTGCGCGACGAAGGCTACGAGCTAATCGCGGCAGAAAAGTTTGCCGAGGCCCGAAAGTCACTGCAGGCGGCCAAGGCAGTGTTGACTGATTTGGACGGTGCTGACGATTCGCTTCATGACGAGGTGGACATCGCGCTGGCGTCCAACGCGATTGTTCAAGGGTGTGCCGGTCTGGTGCCGCTGGAGGATCGCTGGATCACGCCCGCGCAGCGTCACGAGACACTGCAGGCGCGTGCCGGTTTGCATGCGGAGATACAAACACTCAAGGCGACCATCGAGCAGTTTCGCGACGGCCGTGTCGATGGCATTCCCCCAGCGACGGATCCCGCTCACCATGCGGCGCTGACGGCGATCATCCTGCGGACCCGGGACGCCGCTGATCTGATCCTGACCGATCCCAGCGCCGCAGGGCAAGCCATCAAAGCCCTGCATCGTGATTTTGAGCAAACTCTCCTCGCGCACGGACTGGAGAAATACGACGGGCAGTGGATGCCTCAAGTTCAGGCGTTTGCCCGCCAGCAGCAGGCGAAAGGTCTGGTCCTGCACGAGGGCCAGTGGGTGACGCCGGAACAGAAGCTGACGCAGGAAATGATGGACAAGGGTATGGTGAAAGATGGCGAGGAATGGGTGACCCCCTCCGAATTGGCGCGGCGGGTCTTTGTGAAGAACGAAGCCGCCAAGCAGGAAGAATCCGCCAAAGCGCAGGCGATGGCGGAGGAAGCGCAGCGCACGGCTCGGCAGGAACTTCGGGATGTCGCCAGGCAATACGGAGATTTTGTCGCCGAGGCCAGGAAGATACGCAGTCATTTCGCGGTTGGAGTGACATTCAATATTTACAGCGACCGTCTGGCGCAGCTGATCGATGTCCATGCGGTCATTGATGACAAGACTTCCACGCTCCGCTCGAAAGCCGACGCGTTACTCACGGCCTGCCGCGCCGTTCGCAGTGAGTGGGAGCGGGGCGTGCGAGGCGAAAGAAACGATGGTGCGGTGGCGTCGCGCATGACCCAGGCGACGGAACTCATTGACGTATTCCTGATCATCCACGAGCAGGCAAGTCGCAACTGATTACTACGGTAAATAGAGCAAAGAAACGAGGATTTCTCTTGTCCAACGAATTAATAGCTGAGCCAGCGGAGCAAGCTACAGGTCGCCTTCTTGGCGAGATCGCCTGTCCCAACTGCTGGTTTCGTTTCGCCCCTGAGCGGATTCTCTTCGTAGCCCGCCATGAGGCGCTGATTGGCGACGATGTGGTGGGGGACCACGCCTATCGCCGGTTTCTGCCCACCCGGTTCAACGTGGCTGGCGACGCCATCGACGCCCGCGGCATGGCGTGCCAGGAACTGGCCTGCCCGCGCTGTCACCTGACCATCACCCGGCCGCTCGTGGAAATGCAGCCGTTCTTCTGCTCCATCGCCGGCGCCCCCGCCAGCGGCAAGAGCTACTTCCTTGCCACCATGACCTGGGAACTGCGCTCGCGTGCCTCCCGCTTCGGCCTGGTGTTCAGCGAAAGCGACCCGACCGCCAACTACGAACTACAGCGCTACGAAGAGACTCTGTTTC
>CAYLPI010000211.1:0-6074 GCA_964385505.1 uncultured Bordetella sp.
GAGCCGGCGCAGCCAGGCCGTCGCGCCGTAAAAAATGATTTGAACCGGCTGCGCCGGCTCAAATCATTTTTTACGGCGCGACGGCCTGGCTGCGGGCGAGGACCAGCGCTCGAGCACCGCCAGTACGCCGCCGGTGTCCTGCTCTTCCATGCCAAGGGCCATCGCCGCGTCATAGACCGGCACCGTCGCCGAGAACACCGGCGCGGCGGCGCCCACTTCCTTGAGCAGGCTGGCGATGATGGCCATGTCTTTTTGCCAGACTTCCATTTTCATGGTCGCCGGCAGGTAATTACGCCGCGCCATCATCGGGCCGCGCACCTGCAGCATGCGCGAGCTTCCGGCGCCGTCGGCAACCACGCGCACGATGGTGTCGGCATCCAGTCCTGCGCGCGTGCCGAGCAATATCGCTTCGGCCGCAGAAACGTTATGAATGGCGACCAGCAGATTGGCGACCAGCTTCATTTTCATGCCGTTGCTGAAGACACCCAGGTCGTACTGCGCGCGGGCGAAGCCGGCGAACACCGGCTTCATGCGGCGGATCGCCGCCGGAGAACCGCTGGCATAGACGGCGAGGTCGCCGACTTTCGCCTGCGCCCCGGTACCCGACAGCGGGCAATCGAGCAATTCGATGCCGCTGCCGGCGAGACGGGCGCGCACGCGCTCCTTGTCGCCTATGGTGAGCGTGCTGACCTCGGCCACCACGGTGCCGCGCCCGCCAGCCTGGGCAAGTTCTTCGGCCACGACATCGAGCGCGGCCGGGCCCGGCAACGAGGTGATGACGCGGGTGCAGCCTTTCACCGCCTCGGCCACGCTGACCGCGGCAATGCCGCCGGCGCGGGTCAGCGCACTGCGGCGCGCCGCGACGACGTCATAGCCGCGCACCTTGAACCCGGCCTTGAGCAGGTTGGCGGCGATGGCCGAACCCATGATGCCGAGGCCGATGACGGCCACCGTCCCTTTTGCTGCACTGCCGCGTGAGGTTTTTTTCATGATGCACCGTCTCCTTTGAGGATTGCGTATTTTTATTGAGCAATTGATAAATTATAGCTAGTATTGGCGGCGAATCACAGCACCGCAAGGACGAAAATGCAAGTCAGCCGGCATCGGCAGGCTGCCACATTCTTCATCAAGATCATCGAGGTCAGGGGGAACACAATGCACTCCACGACAGCACCGCGCGACCAGGCGTTCCAGCCATGATACGCGCCGCCATCATCGGCATGGGTTGGTGGGGCCGCACCATTGCGCGCGAGCTCTCCAGCAGTGACGTCATTCGCCCGCTGCTGGGTGTCGACCCCGAGGCATCCGGGCGCGATGCCGCCACCGCCCTGGGCATGCGCACAGCGGCGGATTTCGACGCCGCGTTGCAGGCACCCGACATCGACGCCGTGGTGTTGGCCACGCCGCACCGCTTTCACGCCGCGCAGATTGAACAAGCCGCGCAGGCCGGCAAGCATGTGTTTTGCGAAAAACCGCTGTGCCTGACCGGCGACGACGTAAAACGCGCCGTGGCCGCCGTCAAGAAGGCCGGCGTCACGCTGGGCATCGGCCACGAGCGGCGCTTCGAGCCGGCGATGATCGAGTTGCGCCAGCGCTTCAAGGCCGGCGAGTTTGGCGAAATCCTGCAAATCGAGGCCAACTTCAGCCAGGACAAATTCTTTGCGCTGCCGCCGGACAACTGGCGGCTGTCGCCGCTGCTGGCGCCCAACGGCCCGCTGACCGCCACCGGCATCCACCTGGTGGACCTGTCCATCGCCTGCCTCGGCCTGCCGCAGTCGGTATGGGCGCGCAATGCCACGCGAGGCAGCGATTTCGCCAATGGCGACACCATGGCCATCATGCTGGGCTTTCCCGGCGGCGCCAATTCGCTGATCAGCGCCATGCTGGCGACGCCCTTTGTCGGACGCTTCGCCGTCTATGGCTCAAAAGGCTGGATGGAAATCCGTGACCGCACCCATCCCGAACTGCCCACCGGCTGGGATGTCGGGGTCTGCCATCGCAGCGGCACGCCGAGCATGCGCTTTTTCGAGCCCCACCCCGTCGTGCGTGCCAATCTCGAAGCCTTTGCCACCGCCGCCATGGGCGGTGCGCCCTACCCCGTCGGCATGGATGAAATGCTCGCCAACGTGCTGACGCTCGAAGCGGTCAACCGCTCCATCGCCAGCGACGGCCTCGTTACGCCGGATTCACCGAACTGAAGCAAAGTCCGGAACACCCGACACCGCCCCAGGCAACGCGCAACACAACGGAGAACACGATGAAACTCGGAACATTCATGATGCCGCTGCACCCGCCCGGCCGCAACGCCTGGGAAACGCTGGTCGAGGACCGCGAGGCCGTCCTGCTCGCCGACAAACTCGGCTTTTGCGAAGCCTACGTCGGCGAACATGTCACCGACCTCGCAGAGAATGTCACCTCGTGCATGATGTTCCTTTGCAGCCTGGTACACGAAACCAAACAGATCATGCTGGGCAGCGGCACCATCAACATGCCCAACTCGCACCCGGCGGCCATTGCGGCGCAGGTGGCGATGCTCGATCACATGCTCAAGGGCCGTTTCATCATGGGCATCAGCCCCGGCGGCCTGATGTCCGACGCCGAGGTCTTTGGCAACTTCGGCAAGGACCGCAACGAAATGTTTCTCGAGAGCATCAACATGGTGCTCGATATCTGGAAGAATGAAGGCCCGTACAAACTGGTGGGCAAGCATTTCAACGTCACCACGGAAAAAACAATGATTGCCGACATCGGCCAGGGCACCATCCTCAAGCCCTACCAGTCGCCGCATCCGCAAATCGTCGTCACCGCCGTCGCGCCGTTTTCCAAGGGTGTCACCGAGGCGGCCAAGCGCGGCTGGCAGCCGATTTCAGCCAATTTCCTGTTGCCGCAATGGGTCGCTTCGCACTGGCCCAAGTATGTCGAGGGCCGCGAAGCGGTCGGCGCCAAGGCCAGCCCGGCCGAATGGCGCGTGGCGAAATCGATTTTCGTCGCCGACGACGAAGCGACCGCCAGGCGCTACGGCCACTCCTCCGAGGGACCCTACCATTTTTATTTCAAGCAACTGGTGCGCAAGCTGGTCGGTTTTGCCGGCCGCTCCAACCTGTTCAAGGCCGACCAAAGCGAGCCCGATTCCAAGATAACCACCGAGTACGTCACCGAAAAGCTGGTGGTCACGGGCACCGTCAACAGCGTGGTGGACCAGATTCTCGCCTTCCGGGAAGAAGTCGGTGACTTCGGCACGCTGCTCTACCCCTGCCACGACTGGCTTGACCCGGTTCTGGCCAAACGCTCAATGACGCTGATGGCCGAACAAGTCATGCCGCGCGTCAACGCCGCCCTCGGCAATACATAGCGCCAATGGCTGGAAAGGCCCGCACTGACAAGAGCCGGACGGTCGGACTTGCCGCCCGCGCCCTGTCGATGCATAATCATCCCAGCACGCAACCCCGAACAAAGACCGACATGAGCAGAATCGACACCCGCCGCATCACCAATCCAGCCGCGCTGGATGCGGTCGTCATTCCCATGCTGGTACTGGTCGTAGTAGAACCAGCGCCGTAGGGGACACGCAGCAAGACTTTCAAAACCCCCGCCGGCGCAAACCGGCGGGGGTTTTCGTTTCTGCAGACTCCCGCCGGTACAAACCGGCCAGTACAGGAGTACGCAGAAAATGTCAGGCCACACCCGATCTACCGCCACGGCGGCCTTCGCCCCCGCTGCGCCGGGCGAAACCGTGACGCTTAGCGGCGCGCAAATCATCGTCGGCCTGCTCGAACGCTGGGGCATACGCACGGTCAGCGGCATTCCCGGCGGCGCCATCCTGCCGCTGTACGACGCACTGTCGCACAGCACGCGGATACGCCATGTACTGGCCCGCCACGAACAAGGCGCGACTTTCATGGCGCAAGGCATGGCGCGCTTGTCCGGACAGGCCGCAGTGTGTCTCGCGTCGTCGGGTCCCGGCGCGACCAACCTCATCACCGGCATCGCCGACGCCAAACTCGACTCCATTCCCATCGTCTGCATCACCGGCCAGGTGCCGACACCGATGATAGGCACCGACGCCTTCCAGGAAGTGGACATCTGCACCCTCGCCCGGCCGCTGACCAAGTATTGCGTGCAGGCGCGCTCGGCCGCAGAGTTGCTGGACATACTGCCGCGCGCGCTGGAGATCGCCGTGTCGGGGCGCCCCGGTCCGGTGCTGGTGGACGTGCCCAAGGATATCCAGATGCAGACGGCACGCTTTGCCGCCTGGCCGCAGCCGGCACCCGTCGCCGCAGCCGCAGCGGCCGACGCCGACGTTCCGCATGCCGAAAGTCTGCGCCGTGCTGCGGCGCTGATCAACGCTGCATCACGCCCGGTGCTCTACCTCGGCGGCGGCATCATCCATGCCGGCGCCTCGGCGCTCGCCCTCGAACTGGCCGAGCGCGCCTCGCTGCCGGTGACGACGACGCTGCTGGGCCTCGGCGCCCTGCCCTCGGACCATCCGCTGAACCTCGGCATGCTCGGCATGCACGGCGCGCGCTATACCAATCTCGCGCTGCAGGAGTCCGACCTGCTGATAGCCGTCGGCGCACGCTTCGATGATCGCGCCACCGGCGCCGTGGCGAAGTTCTGCCCCGGCGCGCGCATTATTCACATCGACATGGATGCGCGCGAGCTCAACAAAATCAAGACCGCCGATGTCGCCATCAGAGCTGACGCCGCCGCTGCACTGGCGGCGCTGCTGCCGCAGATCACCACGCGTCCGCGCATCGCCTGGCTGTCGCGCGTCGCCGACCTGAAACGCGAACATCCGCTGCGCATGCCCGGCGCGGACGATCCGCTGGCGCACTACGGACTGATACGCGCCGTGGCGGCGGCGCTCGACGGCGAAGAAATCGTCACCACCGACGTCGGCCAGCACCAGATGTGGGCGGCGCAGGCCTATCCGCTAAACCGTCCTCGCCAGTGGCTCACCTCGGGCGGCCTCGGCACCATGGGCTTCGGCCTGCCCGCAGCCATCGGCGCCGCGCTGGCCGAACCGGAGCGCACCGTCGTGTGCTTTTCCGGTGACGGCAGCATTCTGATGAACATCCAGGAACTCGCCACTGCGGTCGAAGAAGACCTCAACATCAAGATCGTGCTGATGGACAACGGCGCGCTGGGCCTGGTGCACCAGCAGCAGGACCTGTTCTACGGCCGCCGCCAGTTCGCCAGCACCTTTCGCAAGCGCACGGACTTTGTGCGCGTGGCGCAGGGCTTTGGCATGCATGCATTGAGCCTCGCCGACGAAGCGGATGCCGGCGCGGCCCGTTCAGCACTGATGCGCGCGCTGCAACGGCCGGGACCGGTGCTGATCCATGCGCCCATTGATGCTGCGCAAAAAGTCTTTCCGATGGTGCCGCCGGGGGCGGCGAACAGCGAAATGATCGACGGGTAGTGAATGGCACCTTCAAACCCGCGGCCGACAAGCTCGATGCACTGCGTCGATGCACTGCGCACCCGACGGCGGCACGACCTGCCGCCCGGGCTTGCGGTGAGACCATGGCTGGGCCGTCTGCATTTGTTTGAAGGTGCTTTGGCGCCGCAGATGAGCAACGAACAACGTATGCGGGGTGCCGACAGCGGCCCTGCGTGGGCAATGCCCGCGACCGGATACATCGCGGACGCGCTGGACGCTGGTGCAAACAGGGCTTGGCAAGGCAGAACTCAAAAGCCGTGGCGCCACCGCGGCATTCGTCTGGAAAGACCCGTCCAGCAAGGTTTTCCAGCCTGTTGCACGCGCTCACATGCGGCCCTTGAGGTCAGTCGAGCTTGATGTTGGCACGCTTGATAATGGCGGCGTAGCGTTCGCGCTCGCGTGCCATCAGCGTACCCAGTTCCTCGGGTGTATTCGACACCGGGTCCATGCCAAGGGCAAGATAGCGCTCGCGCAGGTCGGGCGCCTGCATGGCCTTTTGCACTTCGGCACTGACCCGCGCCAGCACCTCAGGTGCCGTGCCGGCAGGCATCAGGTAGCCGATCCAGGCCGCCATGGCAAAATCGGGCATGTCGGCCGACTCGGCGACCGTGGGCACATCGGGCAGCGCGGC
>CAYLPI010000212.1:0-3162 GCA_964385505.1 uncultured Bordetella sp.
TCATGGCCATGGTGTTGGCCATCACCGCCATGATGATCAGGATGACGACATAGGAGACGATGCGGATGGCGGCGATGATCTGGTTGGACATCGCGACAAAGCCAAGCTGGAAGGCCTGCTCGGTTTCGGTCAGGGTCTCGGCCAGCGAATTGCTGAAAACACCGTCCGCCGCCAGCGAAACGACCGCGGTGTTGTCCGGATTCTCCACGCCGATGACATAGACGCCGACCTGGTTGGCACGGTTGGGCGCAGACCTGACCAGGGTTTCATTGAGGTAATCCCAGTGGAACAGCATCAGGCGCGTGACGCGCGTCTCGTCGCCGGCGTCGAAAATGCCGCGAACGACAAACTCCCAGGTCCCCGGATAAATGGTGCCGCGCAAGGGCAGCGCATCACCGACCTTGAAGCCGTACTGGTCGGCGAGCTGGCGCCCGATGAGTGCGCCCTTGCGGTCGCGCATGTAGGCGGCGCGCTGCTCCTCGGGCAGGATGAATTCCGGATACAGGCTGAGGTAGTTGTCCGACACCGCAAATTGCGGAAAAAAATTCTTCGGCTCCTGGTAAATGCCGCCGAACCAGTTGGAGTGCGCCACACGCGACACCCCCTCGACGCCGCGGATACGGTTCTCGTAGCTGATGGGCAGCGTGAACGCGAGCGACACGGCGTTACGCATCACCAGGCGCGCATTGGACGAACTCGCCGCGCCGGCATACCAGGCGCCCACCACGGTCTGCAGCAGGCCGTAGGCGAGCACCGCGACCAACAGGCCGGTGACCGTAAGAGCGGTGCGCAGGCGGTGGCGCAGCGCGTTGCGCAGGATCAGCTTGATTGCGTTCATGTCGGTGCGTTCATGCCGGCGCATTCACCGCAATTGCTCCTTTTCCGACAGTTCGCCTTTTTCCAGATGCATGATGGCATCGGCGCTCTCGGCCGCCTTGCGGTCGTGGGTGACCATGATGATGGTCTTGCCCATGTCCCCGGCGAGGCTGCGCATCAGCGCCAGAATGTCGCCGGCCGATTGGCGGTCAAGGTCGCCCGTCGGCTCGTCGGCGACGATCAGCGCCGGGTCGGTGATGAAGGCACGCGCGATGGCAACGCGCTGCTGCTGGCCGCCGGAGAGCTCGGACGGGTAATGCGTCATGCGGTCGGACAGGCCGACGAGTTCGAGCGCCGTCTCGACATGCTCGCGCCGCTCGCGCCGCGTGAGGTTGGTCAGCGTCAGCGGCAGTTCGATGTTCTCGAACGCCGTCAGTACCGGCATCAGGTTGTAGAACTGGAAAATGAAGCCGACATGGCCGGCGCGCCAGTCGGCAAGCTGCGCCTCGCCAAGCAGTACGGTGTCGGTGCCCTCGACCAGCATCTGGCCGGCATCGGGCTTGTCGATACCGGCGATGAGATTGAGCAGCGTGCTCTTGCCCGAACCGGACGGTCCCATCAGCGCCAGAAACTCGCCGCGCGCAATGTCGAAGCTGATATCGCTCAGTACCTGCAACACCTGGCCGCCGCGGCGGTAGGACTTGAAGATATGCCGCAGGCTGACCAGGATATCCGCCGTCCCCCGTCCGGCTTGCCCGGCCTTCAATTGCGGCGCGTCCATGCGCGGCTATTTTTGCACGAGCTTGACGCGCACGCCGTCGCTGAGCTTGTCGAGCGGCTTGAGCACGACGCGCTCGCCCGTCTTGACGCCGCTCAGCTCGACCAGATCGGCGATTTTCGCGCCGGTCTGCACCGGCGTCAGTACCGCTCGCTCGTCGCGCACGACATAGACGTAGGAGACGCCGTCGCGCGCAAACACCGCCGCCGGCAGCACCGCGATGACGGGCTTTTTTTCCCCGGCGCGCACTTCACGCTCGAGAAAGGCCACCTTGGCGCTCATGTCGGGCAGCACGCGCGGGTCGCGCGCGGCAAAACGCACCTTCACCAGCACCGTCGCCTTGGCGCGGTCCACCGTCGGCACGATGCGGCTTACCATGCCGGCAAAGCGCTCGCCGGGAATGGCGTCGAGCTGTATTTCGCAGGGCTGGCCGGTCTTGATGCGACCGATGGCCGACTCGGATACGTCGGCCTCGACCTCCAGCGTCTGCATGTCGGCAATGGTCACCACCGCGCCCTTGGAATCGACGGCGCTCGAAAACGGCGCGATGTTGTCGCCGACGTTGGCATTCTTGGTCAGCACCACGCCGTCGAAGGGCGCGCGTATCACCGTCTGGTCAAGCGCCACGTCGGCCGATTTGAGGTTGGCGCGCGCCACCGCAACCGAGGCCTCGAGGCTGTTCATCGCCGCCTTCGCCTTGTTGAGCCGCGCCACCGCCGTGTCGTGCGAGCTCTCGCTGATGTACTTCTTGCCGACCAGGTCGAGCGAGCGCCGGAACGCCGCTTCGGCGTCGAGCAGTTCGCTGCGCCCCTGCTCGACATTGGCCTGCGCCACCTTGAGGCTGGCGAGGGTCTGCTCGCGGCTGGCGCTGACATCGCGGCTTTCCAGGCGTGCGACGATTTCGCCGCGCCTGACGCGGCTGCCCTCGAGTACGCCCAGCCATTCGAGGCGGCCGGTGGCCTTGGAGGACAGCGAGGCCTTGCGCTGCGCCACGACATAGCCGGTGGCATTGAGCTGTGCCAGCGCCTGCGACGGGTAGGCGCTGACCACGGCCGCGGTCTCGACCGCCACCGCGCCGCCAAGCCGCCCGGAATACCACGCCAAGGCCAACGCGAGAACAGCGACAACGGCGAGAAGGTAAGGCCAGCGCCTCGCGCGACGTCCGCCGCGTCCGCCGCCATTGGCAGCGTCGGTGCGCAGGATTTTGAGTTTATCGAGATCGGTCATGCCGGTATGGGTTCGTTCAGTCGGGGGCAAGGCGTTCAGGCGCGGCATACATTTGCAATGCTTTGCAATGCTTTGCAATGATTTGCAATGATTTGCAATGCGGTCAGGCCGACCCGTTTAAAAGTCGCCAAGCCGACAATCTGCCGCTGCCGCAACGCCCAACAAAGCAGGCTCCGATTATAACGTGCCCCGGTCTCCACAGGCACAATGCCGGTGCAGCGCAAACCCCCGTCCCGATTGAAAAAATCGTCAGCCCGCAGTCAGCCGCACCGGGTGAAAATTCCTATGCAAATGCGGTCCGATAGGCGAGAATCCGACAGCCATCCGGGCGGGACACGTGA
>CAYLPI010000212.1:3262-5959 GCA_964385505.1 uncultured Bordetella sp.
AGGGAAACATCAGGGAAACATCAGGGGAAACATCGCCTTGCCGAAACGCAGCCGCCACGTCGCCGCGTCCGGGCATACGCCGCACCGAAACGATGACGGCAACAACATCCGGGTTCACGACAAAACCGGGCATATGCAGCAAGGCAACAGGAGGAGCACATCTTGAACGCACTTTTGTCGCTGTCCCGACTGATAGACGCGTTGAGCAATCGCGTCGGCCGCGCCATCTACTGGCTGATCCTCGTCGCGGTACTGGTCAGCGCGGGTAACGCCATTGTTCGTTACACCTTCAATACCAGCTCGAACGCATGGCTGGAAATCCAGTGGTACCTGTTCTCCGCGGTCTTCCTGTTGGGCGCCGGCTACGCGCTGCTGCACAACCAGCATGTGCGCATCGATGTCATCTCCGGCATGCTGTCGAAAAAGGCCCAGACCTGGATAGACATCCTCGGCACGATTTTCTTTCTGATGCCGATGGCCATTGCCATCATGTGGATGTCCTGGCCGGTGTTCGTCGAGGCCTATACCCGCAACGAGGTATCGACCAATGCCGGCGGCCTGGTGATCTGGCCGGCGCGCCTGATGGTGCCGGTGGGCTTTTTGCTGCTGGTGCTGCAGGGGTTCTCGGAGCTGATCAAACGCATCGCCTTTTTGCGCGGCATGATTGCCGATCCGAGTGAAAAAGACGCCGGTCCCAGCGCCGAGGAGCAACTGGCCGAAGAAATCCGCAAGCAGCGTGAAGCCGCGGGGCTGCCGGCATGATCGAATTTCTCACCGCCAACATGGCGCCGCTGATGTTCGGCGCGCTCGTGGTCTTCCTGCTGCTCGGTTATCCGGTGGCGTTCGCCCTCGCCGCCAACGGCATATTCTTCGGCATCATCGGCATTGAGCTGGGCATGCTGCAGTCCTCGCTGTTCCAGGCGCTGCCGCAGCGCATCTGGGGGGTGATGTCCAACGACACACTGCTCGCCGTACCGTTTTTCACTTTCATGGGGTTGATTCTGGAACGCAGCGGCATGGCCGAGGATTTGCTCGACACCATAGGCCAGTTGTTCGGCCCGCTGCGCGGTGGGCTGGCGCTGGCGGTGATTTTTGTCGGCGCGCTGCTGGCAGCAACCACCGGCGTGGTGGCCGCCTCGGTGATATCGATGGGGCTCATTTCGCTGCCCATCATGCTGCGCTACGGCTACGACCGCAGATTCGCCTCCGGCGTCATCGCCGCATCGGGCACGCTGGCGCAGATCATCCCGCCCTCACTGGTGCTGATCATCATGGCCGACCAGCTCGGTCGCTCGGTCGGCGACATGTATGCCGGCGCATTCATTCCCGGGCTCGTCCTCGCCGGCATGTACGCGCTTTACGCCATCGGCATCGCTTTTTTCAAACCGCATTGGGCGCCGGCGCTGCCGCCGGAGGCTCGCACGCTGCGCGAGGCCGATGGCAGCGGCGGCACACCGTCCCTGATAGTGCTGGTCATCGTCTCCACGGCGGCGGCGGTGGCCTTCGCCAAGTACAGGTATCCGCCCGACGCACCGCTCGATGAGGTGCTGGTCGTTGCAACATCGGTGGGGGTGGGTCTGGCGTTTTTGGGCTCGGTGCTGAACCACGTTTTCAAGCTTGGCTTGCTGTCGCGCATTGCCACGCGCGTCACCTTTGTACTGATCCCACCGCTGGCGCTGATCTTTCTCGTCCTCGGCACCATATTTCTCGGCGTCGCAACACCGACAGAGGGTGGCGCCATGGGCGCCACCGGCGCACTGGTCATGGCAGTGGCGCGCAAACGCCTGTCGATGAGCCTGCTCAAGCAGGCCATGGATTCAACCGCCAAGCTGACCGCCTTTGTCTTGTTCATCCTGGTCGGCGCGCGCGTGTTCAGCCTGACCTTCTACGGCGTCGACGGACACATCTGGGTGGAGCACCTGCTGACCGGCCTGCCCGGAGGCCAGTTGGGCTTCCTGATCGTCGTCAACGTGCTGGTGTTCCTGCTGGCATTTTTCCTCGATTTCTTTGAGCTTGCCTTCATTGTCGTGCCGCTGCTCGGGCCCATCGCCGAAAAACTCGGCATCGACCTGATCTGGTTCGGCATACTGCTCGGGGTGAACATGCAGACCTCGTGCATGCACCCGCCCTTCGGCTTCGCGCTGTTTTACCTTCGCAGCGTGGCGCCGGCCAAGGACTATCTGGACAAGGTAACCGGCAAGATCACGGCCAAGGTCACCACCGGCCAGATTTACTGGGGTGCGGTGCCCTTTGTGTGCATACAGGTCATCATGGTCGGTCTGGTCATTGCCTTCCCCGGCATGGTGACCGGCGGCATCGACAAGAAAATAGTCATTGATACCGACAAGGTGCAGATCGAAATACCGGTCGAGGCCCCCGCCATGGAAGGCGACCCCGGTGCGGCCAACGATCCGGACAAGGCCGGCGGTGAAAAGCCCGACGATGATGATCCGGCCAAAGCACTGGAGCGCGCCATGGGCGCCCCCGCCGGGGCGGCGAAAGACGACGACGACCCGGCAAAGGCGATCGAACGGGCAATGAAGGGCGATGCAAAAAAATAGCCTTCCGCTGTCCGGTACGACGAATCAGGCGCGATGAATCCGGTGCAACGAATAACAAGGGCGCGAAACGCCCTCGCCTGAAAAACAAAACCCCGCTCGCGCGGGGTTTTGTTTTGGAACTCCAACTATGACGCTT
>CAYLPI010000213.1:0-767 GCA_964385505.1 uncultured Bordetella sp.
TCACCGAGAGCATCCACGGTCCGGCCACCACCATCGCCGCGAAAAGGGCAAGCAGTTTGGGAATGAAGGACAGCGTCATTTCGTTTATCTGCGTTGCAGCCTGCAGGATGCTGATAACGAGGCCCGTCACCAGTGCGGCGAGCAGCGGCGGCGCGGCGATGAGCATCGCAACCTCCATGCCATGCTGCACGAATGTGAGTACGGCCTGCGGTGTCATGGCGTACCGAAACTCGCGACAAGTGAACCGACCAGCAGATTCCAGCCGTCGGCAAGCACAAACAGCATCAGCTTGAAGGGCAGCGAAATCAGCACCGGCGAGAGCATCATCATGCCCATGGACATCAGCACGCTCGCCACCACCATGTCGATGATGAGAAAGGGTATGAAAATCATGAAGCCGATCTGGAATGCCGTTTTGAGTTCGCTGGTCACAAAAGCCGGCACCACAATCTTCAGCGGCAGGTCCGCTGCAGTCTGGACCGGCGCCTGGTTGGCCATTTTCATGAATAGTGCCAGATCGGGTTCTCGCGTCTGCTTGAGCATGAAGGCCTTGAGCGGCACCTCGGCGCGGGCGAGCGCATCGTTGAACGAAATCCGGTTGGTGGTGTAGGGCAGATAGGCTTCCTGATGTATCTTGTCGATGATCGGGCCCATGACGAACAGGGTCAGGAACAGCGACAGGCCGACGATGACCTGGTTGGGCGGCGAGGATTGGGTCCCCAGTGCCTGGCGCAACAGCGACAACACGATGACGATGCGCGTGAAGC
>CAYLPI010000213.1:777-5935 GCA_964385505.1 uncultured Bordetella sp.
GCACGGCTGGCAGGAATGTCAGCGCCGACAGCATCAAGAGGGTTTGCACCGGCAGCGAGTAACTCTGTCCGCCACCGGAGATGGGGGTGCTGGTGAAGGCGGGCAGGCCGGCCTGCGCCTGGGCTAGTGCGAGCGAGGGCGATGCCAGCGCGAACGCCGCGAGCATCAGGGTGGGTGCGCAGGCGCGCACGCGACGAAGCCTAGCGTCCACGGTTGTTCAAGGCCTTGTCCAGCCATTGGCGAAAGCCGGGGGCGATTTCAGGTGCCGGTGCGGCAACTGCGTTTTCGCTGCGCGCTGATTCGGGTTTGGGCATGCTGTGCAGGGCGTTGACGCGGCCTGGCGCAACGCCGACCATGATCCAGGTGTCGCGGCACTCGATCAGCACCACGCGCTCTTTTGTGCCCACGGCAAGGACAGCCACGGTTTGCAGAGGTCCGCGGCCCGAGCCGGTCGGATTGGCGAAACGGCGCAGCAGCCAGGCGGCACCGGCTATGGTTGCAAGCACGGCGACGAGGCCGAGCAGGGCCTGCAGCCCCGCGCCTTCGAGACCGGCATCGGCCGCGCGCGCGCCATCGGCGGCGAGGAGGAGCATCGCCGAAACGGTGGGTCTGAGTTTCATTTGTTGAGTTTGCGAATGCGTTCGGACGGCGTGATGATGTCGGTGAGACGGATGCCGAACTTGTCGTTCACCACCACCACCTCGCCCTGGGCGATGAGGCAGCCGTTTACCAGCACATCCATCGGTTCGCCGGCCAGTCCGTCCAGTTCGACCACCGAGCCCTGCGCCAGTTGCAGGATGTGCTTGATCGGTATGCGTGTGCGTCCGAGTTCAACGGTGAGCAGCACCGGGATGTCGAGGATCATGTCGATATCGTGCTGTGCGCCACCGCCTTCGGTCGGTGCGAACTTCTGGAATACCGGCGCTGACACGGTCGCCGCCTGCGACGAAGAGGCTTGTTCGGCCAGGGCGGCGCCCCAATCGTCGGTATCCGATACTTGGTCTATCACGGTTTCAGGCATGCCCTTCTCCCAGCATGTTGTCTTTGTTGGTGGTGGCCAGCACCTTGTCCACCTTGATCGAGTACTGGCCGTTGGATGTGCCGTACTGGCACTCGAATATGGGTACACCGTCGACGCTGGCGACGACGCGCTCGGGCATGTCGACGCCGAGCACATCGCCGACCTTCATCTTGAGGATCTGGCTGATCGATACCGGTATTTCAGCCAGGTGCGTGACCATTTCCACCTCGGCAATCTGCACCTGCTGGCGCAGCAACTGCAGCCAGCGCCGGTCCGGTTCGGAGTGGTCGCCCTGCACGCTTGAATAAAGGATGTTGCGGATCGGTTCGAGCGTCGAGTAGGGGATGCAGATATGCAGCGCCCCGCCGCTCGATCCGATTTCGATCTTGAAGCTCGACACCACCACCACTTCGGACGGCGTGGCGATGGCGGCGAACTGGGTGTGCATCTCCGAACGCACGTACTCGAAATTGGCCGCGTAAACCTGGTGCCAGGACTTGTGGTATTCCTCGAGTACAACCGCCAGCATTTTCTGGATGATGCGTTGCTCGGTGGCGGTAAAGTCGCGCCCCTCGACCCGGGTGTGGTAGCGTCCGTCGCTGCCGAACATGCTGTCGACGACTGCGAACACCAGGCTCGGCTCAAAGATGAACAGCGTATTCCCGCGCAGCGGCTTCATCTGCATGATGTTGATATTGGTCGGCACAACGAGGTTGCGGATGAATTCGCTGTACTTGATCACGCGCACCGGGGACACGGAAATGTCGGGGCTTCGGCGCATGAAATTGAACAGTCCGGTACGCATCAGCCGGGCGAAGCGGTCGTTGATGATGTCGAGCGTCGGCATGCGGCCGCGCACGATGCGCTCCTGCGTGGCGAGGTTGTAGCTGCGCACCCCCTCGTCGGACTTTTGCTCGGCCTGTTCCTCGGGTTCTCCGGAAACGCCCTTGAGCAGGGCGTCAACCTCGTCCTGGGAGAGAAAATCACTTGCCATGAAAGTTGCCGCCTACTGGATTACGAACGCGGAAAAATGAACGCCTTCGATGCCCTTGGTCGGGCCGGGCGTTGACAGGGGCTCGCGCACCTCGCTGACTACCGCCTCGGCCAGCTTTTGCTTGCCCTCGACATTTGCGATGTCGGTGGAGCGTTTGCTCGAGAGCAGCATGAGGATGCGGTTGCGAATGATCGGCATGTAGGCCTTGACCGCGTCTGCCGTTTCGGAGCTGCTGACTTCGAGGACCATCGCCACCTGCAGGTAGCGTTCGCTCGATTCGTCCTGCAGGTTGACCGTAAATTGCTCGAGTTGCACGAATTGCGGTGGCGGCTTTTTCGCCTCTGTCTTTTGCGCTGCGAGCTTGGGATCCTTCGCGGCGTTTTGCTGTTTCCACCAGAACCATCCGCCGCCTCCACCTCCGGCCAGCAGAAGAATCATGCTGATGATCAGCAGCTTGCCCTTGCCCTTGGGTTTTGCGGGCGCAACTTCAGGCGCCGGTGCCGGGGCAACTTTGAGTGCTGCAGGTTTGGTGGCCATATCGTTGGTTTCCCGTCTTGTCGCATGTGGTGGACAGGACGATTATTGCGGCGAGGGCCCCCCGGCCAAGCGCTGATAACCGGTCGAAATCAGCCTCAACTCGGGGCATTGCCCCGGGCCGCCTCAAGCGTAGGTATCGACCAGTTGGTCGAGCGAGATGGCTCGTGCGACCGGCAGGAGCGGGTCGGCAGCGGGTTTTTCCAACTGTGTTGCGTCCTCCCGGCCGTTGCGCGCAAAGCGCGCCTCGCCGCCGGGGGCATCCCCCGGGTTGGCGTGCTGTTCCACGCCGGCGCCACCGAGGTTGATTCCCGATTCGGCCATCATTTCGCGTAATCGCGGCAGGGCCGCATCGAGTGCATTGCGCGTATCGGCTTGTTGCACCGAAATCGCGACACTGGGCTGTGCCTCGCTGAAATCGATGCGTATCTGGATCGGCCCCATGTCTGCCGGCGTCAGTCGCAGTTCCGCGACCGAGATCCGTGCCTGCACCAGCATAGTCACGCTTTGGCTGATATCACGCGTCCAGCGCGGTGTGCCGACCCTGGACTCGATCGGCACTTCCACCGCTGCCACTTTTGGCGCCGGCGCGGGCGGCGCCTGCGGGCCGGCGATCGCATTGGCCTGCATTTCAACCGGGCGGGCGTGAACGGGCGCCTCGTTTACTGCGCTCATGACGGTGGCAAAGTCCTCGCTGGCCGCTTTGCGCACCGTCGGGGCCGGTTGTTCAGGTCTCGCTTCGTTCAGTGTCGCCGTTGTTCCGTCTTTGCCGCCGCCGCTACCCGGCGGGCTGGCGACCGGTCCACCGGGGCCAGCCGTCGCGTCAAGTTCAGTCGCGGAGGTGGTCGGTGCCGCGGCCGGCGCCGCGAGGCCGGTCGTCTCGCGCGGCAGACCGGTGTTAAGCCACATCCATGCTGTGCTTGCGGCGGCGTCACCGGCGCCCGCTTCGGTTGCGGCCTCCTCTTCGGCGCTGGCGAGGGCTGGTGCAAGACCCTTACCCGGGTCTGCGGCCGCAGTTTGCTGCGCCAGCAGGAAGGCGAACAACGACGGCGCGGCAGCGGCATTGCCGACGAGGGCGGTGTCCGCATCTGCGGCTGCGGGATTGGCGGGCGCAGCCGATGCCGGTTGCACTGTTTTTGCGACGGAGACAGGCGTTTGCAGGGTGATCATCGTGGTCTCTTTTCAGGTTTATTTGCCGTTCGACGCGGACGCCACCAGGCGGGATGCAAATTCGTCGTCACGCGCCTGGTCGCGGCGCGTCTCGGCCTGGCGTACGGTCTTGGCGCGGCGCTCAAGCAGGGCTTCAAAACTGCGCAGTGCCTGCAACGACGCCTGCCAGTGTCGCCGTCCCTGCTCCGTCTGCGTCAGCGAGCGCGTCACCGTGTCGCCCTGCTGCATCACCGCCATTTCAAGCTGGCCGATGAATTGACGGAAATTGGCCAGTTCCTGCGGGGCGATGCCGCGCTGGGTGTCGGCAGCGAGCTTGGCCTGGTAGTCGTTGCGAAAATTCTTCAGCAGGGCGAGTTTTTCTTCGTGGCTGCGGCTGGCGGTGAGCAGGTCGGCCAGGGTTTTGAGCGCTTTTTCCTGTTTGGTCCGGGCCAGATCGACCAGGGTTTGCATCGGATTGTTTTTCATATGACTCCCATGTTCAGAGCGCCCCTTGCGAGGCGCCGGCAATTTTTGCCAGACCGGCAAAGCTGTCGGGCAGGATCGCCCGTTCCTGCATGTCCTGTTGCAGGAACGCGTTCATCGCCGGATTGAGCCGTATGGCCTCATCGAGCAGCGGATCACTGCCGGGTACATAGGCGCCTACGCTGATCAGGTCGCGATTGCGCTGGTGACGGGTGTACAACTGCTTGAAGCGCCGTGCGTTCATCTGGGTGGGAGCGTCGATCAGCGTGTGCATGACGCGGCTGACCGACGATTCGATGTCGATGGCCGGATAATGTCCCTGGTCGGCGAGATCGCGTGACAAAACGATGTGCCCGTCGAGGATTGCCCGCGCGTTGTCGGCGATGGGGTCCTGCTGGTCGTCGCCCTCTGCGAGCACGGTGTAGAAGGCGGTGATCGATCCGCAGCCGCCGTTGCCGTTGCCGGCCCGCTCTACGAGCAGCGGCAGCTTGGCAAACACCGAGGGCGGATAGCCCTTGGTCGCGGGTGGCTCGCCGATGGCGAGGGCGATTTCGCGTTGCGCCATGCAAAATCGCGTGAGTGAGTCCATCAGCAGCAGCACATGCTTGCCCTGGTCGCGAAAATATTCGGCGACCAGCGTGGCGTAGGAGGCGGCCTGCATGCGTAGAAGCGGCGTTGAGTCGGCCGGGGCTGCAACGACGACCGAGCGGGCGAGGCCCTCCGGCCCGAGGCTGTGCTCGATGAATTCCTTGACCTCGCGGCCGCGCTCACCGATCAGGCCGACCACGGTGACATCGGCGGCGGTGTAGCGGGCCATCATGCCCAGCAGCACGCTCTTGCCGACCCCCGATCCGGCGAACAGTCCGAGACGTTGGCCGCGCCCGACGGTGGTGAGCGCATTGATGGCGCGCACGCCGACATCGAGCGTGGTGTTGATCGGGTCGCGGTCGATCGGGTTGATGGTGCGTGCGTGCAGG
>CAYLPI010000214.1:0-5915 GCA_964385505.1 uncultured Bordetella sp.
GTCCTCGGCGTTCGAGACATAGACGTAAGTTGCGGCGAGGGCCGGCGCGCCGGCCGCTGAGACTGACGCTGATGATGCTGATGATGCTGCCACGGTGATTTCCCTCCTGATGAATGTAATGACCTTATGCCGCGTTCTTGATCTTGCCTGCACGGGCGAGTACCTGCGGAGTGCGTCGCATTTTTTGGTGCGGCGATCGCTTGGGCGAGCATAGCTCGGGCCGGGCAAGACCTGTCAATAACCAGCGGCCCCGCCCGCCACGCATCTGCAAGCGGGCGGCGAATCGATTATGCTTTTGTCTCCCCGATCAACGCCTTTTCTCCGGACAATTAATGGACGACCCGCTAGCAGACCTCAGCCAGATCCAGACCGCCGCCATCGACGCCGCCTTCAAGTTCGGCCCCAAGGTGATCGTGGCAATCCTCATCATGTTTGTCGGCCTGCTAGCCAGTCGCTGGGCGACGCGCACCGCCGGCCGCATGTTTGAAAAGCTCAAGCTCGAGATCGCCGTACGCCGCCTGCTCGAGCGCATGGTGCAACTGGTGGTGCTGGGCCTGTTTCTCATCATGGCGCTGCAAAATCTCGGCGTCGAGTTGTTGCCGCTGCTTGCCGGCCTCGGTGTCGCCGGCGCCGGCGTGGCGCTCGCAATGCAAGGTGTGCTGGGCAATGTAGTTGCCGGGCTGACGATCATATTCACCAAGCCGTTCCGCGTCGGCGAATACATTTCCATCGCCGGCGAAGAAGGCCAGGTAGAGGACATCAGCACCTTCACCACCACGCTGTCGCACGCCGACAAGTCGCGCGTGGTCATTCCCAACCGCAAGATCGTCGGCGAGATCCTGCACAACTACGGCAGCATCCGGCAGTTGCAGTTTTCCGTCGGCGTCGCCTACGACACCGATCTCGCCGTGGCACTGGCGGCGATAGAAGGCGTGCTGCGCGTCAATCCGCGCGTGCGCGCCGAACCGGCGGCGCTGGTGCAGGTCGGCAAGCTCGCCGATTCGAGCATCAACATCAGCGCCATGCCCTGGGTCAATCTCGCCGACTACGGCCCCGCCGCCGGCGAAATCAACAAGGCCATTGTCGAGGCCTTGCACGCGCGCAACATCGCCATTCCGGTGCCGCAGTACGAAGTGCGCATGCTGGGCCACTAGCGCGACTGCCACGATAGCTGGAAAGGCAATATCGGCGGGCATTTTCAGCCGGTTGCCGGCGTAGCACGGCGTTCGATTCAGCCCGGCACGAAGGCGAGCCTCGCCTGGTCGATCTTGAACACCTTCGCCAGCCAGTCGATCATGATTTCCTGGCCGAGCGTCGGATTGTCGTGCTGGCAATGCTCGGCGCCGGTTTCCTCGGCTTCGGTCAGCTTGAGCGTGACGTCGATGCCGCGCGCCTTGGCGTAGTCGTGCACCTGCTTGACCGTGTCCACACCGAGCACGTCGTGGCCGCCGTGCAGCACCAGGTAAGGACAACGCATGTCATCGAGCACGCCCTCGAGCTTGAACGGTTTGGCCAGCGTGACCGCCTCGGCCATGGACTTGGCGCCCATCACCCATTTCATGTGTCCGGCCAGTGCGTGATCTTCACCGCGGTCGGCGAAACGCTTCTCGATGTCCCAGATGGCGCCGTGCGAAATGCAGGCGGCGAGGCGGTGCTCACGCGAGCCGGCGCGCGCGGCGTAATAGCCGCCCATGCTCGAACCGCTGACCGCAATGCGTTTGACATCGACGTCGCTGCGCTTTTCCAGCCAGTCTATGCACTTGCCGACCGGCACCTCGTAGTCATGGCGTGAAACAATGTTCTGCCGGCGCAACGCCCCGCCCTGCC
Organism: uncultured Bordetella sp.; assembly: GCA_964385505.1. Lineage (GTDB taxonomy): Bacteria > Pseudomonadota > Gammaproteobacteria > Burkholderiales > SG8-39 > CAITSH01. The sequence continues at coordinate 1,828 of CAYLPI010000214.1, forward strand.
CGGGCCCATCGACCAGCAGCACGGCAATGCCGCGCTGCACCGCCCCGCGCCCGGTCATGAACCACAACTCGTCCTTGAACGAATCAAGGCCGCCGAAGGAAATGAGCACCGGCTGCTTCGCACCTTCACTATTGCGATAGGCCGGCGATTTGATGAAGTAGGCCGGCAGCGTCTTGCCGTTCTCGTAGGAAATCTCCACCACCTCGCCCGGCGGATCGAGGCGCTTGAGCCATTTCTGGCTTGCCGCCTCGCAGCGCGTGAAGGTCGGCAGACGGCGCGGGTCATCGGATGCGAGCCAGAATTCGGCCGAACGAAAATAATCGGCGGCGCGCAACCAGCAATTCATCGCCGTGCGGATGTTGCCCGCCGCCGCAGCCTCGTCGCCGCGCTTGTCGTTGCGGTCGGCCACCACCATCCACTCGTTGTGCCAGCTGTCGAGGTCGCCCGGAATCATTCGGCTCGCCGCCTGGAAGCATTCGCTCACCGCCCCGCCGCCCTCTTGCGTCTCGCCGAGTCCGCGGCGAAACTGGTAAGACAGAAAAAAATGATCCGGCCAGTGATGCCAGCCGAAGGGTTCGTATCGGGGCGGGGTGCCCGCAACTGCAACTATAGGTGAGTTCATTGCGTCCTCTTGAAATGTCTGCTTACTGCGGCTTGAAGCCGATGTCCTTCACCAGCTTGCCGTACTTGGCGTGGTCGCTCCTGATCGTTTCAGCAAAATACTCCGGCGATTCATAGACCATGTTGAGTCCGGTCGCCACAAGTTTTTCAGCGACGTCCGGACTTTTCATGGCGCGGTTTATCTCGTCATTGAGGCGTGCAACGATCTCGCGCGGCATGCCGGCGGGACCGACATAACCGAACCAGCCGCCCGACTCGTAACCGGGCACGGCTTCGGCGGCGGCCTGCGCATCGGGCCACTGCGGCGCGCGCGTCTTGCTGGTGACCGCCAGCAGGTTGATGCGGCCGGACTTGATATGCGGCGTGAGACCGGTGACGCCATCCACGCCGGCCTGCACCTGCCCGCCTATCAGGTCGGTGGCGATCTGCGCCGAGCCCTTGTACGGAATATGGTTGAAGGAAAAGCCGCCCATCATGCGCAGATGCTCGAATATCAGGTGGGGAAAGCCGCCCTCGCCATTGCTCGCCACCGTCAGCTTGCCCGGGTTGGCCTTGGCCCAGACGATCATTTCAGCGAGGTTCTTGAACGGCGCACCGGTGGCGCCGACGACCACCAGATAGTTGCTGGTGGAAAGGGCGATGGGCGAAAAGTCCCTCAGCGCGTCGTAGGGGATGCTCTTGCTGGTATGCGGCAGCACGACGAGGTTGCCGCCCTGCCCCGCGCCTATGGTGTAACCGTCGGGCGCGGCCTTGGCGACAAGGTCAAGGCCGAGCATTCCGCTGGCGCCAGGCCGGTTTTCGACGATCACCGGTTGGCCGAGACGTTCGCTCAGTTTGGGCGCAATCAGCCGCGCCATGATGTCGGTGGTATTCCCCGGTGGGAACGGAATGATGAGCTTGATCGGCTTGTTCGGCCAGGCTTGGGCCTGCACACCAACGCTCACAGCCAGTGCCGCAGTGGCGGCGAACATCGAAAGAACGGACTTCAGTTTCATGGCAAACCCCTCCTTGGGCGAATATCATTGAACTAAAAACGAACCTGGAAGCGGGTGCGGAACCGGCTGCCCCGCCACTTTCCCGCCACTGCTTTTTTTATTTTGCCGGAATAACCGGCAGCAAGACCGCGGCCTGTTGCGTCGGCCCGGTGTGAAGCGTCACCTTGCCGCCGAAAATGGCCTGCGGACGGTCGGTGTCGTCGTCATGAATGAAGGGACCGCAGCCTTTCATCGGATTCTTCATGTTGGACAACACCGCCGCCTCGCCATCGTACTCATAATCCTTGCCGCGTATGCTGAGGGCAATGCTGTAACCCTTGGGCACGACAATGCAGGTAGGCCAGATCTCCACATCGAGCGCATAGACTTCACCCGGGCTCAGCGGCTGCTTTTCATCATGCGTGTGGTAGGGCCGGTAGGGCAGCGTGCGCTTCGCGTCAAGCTTGCGGTGGGAGGCGCGCAGCCAGCCCTGGGCGATGGGCGTGTGCGGATCAAGCGCCCCCTGGAATACCACCTCCTTGCCGGCCGGGTCAAACACCCGCAGCACGGCAAAAATATCGGCATCCACGGTCGCCGAAGAGACGAACAGCTTGAGCGCGATCGGACCGGTGATCTCGGTGGCATGCCCGAGCGCGCCGGTGGAAAAGGTCGCGCCCTCGCCCATGGCATCGTAGGTGAGCGTCGCATCCGCAGCCGGCGCCTTGTCCGACAGGCGCATACCGGCCGGATCAAGATAAAAATTAGTCCATATGGTGCGCGCGATCGGCCATTCGTTCTCGGCGCGCTCGACGAATTTCTCGCCCGGATGGCGCACCTGCAGCAACACCCCGGGTTGCTGGTCCCAGCCGTTGGCGGCGCCCTTGAGGAAATGATCGAAAAAGCGCTTTTGCAGCCCGACGCCGTAGTCGGTGTAAAACGGCGCCCAGTGCGAGCCGCCGTGCACTTCCAGCCATTTCTGTTTCGAAGCCGCCCCGACATAGCCCTCGAAATTACCACGCGGGTGCAGCCCCTGCCCGCCCCAGTTTGAAGCCGACAGCAAGGGCACCGTGACGCGCGACAAGTCGGCGCTGCGTTCGCGATACCACTCGCTGTCGGTCTCGCGCCCGAGCACCGCGAGCCACATGTCTTCGCGGTTGTTCGCCAGTTCGGCCTCGCTCAGGGTCTCGGGGCCGCAGGCGAGTTCGCCCGTGACCGGGTGTTTCTTGCCGCGCTCACCGACGCCGTGCTGCACCGTCTTGACCTGCATCTCCTGCCAGTTCTTGCGAAAGGTGCAGGCGATGCCGCCATGGCGGTGCGACTCGCGGTAGGCATCGTTCCAGCCCTCCCAGGCGCAGATCGCGGCAAGATGCGGCGGCTGCGAAGCGGCGGCACGCCACTGGTTGCTGGCGTAATAGGAAATGCCGTTGAGCCCGACCTTGCCATTCGCCCAGGGCTGCACCGCGGCCCATTCGATGCATTGGTGAAAATCACGCGTCTCGCGCCTATTATTATGCGACAGAAATCCGGGCGAGCGGCCGGCACCGCGCGAGTCAACGCGGATGCAGACGTAGCCGTCGGGCACCCACTTTTCCGGATCGACCACCTCCCAGTTCTGGTACTGGTTGGTCGAGCCGGCGAGCACGTCCGGGTTTTCGCGCGCCATGATGTCCCACGCGGTCTTGTAGCCTTCCTGGAAGGCGAGGCCCTTGCCGTAGGGGCCGTAGGTCATCAGCACCGGGTAACGGCCCTCGGCCACCGGCCGGAAGATGTCGGCGCGCAACGTGAGGCCGTCGTCCATGGTGACTGGCACATCCCAGTCGATGCGCATGCCGTCGCGGATTTCTGATTTGAATACGGTCATGTTTTGCGTCCTGTTCCTGTTTTTGTATGGTGTGCACGAATCGCACGGCGGAACGCTCCGCCGTGCCGCGCAATCTTACCCGCCCGTTTGCGAAAACGCGACAGCAAATCGCGACAGCAAATGCGCCATCCGGGCTCCCGCAGTGCAGCACTTTGCTATCGATCGATAAATAAGCCGGGCGCACGCGCCGTGCCGGCGTCTCAGACCGGAAGAACCGTTCAGACGGGACGGACCGGACTGTGCGGCTGGTCCGAGACAAGACGCCCGTCCACGAGCTCGATGATACGGTCGCAGCGCTGGGCAAGGCGCGGGTCGTGGGTGACGATAAGAAACGTGGTGCGGCGCTGCTCGTTGACGCGGCGCAGCGTGTCAAACACGCCGTCGGCGGTTTTGGTGTCAAGGTTGCCGGTGGGCTCGTCGGCCAGCACCAGCGCCGGATTCATCGCCAGCGCGCGCGCGACGGCCACGCGCTGCTGCTGGCCGCCGGAAATATTGTTGGCAAGATTGTCGCGCCAGGCCGTGAGCCCAACCTGATCGAGCAATGCCGCCGCGGTCTCACGCATGGCGGCATCCGGACGGCCGCGCGCGGCCAGCAGCGGCATCATCACATTCTCTAGCGCCGTGAACGCCGG
>CAYLPI010000215.1:0-5848 GCA_964385505.1 uncultured Bordetella sp.
GGGGGGGACGTAAACGCGGGGACGCACAGGCAGCGACGCACCGGCAGCGACGCATGCGCAATGCGCCGGGGCTGCGCTATAGTTCGAGCACAGGCTGGGCGCAGGCGCCGCAACACCGCGATACCACGGCCGATCTCATTGCACTCACGGAGTCCGCATGATTGTCGAAGAACGCCTCTATACCATCCAGATGGGCAGGCTGCATGAGTTCCTGGCGTTTTACGCCGAGCACGGCCTGGCGGTGCAGTTGCGCCACCTCGGCCGCATGTACGGTTATTTTTATACCGAGGTCGGCAGGCTCAACCAGGTGACGCATTCATGGGCGTATCGCGACCTTGCCGAGCGCGAGAGCCGTCGCGCCAGCCTCGATGCCGATCCGCTGTGGCTGGCCTATCGCGGCAAGGCCGGAGCCTATCTGGTTGACCAGACCACGCGCATCCTCAAGCCGGCGCCGTTTTTTGCGCCGCGGCTCGAGGCGATGTTTCCCGCCGACGCCTGAGCGGTCTCACAGCACACGCGACTGAATTCATTTTCCGGAGTCAGACCATGAACGCAAGCAAACGCAACCACATTGTCGGCGCGCTGTTCCTTTGCCTCGGCGCAAGCCTCATTCCCGGCGCGGCGATGGCGCAGGCCTATCCGTCCAAGCCGATCCGCATGGTCGTGCCTTTTCCGCCGGGCGGCTCGGCCGACATTCTCGGACGCACCGTCGGCCAGAAGTTGAGCGAACGGCTGGGTCAGCCTGTGGTCATCGAAAACCGTCCCGGTGCCGGCGCCTCGGTCGGTGCCAAGGCGGTGTCGATTGCATCGCCCGACGGCTACACGCTCTTGCTCGGCACGGTGAGTTCGCATGCCATGAGCCCGGCCACCAACGCGGTGGGCTACGACCCGGTCAAGGACTTCACGCCCATCGCCGAAATCGCGTCCATACCCTTTGTCGTGCTCGCCCATCCCGACCTGCCGGTGAAAAACATCGCCGACCTGGTTGCACTGGCAAAATCAAAACCGGGCCAGGTGACCTACGCCTCGGCCGGCAGCGGCACTTCCAACCACCTCGCCGGTGAATTGCTCGGCATGGCCGCCAACATCAAGATGCTGCACGTGCCCTACAAGGGCAGCGCGCCCGCGCTCAATGATTTGCTCGGCGGCCAGGTCAACACCATGTTCGACCTGCAACTGACGGCGATGCCGCAGATCAAGTCAGGCAAGGTGCGTGCGCTCGCCATGACCGGTGCCAAGCGCAGTGCGCTGCTGCCCGACCTGCCGACGGTACGCGAGGCCGGCATACCCGGTTACGAGGTCACCGCCTGGTTCGGCTTTTTCGGTCCCGCCGGCGTGCCAAAGCCCATTGTTGACAGGCTCAACAGCGAACTCAACGCCATCATGAAACTGCCCGACATTCGCGGCAAGTTCGCCGAACTGGGCGTCGAGACCGAGTCTGGCACGGCGGAGGAATTTGCCGGCTTTGTGCGCAGCGAGGCGGGCAAATGGGCCGGCGTCATCAAGGCCGCCGGCATCACCGCGCAGTAAGCGCCAACCGCGGGCTGCGCTGCCTATGACACGGGACGTGGCAGCGCGTCCGCAGCCGGATTTTTCACCCTTCGCTTTTCACCGTTTGCCAAATACCTAAAATACCTGATACGTAAAATATCTAATATCTAATACCTAATACCTAATATCTAATACCTAATACCTAATATCTAATACCTAATTACCTAATACGCGAGGACAGGACAACCATGAACCAACGCCGCAATCTCAATCCCAAAACCGTCATCCAGCCCGGCGGACCCTACAGCCAGGCCGTACTCACGCCGGCCAGCGGGCAGTTGTTGCATATCTCCGGCCAGGTCGCGATGCGCCTCGACGGCAGCGTGCCCGCGGATTTTTCCGAGCAGGCAGAACTGGTGTGGATGAACCTCATTGAAGTGCTGATCGAGGCCGGCATGGATGTGTCCCACCTCGTCAAGGTGACGACCTATCTCACCGACGCGGGCAACCTGCCCAAACTCGGGCCGGTGCGCGGCAGGTTTCTCGGCGAAAACCGACCGGCCTCGACGCTGGTCGTGGTCAGCGCGCTGGCCAAGCCCGACTGGCTGATTGAAGTGGAGGCGCTGGCGCTGAAGAACTGAAGCCGCAGGTGATGCGGTGAAGCAAACGGGGGCTGCGGCCCCCTTGTTCATTGCACGACGGTTGAAAAGTCAGCGCAGCGTGTCGAAAAAATCCAGGATCTCGCGGCCAAGGATTTCCTCTTCAGTGTTGAAGTGGGCCACGATGGACATGTGGTTGTGTCGCGTCAGCCTGAGGTAGCGCGGCGCGCGGCGGCGCGCGATGCTCAGGCGGTGCGCCAGTTCGAGGCCATAAAGGTCAAGCAGCGGATTCTCGAACTCGGCGTTGATGATGAACACCGGCAGTTCGCCGCCGCCCGGGTTGACATGGCTCACCGGGGAACGCACATCGTAGAGCGCGCTGTCGTTGCCGAAATAGGCTTTGACGCCGGGCGCATTGGGGTTCTCCGGCAACTGGTCGGCACGCAGTCTGGCCGATATGAGCACCATCGCGGCGGCGTGCCTGCCCTTGTAACCGGGCGCCGGGTCATAGGCGTAGCTCGCGACATGGGTGCCGCCGGCCGAATGCCCGATCAGGAACAGCCGCGCGGCATCGCCGCCATGCGCGCGCACATTGGCGTGCAGCCAGTCCATGGCGAGGGCGACGTCGTCGGCGCCGCCGGGGTAGGGCGATTCAGGGGCGAGGCGGTACTCGACATTAATGCCGAGGTAGCCCTGGCGCGCAAACCAGTACAGCACGTTGTCGTAGATCTCGTCACTGGTGCGCTTGTCGCCGCGGATGAAGGCGCCGCCGTGCACGAAAATCGCCACCGGCGCATTGCTGATGCCGGCCGGCTGGAAAATATCCAGCACCTGGCGCGGATGCGCGCCGTAGGCGCGGTCGCGCGTCACGGTGATGCCGTCCCTCGGCGCGACGGCGAGCAGCGGTGCGTAGGCCTTCTTCGTCAGGTCGCTGTGCTTCTGGATGTTGCTGGCCCAGACCGGGCCGATCTCGGCCATGACCTGTTGCAGCGACTGCGGCGCGCCGGCGAGCGGTTGCCGGCCGGCGCTTGCGGCCGTGCTCACACGCACCCTCGCACCCGTACCCGTACCCGCACCCGCACCCGCACTCACACCGCGACGCGCGCTGCTGCGGCGCCGGTGGGCGTGCGCATGGATTCGAGAATGGCGCGCATGTCTTCAATGGTGGCGAGGCGCGGGTTCATGCGCACCTGGCCGCTTTTCATCGCCGCCTGCGCGAGCTTTTCGCGCGCCTCGTCGGTCGGAACAAAGCGATCAAGGCTGAGGTCAAGCTCAAGGGCAAGGCGCAGTTTCGCCAGGCCTTCGGCCGCGCTCGCGCCACCGAAGGCGCTGGCGATCACCGCCGCTTTCGCACCCATGCTCGCCTCGTTGTAGGCCGTCACCGCCGGCAGCGCCAGCGCGTTGGCAAGACCGTGCGCGACGTGGTGCAAGGCTCCGAGCGGTGCGGCAATGGCGTGGGCGAGGCCGAGATTGGCGCTGTTGAAGGCAATCGCCGCCTGACACGATGCAATGAGGCACCAGCTTCGGGCGGCCGGGTTGGCCGGCTCCTTGTAGGCCGTCACCAGCCATTGCCCGAGCAGGCGCATCGCCGATTCGGCAAACGGATCGCTCATCACCGAGGACGCCCTCGACACATAGGCCTCGACGGCATGCGTGACGGCGTCGTAGCCAGAGGCGGCGGTGATGGCGGCCGGCGCCGACACCGACAGGCTGGCGTCGAGCAGCGCGATGTGGGGCGTCATTTCCGGCGAGCGGAAAATCAGTTTGATGTCGGAGCCGGGTTTGCCGGCGACGGCCGACTCGGACACTTCGCTGCCGGTACCGGCCGTGGTCGGCACGGCGATGAGCAGGCTCGCGTGAGGACGGAAGCGTTTGCCGAAGCCGGACACCGCTTCGGCCGTGCCCGGGTTGGACAGCAGCAGGCGCGCCACCTTGGCCGTGTCCATGGCCGAGCCGCCGCCGATGGCAATGACGATGTCCGGATTCGCCGCCGTCAGCGCCGCCGCACAGGCTTCTATGCTTACGGTATCGGGTTCATGCGCCGGCACGAAATGAAACGCCACGGTGTTGCCGCAGGCCGCATGCAGCGCCGCGCCGACACGTGCGGCGAGTTCGCCGTTTTCAAAAAAACCGTCCATCACCACCGCCGGACGGCTGGCGCCGGCTTCCCTCGCGAGTTCGCCCAGTTTGTCCATGCCGCCCCAGGCCGAGATGACGCGGCGGTTGGAGTGTACGAAGGTAAAGGCCTGCGGTGTGTTTTGCATGATGGAACCTCGATAGGGAGTGTTTACAGGTGCTGCGCGGGCTCGGGTGCGGGGTGCCGCGCCGGCTCAGGTGATGTCCATCACCACGCTCTTGTGCTGCAGGTAGGCGTCCATGCCCTCGACACCCAGTTCGCGACCATAGCCGCTCATTTTGTAGCCGCCGAAAGGCATTTCGATACCGATGACCGCAGGGGTGTTGACCGATACCGTGCCGGCCTCGATTTTTGCCGCGAGCTGGTGGCCCCGGGCGAGCGAGCGCGTCCATACCGTTGCAGCTAGACCGTAATCCGAATCATTCGCCACGGCAATCGCCTCGTCCATGTCCTTGACGCGGATCACCGCCAGCACCGGGCCGAAAATTTCCTCACGCGCGATTTTCATGTGGTTGCCGGCGTGATCGAATATCGTCGCCTCGACATAGGGACCGGCAAGTCCGGCCGGCGCGCCGCCGCCGCAGACCAGCTTTGCGCCTTCGCTGACGCCGCCGTCGCAATAGTCGAGAATTTTCTGCTGCGCCGCTTTGTTGATGACCGGCCCCAGCGTGGTTGCGGCGTCCATCGGATTGCCGGTTTTGAGCAGCTTCGCGCGGGCGACGAGTTTCTCGACCACTTCATCGGCGACCGATTCCATGACGATGCAGCGCGTGCGCGCCGCGCATTTTTGGCCGGCATGGCCGAACACGCCGGCCGCCGTGCCGATGACGGCGCGCTCGAGATCGGCGTCATCGCAAATCACCGCCGGGGATTTGCCGCCGAGTTCGAGCGTCACGCGCTTGGCCGATTTTGCCGCGGCCTGCGCCACCTGCAGCCCCACTTCGGTCGAACCGGTGAAGGACACCTTGCTCACCCCGGGGTGGGTGGCGAGCGCCATGCCGATGTCGCGGCCCGGTCCGGGGGTGACATTGAATACGCCTGCGGGCAGGCCGGCGGCCGAGGCGAGGGCGGCGAAGGCCAGCGTGGACAGCGGTGTTTCGCTCGCCGGCTTGACCACGACGGTGTTGCCCGAAGCCAGGGCCGGGGCGAGCTTCCAGATCATCAAGAGCAGCGGAAAATTCCATGGCAGGATCAGGCTGCACACGCCCAGCGCCTCGCGCCGTACAAAGCGGTGTATCGACTCGGCGCTGGCCACCACGCGTCCGTCAAGGCGCTCGGCGCAGCCGGCGAACCATTGCAGCGTGGCAATGCCGGCGCGAATGTCGATTTCGGCATCGGCGATGGTCTTGCCGCCGTGATGCGATTCGAGCGCGACGAATTCGCGAAAGCGCGTTTGCAGCGCCGCCGCCATCGCCTGCAGCACCCTCGCGCGCTCGGCCGGCGGCTTGCCCGACCAGCCGCGAAAGGCCGTGCGTGCCGCGATGACGGCGCTATCGATGTCCTTGGCCGCCGCATAGCCGCATTCGGCGATCAGCGCACCGTCGGCCTTGCCAAACACCTTGTGGCGTGCCGCGGTTTCGACAAAGCCGCCGTTGATGTAAATGCTCGACGCCGGCACGCC
>CAYLPI010000216.1:0-4415 GCA_964385505.1 uncultured Bordetella sp.
GGCGCCACGTCCATGTACTGCACGCGATCAGCGGTCGCCAGCGTGAATTCGTTCTTGTAACGGCAGGAAACCAGTCCGTCCTGCAGCTTGCCGGCCTTGTCAAGTTGCGCGTTCGCCTGCGCAATCATGAAGTTCGACTCCTCGATTGCGGAAAGGAAGTCGATCTGGTCGGTGACCTTGCTGTTGACTACCTTGCGGTACGGCGTTTCCATGAAGCCGTATTCGTTGGTGCGCGCGTACAGCGCCAGCGAATTGATCAGGCCGATGTTCGGGCCCTCGGGCGTCTCGATCGGGCAGACCCGGCCGTAGTGGGTCGGATGAACGTCACGCACCTCGAAACCGGCACGCTCGCGCGTCAGACCGCCCGGTCCCAGTGCGGAAACACGGCGCTTGTGGGTGATTTCGGACAGGGGGTTGGTCTGATCCATGAACTGCGACAACTGGGACGAACCGAAGAACTCCTTGATAGCAGCCGAAATCGGCTTGGCATTGATCAGGTCGTGCGGCATCAGGTTGTCGGACTCTGCCTGCGACAAGCGCTCCTTGACGGCGCGCTCGACACGGACAAGACCGGCACGGAACTGGTTTTCCGCCAACTCGCCCACCGACCTCACGCGACGGTTGCCGAGGTGGTCGATATCATCGATCTCACCACGGCCGTTGCGAAGTTCAACGAGGATGCCGACAACAGCGATGATGTCATCGTTCGACAGGACCCCCGCGCCAAGGGCGTCCTTCGGGCCAACACGCTCGTAGAAGCGCTTGGACCAGTCGGGCGACTTGTCTTCCTTTTTCTCAGGATAGGCGCGGCGGTTGAACTTCATGCGGCCGACACCCGACAAATCGTAGCGATCTTCGTTGTAGAAGAGACCGTTGAACAGGGTTTCAACGGCGTCTTCCGTCGGCGGCTCGCCGGGGCGCATCATGCGGTAAATGGCCACCCGTGCGGCCGTCTGGTCGGCCGTCTCGTCTATGCGCAGCGTGTGAGAGATGTAACCACCCTGGTCCAGGTCATTGGTATACAAGGTCTTGACGGACTCGACGCCGCACTCCTGCAATTTCGCCAGAAGGTCTTCGGTGATCTCGTCGTTGGCATTGGCCAGAATTTCACCGCTCGACGTGTCAATGACGTTGTGCGCAAGCACGCGTCCGATCAGGAAATCCTCCGGAACAGTGATCTTCTTGAGTCCGGCAGCCTCCATGTCGCGGATGTGCTTGACGGTGATGCGCTTGTCTTTGGGAACCAGCACCTTGTCGTTCTTGTCGACGATGTCGAAACTGGCGATCTCGCCGCGAAGACGCTCGGGCACCAGTTCAAACTGCACGCCCTTTTTCGACAGCTGGAAATTATCAAAGTCGTAGAAAGCCGAAAGAACCTGCTCGGGCGTCATGCCGATCGCCTTGAGCAGAATGGTCACCGGCATCTTGCGGCGACGATCGACGCGGAAAAACAGGATGTCCTTGGGGTCGAACTCAAAATCGAGCCACGAACCGCGGTAGGGAATAATTCGCGCCGAGAACAGCAGCTTGCCCGAACTGTGCGTCTTGCCGCGATCGTGCTCGAAGAACACGCCGGGCGAACGATGCAACTGAGACACAATCACACGCTCAGTGCCGTTGATGACAAAAGAGCCGGTGGTCGTCATGAGCGGGATTTCGCCCATATAGACTTCCTGCTCCTTCACCTCTTTGATCGTCGGCTTGGCGGCCTCTTTGTCCATGATCGTCAGCCGCACCCGCGCGCGCAGCGGGCTGGCGAAAGTCAGGCCTCGTTGCTGGCATTCCTTGACGTCAAACGGAGGTTCACCGAGCCCATAGGAAACGAAGTCAAGCTTGGCGTTGCCAGAGTGGCTGGTAATCGGAAAAATAGAATGGAACGCCGCCTGAAGCCCCTCGGTCTTGCGCTTCTCGACCGGCATCGCCGCCTGCAAAAACGCAGTGTAGGACTCCAGTTGCGTAGCCAGCAGGAAAGGCACATTCAACACGCTTGCGCGCTTGGCGAAGCTCTTGCGAATGCGTTTTTTCTCGGTCGTTGAATACATCGTGGGCGTCATGAAAAAGCTCCAGGTCAGGAACCAGGGTTCGGGCGGGAGCAGACGCACATTTCGTCCGCTCCCGTCCGAGCTCTCGCTCGGGTTTCAAACTCGCCGTCTCAAAGACAATACAGACGGCGCAAAACAAAAACCGAAACGCCGGCGGCCTTTAAGAGCTCCGCCGGCATCGTTTCGGGACCGCGATTACTTCAGTTCAGCCTTGGCACCGGCATCAACCAGTTTCTTCAGGATGGCATCGGCATCTGCCTTGTTGGTGCCTTCCTTGACGGCCTTCGGCGCACCGTCAACGACGTCCTTGGCTTCCTTCAGTCCGAGGCCGGTCACTTCGCGAACAGCCTTGATGACGTTCACCTTGTTCTCGCCTGCAGCCAAGAGCATTACGGTGAACTCGGTCTTTTCCTCGACCACGGCAGCACCGCCGCCAGCGGCCGGCGCAGCCACGGCAACAGCCGCGGCTGCGGCAGAAACGCCAAATTTTTCTTCCATGTCCTTAATCAGCTGCGACAGCTCCAGCACGGTCATGTTTGCTACTGCATCGAGAATCTCTGCTTTTGCGACAGTCATTTGTTACTCCTGAATCAGAATTAGTCTTTTGTTAAGTTAAGCGGTGCGAAAACGGGCGAGGATCAGGCAGCAGCCTTTTCCTTCTGGTCGCGAACTGCAGCGAGCGTGCGCACGAACCGGCTCGGAATTTCATTGAGGGTTTGCACGAACTTCGCAACAGGCGCTTGCATGGTACCCAGCAGCATGGCGAGAAGCTGTTCGCGGCTGGGCATGTTGGCGAGCGCTGCGACTTCCTTGGCGGAAATCACGACGTTCGGCATGGCGCCTGCCTTGATGACAAACTTGTCGTTGGCTTTCGCAAACTCATGCAGCACCTTGGCAGTTGCCACCGGGTCGGACGAGATGCCGTAGACCAGCGGTCCGATCATCTGATCGGCCAGCTTTTCGAACGGCGTGTCCTTCACGGCGCGGCGCGCCAGGGTGTTCTTGAGCACGCGCAGGTACACACCCGAATTGCGGGCTTTCGCCCGCAACTGGGTCATGTTGCCCACTTCCAGACCACGGTACTCAGCGACGATAATCGCCTGCGCCTTCGCCACTTGCGCGGAGACTTCGGCTACTACCGCCTTTTTCTCTTCGAGATTGAGACCCAAGGTCTACCTCCAGTTAAATGCAGCGTTCACAAGGCCGATTGCAGACCCAAACTCAGGCTCTACCACCGGACTCGCTACTGCTGCGTTGCTTTTCACGGCGACCTTGCATTCAGATTCAGAGAATCCTTAGTTCGGGTACGCCATCTGCGTAGGACGCAAGTCACTGTTGAAAAACTGCAAACTCCAACGATCCCTGCGATTAAACCCTCTCGGATACCTACGGTCTTTGACGGCAGCAGCAGCGCACTTCAACTTCTCTGCTGCGGCCCAAAGTCCTGCCCCCGCCTGAACGAGGGCCTAAATTAACTCCTGTCTCAGCCGCTCAAACTGGCCAGATCCACCCTCACGCCAGGGCCCATGGTGCTGGCGACCGACAATTTCTTGAGGTAGATGCCCTTGGACGTGGCCGGCTTGGATTTGTTCAGCGCCTCGATCAGTGCAACCAGGTTTTGCTGCAGCTGCTCAGGCGAAAACGAGGCACGCCCGATGGAGCACTGCACGATGCCGGCCTTGTCGGCCCGGTACTGGACCTGACCGGCCTTGGCATTCTTGACTGCGGTCGCGACATCGGGCGTGACCGTGCCAACCTTCGGGTTGGGCATCAGGCCGCGCGGGCCGAGGACCTGTCCGAGCGCACCGACGATGCGCATGGTATCGGGGCTGGCGATGACGACGTCGAAGTCGATCTTGCCTGCCTTGATCGACTCGGCAAGATCTTCCATACCGACGATGTCTGCGCCGGCGGCCTTGGCGGCAGCCGCTTTATCACCCTGCGCAAACACCGCTACTCGGACGTTCTTGCCAGTACCAGCGGGCAGCACAACTGCGCCGCGAACGGTCTGGTCGGATTTTTTGGCGTCGATGCCGAGGTTGACCGCGATGTCGACTGATTCGTCGAACTTGGCGGTCGCCGCCTTTTTGACGAGATTCAGCGCATCGATGACCGGATACGGTTTGTTGTGCTCGACCAGCCCGTCAAAGCCCTTCTGGCGCTTGGTCAGCTTGAGTTTGATGTTGCTCATTTCACGCCCTCCACGGTAATGCCCATGGAACGCGCGCTGCCGGCGATGGTGCGCACGGCGGCGTCCAGGTCGGACGCGGTGAGGTCTGGCATTTTCGCCTTGGCGATATCCTCAGCCTGGGCGCGCGTCAGCTTGCCCACCTTGTCCTTCGCCGACAATTGCGGTTCGCCGTCGAGCGGCCA
>CAYLPI010000216.1:4425-5828 GCA_964385505.1 uncultured Bordetella sp.
ATTCCATGATGTTCAGGCCGCGCTGGCCGAGTGCCGGCCCGATGGGCGGGCTGGGATTGGCCTTGCCTGCAGGAACCTGCAGCTTGATAAAACCAATAATCTTTTTTGCCACTTGCGTGACTCCTTTACTGTGGGTTCAATCGCCCGTTTTCCGCTACGGCAAGGAAACAGGGCTCCCCGTTAAAAAAGCGCGGGTCACCCCGCGCCGCAAAAAAAAACTTACGCTTTTTCGACCTGGCCGAACTCCAGCTCCACAGGCGTCGCGCGACCGAAAATCGTCACCGACACACGCAGCTTGGACTTGTCGTAATTGACATCCTCGACAGATCCGTGAAAATCGGTGAACGGGCCTTCCTTTACACGCACCGCCTCGCCCACCTCAAACAGAACTTTGGGCTTGGGCTTCTCCACGCCCTCCTGCATCTGGTGCATTATCTGGTCGACTTCCTTGACCGAGATCGGTGTCGGCCGTGAGGCCGTGCCACCGACAAAGCCGGTGACCTTGTTGGTGCTCTTGACAAGGTGCCAGGTCTGGTCGTTCATTTCCATTTCCACCAGCACATAGCCGGGGAAAAACTTGCGCTCGGAAATGTTCTTCTGTCCGCTCTTCATCTCGACAACCTCTTCCGTCGGAACAAGAATCTTGCCGAACATGTGACCCATATCGGCACGCCGGATGCGATCTTCCAGCGCCCTTTGCACCGACTTTTCGAATCCGGAATAGGCGTGAACCACGTACCAGCGCTTGCCTGCAATCGCAGCCGTATTGGCGGTCATCATTTCCTCCAGCCCAGAACCAGATCGTACAGGGCGTACTCCAGCGATTTGTCGGTAAGCCACAGAAACACCGCCATGGCCACCATGAACACGAACACCACCCCGGTCGTTTGCAGCGATTCTTTGCGGGTCGGCCACACCACTTTCTTTGTCTCGGCAACAGCTTCCTGCGCAAACACGATCAGTTGCTGCCCGGGCTCGGTGAACCAACCCACGGCAATACCCGCAGCAAAGCCGGCAATGATCGCCGCCACACGCAGCACCAGTGCGCTATCGGACAGGAAATAAAACCCGGCAATGCCCCCCAACATGAGCAGCACCGCAACCGCCAATTTGATCTTGTCCGCCATCACCTGTCCGTCTGCGCGAACCGCGCCTGAGGATTGCATCATTGCTTCCTTAACACGCCGTCCGGTGACTGCCTCTCACCGAAGATGTTCACTTTTCACCGCCACAGTCCGCTGTCCGCTGTCTGTTGGCAGGCCAAGAGGGAATCGAACCCCCAACCTTCGGTTTTGGAGACCGACGCTCTGCCAGTTGAGCTATTGGCCTGCGGTTGAACTGTGCCCGTTACTCAATGACCTTGGCGACGACGCCGGCGCCGACGGTTTTGCCGCCCTCGCGGA
>CAYLPI010000217.1:0-5728 GCA_964385505.1 uncultured Bordetella sp.
CGGACGCGATGATCCTCGGGCGTTTGCTCAAGCGCACCATAGAGCTTGGCGTGGTCTATTGCATGACCTCCAATTACCATCCGGACGAGTTGTACAAAAACGGCTTGAGGCACGACGACTTTGTCTCGACCATAGCGCTGATCAAATCCAGGCTCGACGTGGTCAACGTTGACAGCGGTGTCGATTACCGGCTGCGCGCGCTCGAACAGGTGAGGGTGTATCACAGCCCGCTCGACGAGGCGGCCCAAAAGGCCTTGCGTGAGACTTTTTTGCAGATCGCCGAGGTGGATGAGGAATTTCACGAACTCGACGTCGAGGGGCGCGTCATTCCCTATCTGCACCGCGCCGGCGGCGTGGTCTGGTTTGACTTCCATGTGCTGTGCGGCCGGGGCCGCTCGCAGCATGACTACCTCGATCTCGCGCGGCGCTTTCACACCATCATCGTCTCCGGCGTGCCGTGCATGGGGCTCGAGCTTGCCGACGAGGCACGGCGCTTCACGCTGATGGTCGATGTCCTTTACGACAACCGCATCAAGCTGGTGTTGTCGGCCGCGGCGCGGCCGGAAAAGCTGCTTGACGCCGATGCAGTGCAAAAAGACGTGCGCCTGCGCGCCATGGTGTTCGAATTCGACCGTACCGCCAGCCGGCTGATGGAAATGCAGACCCGCGACTATCTTGCACAGAGCCGGCGCGTCGGTGAAGGCCTTGCATCAGACACGCAACCGGTACGTCTGGTCAGCAGCGGCTAGTATCCAACCGGGTCACAGGCCGCAGGGCCGCCCGGACCCACCTGAGGAGAAACGTATGGACAAGTTCAAGGCCTATCGCCTGCGCGAGGCGGACAAAAAAGTCAGCGGCGCATTCGAACAGATGGACATCGACGAGTTGGACCAGGGCGAGGTGGTGATCCGCGTCGCCTACTCGGGCGTCAACTACAAGGACGCGCTTGCCGCCACCGGCAAGGGCCGCATCATCCGGCGCTTTCCGTGCGTCGGCGGCATAGACCTGTCGGGCACCGTGGTCGCGTCCTCGGACGCGCGCTTCAACAAGGGTGACGCCGTCATCGCCACCAGCTACGAGATCGGTGTCGCCCACGACGGCGGCTACGCCGAGTACGCGCGCATTCCGGCCGACTGGGTGGTACCGATGCCGCGCGGCCTGACACTGGCCGAAGCCATGGCTTTGGGCACCGCCGGCTATACGGCAGCCCTTGGCATCGTGCGCATGGAACAGGTGGGGCTGCGTCCGGCCAACGGCCCGGTGATCGTATCGGGGGCCACCGGCGGCGTCGGCTCGATTTCCATCGACATCCTGTCGCGCCTCGGCTATCACGTCGTCGCGCTGACCGGCAAGGAAGGCGAAGCGGACTACCTCAAGGCGATAGGTGCAAAAGAGGTCAGGCTGCGCCAGAGCCTCGACCTCGCCAAGCTCAAGGCGCTCGATACCGCCACCTGGGCCGGCGCGGTGGACAACCTCGGCGGCGATGTGCTCGCCTGGATGATCAGCACCATGCTGCAAGGCGGCGCCGTCGCGTCGATCGGACTTGCCGCGAGCATGAGCCTGAACACCTCGGTGGCGCCGTTCATACTGCGCGGCGCCTCCCTGCTCGGCATCGATTCGGGTTACACACCGATGCCGCTGCGGCGCCAGGTGTGGGAGCGACTTGCGACAGACATGAAGCCGGCGCACCTGCAAACGATGGTGAGAACCATTGCCTTTGATGCGTTGCCGACTGTGTTCGATGATTTCATCAACGCCAAAGTGCGCGGGCGCATCGTCGTGGACATGGCTGAATAGACCCGATGGTCCGGTTGAAAATTAATTGTCATTCCGAGCGCAGCTCGGAATGACAATTTCAATACCTGTCATGTTTGAAGCGCGTTGCAGGCGCCGGAAAAAATAACAAGCAGCGGTCCCCGGAGGAGGGAAGATGACAACGTACAAGGAATTCCATCGTCGTTCCATAGACGACCGGGACGGTTTCTGGTCCGAGCAGGCAAGGCTGATCGACTGGCACAAACCCTTCGGGCAGGTGCTCGATTACAGCCGGCCGCCCTTCGCCAAATGGTTCGTCGGCGGCCAGACCAACCTGTGCCACAACGCCATCGACCGTCACCTCGCGGTGCGCGGCGAACAGAATGCGCTGGTCTGGATTTCGACCGAGGTCGATCAGGAAAAAACCTTCACCTACCGCCAACTGCATGCCCAGGTGCAGTGCGCCGCGGCAATGATGCAGTCACTGGGCGTCAAGCGCGGCGACCGTGTCATCATTTACATGCCGATGATTCCCGAGGCGGTATTTGCCATTCTTGCCTGCGCACGCATCGGTGCCATTCATTCGGTGGTGTTCGGTGGCTTTGCCTCGGCCAGCCTCGCCGCGCGCATCGACGATGCGAGGCCGGTGCTGATGGTGACGGCCGACGGCGGCAGCCGCATGGGCAAGCCGGTGTTGTACAAGGCGCTGGTCGATGAGTCGCTCAAGCTCGCCCAGCATCCGCCCGCCAGAGTGCTGATCCACCGCCGTGGCATCGATGCCGGCATGCCCCTCGTCGCAGGCCGCGATGTCGAGTGGTCCGAGCTTGCGGCAAAGCACGCCGGTACGGCGGTGGCGTGCGCCTGGATGGAGTCGAACGAACCGTCTTATATCCTCTACACCTCGGGCACCACCGGCAAGCCCAAGGGCGTGCAGCGCGACACCGGCGGTTACGCCGTGGCGCTGGCCGCATCGATGAAGCACATCTACGGCGGCGGCGCCGGTGACACCATGTTCACCGCCTCGGACATCGGCTGGGTGGTGGGGCATTCCTACATCATCTACGCGCCGCTGATCGCCGGCATGACGACCATCCTGTACGAGGGCCTGCCGATGCGGCCCGATGCGGGCATCTGGTGGAAGATCGTCGAGGAACGCAGGGTCAACGTCATGTTCACCTCGCCGACGGCGATACGCGTGCTGAAAAAACATGACCCGTCTTATCTCGCCAAACACGATTTGTCGTCATTGCGCGCGTTGTACCTTGCCGGCGAACCGCTCGACGAACCGACGCACCAGTGGATTTCCGGCGCGCTGGGCAAACCGGTCATCGACAACTACTGGCAGACCGAAACCGGCTGGCCGATTCTGTCAGCCCAGCCCGGGGTGGAGAAAACGCCGCTCAAATTCGGCAGCCCGAGCTTTCCGTGCTACGGCTACGACCTCAAGCTGCTGCGCGAAGCGGACGCGAGCGAGGCCGGCGCCGGTGAAAAAGCCGTGGTCGCCATCGCGCCACCGCTGCCGCCGGGCTGCATGAGCACCATCTGGGGTGACGACGAACGCTTTGTGCGCACGTATTTTTCGACCTTCTCCAACCCGCAGGTCTACACCACCTTTGACTGGGGCATACGCGACGGGGACGGGTATTACTTCATCCTCGGCCGCACCGACGATGTCATCAATGTCGCCGGCCACCGCCTTGGTACGCGCGAAATCGAAGAGGCCATCAGCATGCATCCGGGTATTGCCGAATGCGCGGTGGTCGGCGTGGCCGATGCGCTGAAGGGCCAGATGCCGCTCGCCCTTGCCGTGCCCAAGGACGCGTCGCGCACCGGCACACCCGAAGCGCGCAAGGCCTTCGAGAAGGAGGTCATGGACACCGTGGACCAGCAACTGGGCCCGATTGCGCGGCCCAGCGCCGTGCATTTTGTGACGCTGCTGCCCAAGACGCGTTCGGGCAAGACGTTGCGCCGTTCCATCCAGGCCCTGGCCGAGGGCCGCGACCCGGGTGACCTGACCACCATAGAGGACCCGGGCGCGCTGGAACAGGTGCGTAGCGCGCTCAAAGGCTGAAGGGCCGAAGGGCTTAGGGGTTGTAAGGCGGAAACGTTTGAGGGGCTGAGCCGGCGTTCGCCGCCGCAACGGCAGCGAGCACGGTCGCGCCGGCATACCGCGGCGCCGCAGTGTGGTCGGGGCGGGTAGAATCGGGCTTCCGCCAATCTCTTATTCCGGAAGCCAACGTGAAAACCAAACCCTGCCTGACCCTCGAAGACTGCAAAAAAATCGCCGCCGCCGCCGAGGCCGAAGCCGTCAAGAACAACTGGAACGTCGTCATTGCCATCCTCGATGACGGCGGCCATCTGCTCTACCTGCAGCGCGGCGACGGCGCGACGCCGGCCAATGCGCAGATCGCGATTGAAAAGGGCCGCACCTCGGCCATTTCACGCCGCTCGACCAAGAGCTGGGAAGACCGCATCGCCGCCGGCCGCCATGCCATCCTGAAAATGCCGGTGCTGCCGGTGCAAGGCGGCATGCCCATCATGGTCAAGGGCGAGTGTGTCGGCGCCGTTGGCGTGTCGGGCGTGCAGTCGCACGAGGACGAACAGATCGCCAACGCCGGCATCGCCGCGCTCGGGCTCGACTAGGCACCGCCGGCTTGGCGTTGCCGCAAGGCCGCCCCGATGTGTTTTTTTTGGGGGGGGCTGCGGCCTTTTTTATCAGGGCAGCAGCGTCCTCACGCCGAGCGCAAAGCCGGGCAGCGCAAACAGGTTGATCAACAGCGCGGCGATAAAAAAACCCCATTGCGCCGGCCCGGCCGGCGTGATGCGGGCGATCAGAATCCGGCCCGCCCAGCCCAGGTTGGCCATCCCGACCAGCGGAAAGATCATCAGGAAGGGCAGCATCAGCACATAAACGAGGGCCAGCGTATTGCCGCGCGGCCAGTTGGGCATGCTGTCGCCCATCCACAGCGTCAGCACGCCGCAGACGGCCGCTGCCAGCAGGTTGACCGGCAGGCTGCGGCGCGCGAACTCGGCCGGCGATTCTACGTACCCGGCGCTGACTTCGGGCTTGACGCTATCAGGTTGTGGTTCGACCGGGCTCATGGTGGTTCGCGGTAAGATAAGGGTGAATTCTATCCCCGCCATCTTGTAAACCTGTATACCAAATTGCCTGGAGATTGCCATGCTCAAAGGCCGCACCGCCATTGTCACCGGATCAACCAGCGGCATAGGACTGGGTATTGCCCGGGCGCTTGCGCGTGACGGTGCCAATATCCTGCTCAACGGTTTTGGCGATGCCGCGGCAATCGAGAAAATCCGTACCGACCTGGCGCAAGAGGCGGGCGTCAAGGTTGCCTATTCGCCCGCCGACATGACCAAGCCTGCCGATATCCGCGCCATGGTGGCGCAGGCGGTGGCCGAACTGGGCGGCGCCGACATTCTCGTCAATAACGCCGGCATCCAGCATGTCGCGCCGGTGCACGAGTTTGCCGAGGACAAATGGGATGCCATCATCGCCATCAACATGTCCTCGGCTTTTCATGCTTCCAAGGCGGCGTTGCCGCACATGCAGGCAAAAAAATGGGGACGCATCATCAATATCGCCTCCATCCACGGCCTTATCGCCTCGCCCTTCAAGTCGGCCTACATCACGGCCAAGCACGGCGTTGTCGGCCTGACCAAGACCATCGCATTGGAGAACGCCGAGGCCGGCATCACCTGCAACGCCATCTGCCCCGGCTACGTCAAAACACCACTGGTCGAAAAGCAGATCGACGATCAGGCCAGGGTGCACGGTATTTCACGCGAAAAAGTCATCTCCGACATCATGCTCGCGCCGCAGCCGACCAAGCGCTTTGTCGAAATCGAGGAACTCGCGGGTCTTGCGCTATTCCTGTGCAGCGACGCGGCCGCCTCCATCACCGGCACCGCGCTGCCGGTGGACGGCGGCTGGACTGCGCGTTAGGCCGCTGCT
>CAYLPI010000218.1:0-5663 GCA_964385505.1 uncultured Bordetella sp.
GGCAATTGCAGCGCCACATCGATGGCGCTAGACTGCGCGAGGGTGTCGCGCCGGCCGGCGACCACACCCGACACCTCAGCGAACACAACAGCGGAGACCGGCATGACGGGTAGTACACACGGTGAGCGCAAAAAACTGCTGCTGATCGATGATGATGAGGCGGTGCTCGATTACCTCTGCATCAAGCTTGGCGGTGAGTTCGAGCTCATCACCACCACATCGGCGGACGACGTGCTGGCGCTGATGCGCGAGGGCAGGCCCGACCTGGTGCTGTGCGACATCGACCTGCAAAGCGACGCCGACGGCATGGACGGCGGCGACATCTCGGTGACGCTGTTCTCGCACGAGGACACGCGCCATGTGCCGCTGCTGTTCTTGACCTCGCTCGCCTCCCCCACCGACCTGAAGGCGAGCGGCAACCAGCTTGGCGGGCGCAGCGCAATTTCCAAGCAGGCGCCGATCGAGGACATCGTCGCGCGCATCCGCGCCAGCCTTGCGCCCTAGACTGCGGGCAGGTGGCACCGGCTCGGCGCCCAGGGCTGCGGCGCAGCGCCACAGCGTGTATGTGGTGGCGTTGTCCGCAGGCGTGCTGGGCGAGGCGCGCTTTATGCGCTGCAATCCCGGTTACCTGCCGGGCAAGGCCTGCGTCTATGTCGGCATGACCGGACTCTCGCCGGACGAGCGTTTTGACAAGCACATGGCCGGCATCAAGGCCAACCGCTACGTGCTGCGCTACGGCTTGCGCCTCTTGCCCGAGCTCTATGCGTGCTACAACCCGATGCCCTACGAGGGCGCCCGCGACATGGAAGTCGAACTGGCGATCGCGCTGCGCGAGGCCGGCTATGGCGTTTGGCAGGCATAGCGGTTTTGGCGCGCAGGCCCGGTGCAGCAAACGGCGGCAGGCCGACCCCAGGCCGACCCAAGACCGACCCCAGGCCGGCGCGGCAGGCGTGCGCGGGATGCGCCGTTGCCCCGGCCTAGAAGTTGAGCTGCGGAATACTCTTGTAGTCGCGCGACTTCGGAATCGACTTCAGGTAGGCGTAGATGTCGTCCATGTCCTGCTTCGACAAGATGGTTTCCGGGTAGGGTGGCATGGTGCCGGTGGTGTAGCGCACGAAGGCGTTGAGGACCTCGAAGGGCTTCGGGTCGGGCGCAAGTTTGGGGCCGGTGACGCCGCCCTGACCGACAAAGCCGTGGCATTGCCAGCAGCCGTTTTTCTCGTATGCGAGCTTGCCCTTGCCGGCATCGGCGGCGAGCGCGCCGTGGTTGAACAGCATACCGGCGGCGAGGCTGATGGCAGCAGCGCCGGACAGCGCGAGTGAGCTAATGTTCTTCATTGTCATGTCCCCGGGCTAACGCGGCTGCGTCCAGACGTTGAGCAGGGCCGGCTGGCCCGACTTGACCACGGCCACCGCCTCTTTGAGCGCGGCGCCGAGCTGGGCCGGATCCTTGATCGGCCCCTTGGCCCACCAGCCCATGGACTCGGCCAGCTTGTGGTATTCGATGTCCGGGTTCTGGATGCTGGTACCGACCGGGCCCATGTCGCCGCCGAGGTTGGACGGGCGGTTGCGGAAGTTGGCGAGGCGTTGCACGTGCATCACCTCCTGGTGGTAGCCGCGGTTGTTGTGCATTACGGCGAGTAGCGGAATCTTGTGCTTGGCGGCGGTCCACAGCACGCCCGGCGCGTACATCAGGTCGCCGTCGGACTGGATGCTGACCGAGAAGCGGCCGAGGTCGCGGTTGGCGAGCGCGGCGCCGACCGAGGCCGGCGCACCGTAACCGACGCCGTAGCCGCCGGAGCGGCCGAGCCAGTGATGGTGTTTTTCCATCGGCCACAGCCGTATCGGCCAGTTGCTGACGTTGCCCTCGGAGGCGACCAGTGACCAGTCGAGGTCCTTGATCGCGCCATAGGTTTCCATCACCAGCCGTGCGGTGCTGATGGGGCTGGCGTCCCAGGCCACTGCGGCCGCCTCGCGCGTACGCATGCGCCCCTCGGCGTGGGCTTTTTTTGCCGCGTCGGCGCGTGCCGCTATGGCGCCCTTGCGTTCGTTGGAGATGGCCGACTTCACCGCTTCGATCAGCGCCGGCAGCGTGGCCTCGGCGTCGGCCGCCATTTGCACGTCGATGACCTGAAAGCGCTGGAAGTCCTGGTAGTTGGCCTTGGTGTTGAGATCGACCGAGTTGATGCTGATCAGCTTGGTATCGGGCTTCATGCGCGTACCGTTCTCGCCGATGCCGCCGTTGCTGCCGTTATCGGTGTAGGAATTGACCGTGGCCCAGAAATCCGACAGCTCGAGGCCGATGACGACATCGGCGCCGGGAATAACCGTCACCGGGCTGCTGAGGTAATGCGTCTTGGGGAAATTCATGCGTCCGCCCTGATCGACGACGCGTGCCTGCAGCAATTCGGCCAGTTGCACCAGCAGGCCCACGCCTGCCGGGGTGCGTGCCGCGCGATCGGCGACGATGACCGGGTTACTGGCGTTGGCGAGCAGCCGCGCCGCTTCCTTGACCGCGCCGCTGTCGCCCTGCGGTGGTGAGGTCGGCACGTAGCGCGGTATGTAGGGCATATGGCCGCCGTGCGCCTTCATCGGCTCCTGCTGCAGGCCGGCGTCGAGCGAAATCGCCACCGGGCCATAGGGCGGCGTCATGGCAATCTTGTAGGCGCGCACGAAGGACTGCGAAAAATGCTGCAGTGACACCGGCGTGTCGTCCCATTTGGTGAAGTCGCGCACCAGCGCATTGATGTCCTGCGCGGCGTGGAAGGTCGGCACGCCCGGCGGCCGGTGCGCGGCGTCAAGATCATTGCCGCCGACAATGATCAGCGGCACACGGTCGCACCAGGCGTTGTAGACGGCCATCGATGCGTGCTGCAGGCCGACGGTGCCGTGGCATAGCGTGACCAGCGGCTTGCCGGCGATCTTGAAGTAACCGTGGGCCATGCCCACCGCCGATTCCTCGTGCATGCAGGTGAGGTATTCGGGCATGGCGTTGCCGCCGTAATTGATCAGCGACTCATGGATGGCGCGAAAACTCGAGGCGCAGTTGGACGGCAGGTATTTGATGCCCAGCGATTTGATGACATCGACCATGAAATCCGAGCCCGGCTTGCCCTTGACCCGCGCCAGTTCCTGTTGCTGCGGCGAACCGGTCTCGGCGGCGGCGACCCGTCCCGACGGTGGCAGCGCCGAGGGCGCGCGCGGCGCTGTATCCGCGGCCGCAGCCGGTTTCATAACGCTCGCCGCGCTCGCCGCACCCGCAGCGATCACGCCGCCCAGAAATTGCCTACGGCCCGGTTTCGGGCCCGAATCCTTGCGTGTCATGTTGCATTCCCCTTTGTTGACTGCGATGACTGCGAGTGCCATTCTGATGGCCGTTCTGATTGTCGGTTTGCTGGTGTGCGGCGATTGACCCACTGCCGCGCGCCCTGATCGTGCAAAATATTCTAAACAGCATTGCTGTCGTGATCCTGTCTTGGTAACGGCGCGCATTCCGCACTGCGGCAATGGCCGCTATACTTAAGCCGTCCTTCCATCGTCCGCAGGGAGTTGGTATGCGCCCGTCGTCCCGAATGAGCTTCCGCCACACCTTGTCGTCGGGCCTTGTCGCCATTGCCAGGCTGACGTTGCTGTCGGCGGCCTTGTTTGGTGTGGCCGCACAGCAGGCGCAAGCGCAAGCCTATCCGAACCGCGCCGTGCGCCTGGTCGTGCCTGCCGCCGCCGGCGGCACCATAGACATTCTGGCGCGTATGTTGTCGGTGCGATTGGCAGAGGGCCTTGGCCAGCCGGTGGTCGTCGAGAACCGCCCCGGTGGGGGCACCAACATCGGCATGGAGGCGGTGGCCCGCGCTGCGCCCGACGGCTACACTTTCCTGCTGGGCGGGGTCACTATCGCCACCAACCCCAGCCTTTACGCCAAGCTGAGTTTTGATCCGGGCAAAGACCTGGTCCCGGTATCGCACCTGGTTTCTTCGGGCAATGTGCTGGTGGTCAATCCGGAGTTGCCGGTCAAATCGGTGAAGGAACTCATCGACTACGCGCGCGCCCATCCGGGCGAGCTCAACTACGGCTCGCCGGCCACCGGCAGCACACCGCACCTGGCGGGCGAACTGTTCAACGCGCTTACCGGCGCCAAACTGGTGCATGTGCCGTACAAGGGCGCGGCGCTGGGGCTCAACGACCTCATCGCCGGGCGGCTGCAATTGTCCTTTGACAACATCCCGCCGGCGATCGCGCATATCAAGGGTGGCAAGCTGCGCGCACTGGCGGTCACATCGGGCAAACGCTCGGCCATGCTGCCTGAACTGCCGACGGTGATCGAAGCCGGCCTTGCCGGCTTCGAGGTGTCGGCCTGGTTTGGCCTGCTTGCGCCCGCCGGTACGCCGCGCGAGGTGATCGCGCGCGTGCACGCCGAGTCGGTCAAGGCGCTGCAGACGGCTGAACTGCGCGACCGGCTGACGCAGCTCGGTTTCGAGCTGGTCGGCAGCACGCCGGAGGCGTTTGGCACGCTGATACGCAGCGAGACCGTGCGCTGGGCGAAAATCATCCGCGAATCCGGGGCCAAGGCCGACTGAAATGGCTTGTAACGGCCGCAAAAGCCTTGATTTTGGGCCAAAAAGGCGGCGCACCGGCCCCACCCCTGCCATCCTTGGCCCGAGAATGAGATAATAACGGCATGAACCCAACTGAACGCGATATGGAAAACACACAACCCGAGCAGCCCATGCAGGCGATGCCGCACGATCAATCAGAGCGCGGCGAACAGGATAACAACGGTAATCGCAGCGATGGTAACCGTAGCGATGGCAACCGCAGCGACGGCGACGGCAACCGCAATGAGGCCGGTCGCAACGACGCCGAGCAGGCGTCCGAGGGCATCCAGACCGGCAACGACGGCGGTGCGCCCGCCGGCGACGAGGACGCGGGCAACGGCAACCCCCAGGGTAACGGTAACCAGGGCAACAACGGGCGCCCGCCGCGCCAGCAGCAAAACAACCAGCAGGGTCCGCGCCAGCGCATGAAAGAGTTGATGGCCATTCCCGAGCGCGAGCGCACCGACGCGCAGTGGGATGAACTCAACGAGCTTGAGATCAGCATGGCCTCGGCCAATCGTGACAACGGCCAGGGACAGAACCCGGGTCAGGGCCAGGGCCAGGGCCAGGGGCAGCGCCGTGACGGCGGCGGCCAGGGACAGCGTCGCGATGCATCGGGTGGAAACCAGCCCCGTAACAATAACGCTGGCGGAGGCGGCGCCGGCGCCGGTCGTCAGGGCAAAAAATCATTCAAGCAGGCGCGCAACCGGCCGGCTGGTCCGCGCAAGCCGGGCTAGGTGAGCCGGCGGGGGGGGGGCAAAAAAAGGGAGCGAGGCTCCCTTTTTCATGTGGTGTGGCGCAAATGAAATGCAGGCTGTTGAAACGTATCTATCCGAGTTGGAAATGACGTACCCAGCGTGCAGGCTGGTGTCTCAACAGCCTCCGAGTCGGGGATCCAAAGGGGCACCGCCCCCTTTTCAACACCCTGTCAGCCGGCACCTGATGCGTGCCTGATTCGTTTTTTTACGGGAAACCCCATGGCGACACGCCCGAAAAAGAAAGTCATCATCACCTGCGCCGTCACCGGCGCCATTCACACGCCGACGATGTCGCCGCACCTGCCGATCACGCC
>CAYLPI010000219.1:0-3267 GCA_964385505.1 uncultured Bordetella sp.
GTGCAATTGTGCGACGGCGTAACCGAGCGGCTGTTCGGCGGCGGCGTATGCGGCGATGTTCTCCGCCGGCATGGCGCCTGCTGCCTCGGCATCATCATCTCCGGTACCCGCCGCCGGTTGCGCCACGGCAAAGGCGGTCTGCTCAGCGCGCGCGTACGGCAGCGGCTGCGTGCCCACCCACGACGGTTTGCCCATCGCCGCGGCGAAGCCCGGCGAAGACGGCCGCGACGGGCTTGCGCTACGTTCCGCATTTTGCGCCGCGGCAAATCCCACCATCGCCGCAGGCGTATCGGCGGCGGTGCCGGCGAGGGCGCGCGACACGCTGTGAAAGACAAACTGGTGCACGCCGCGACCGTCACGGAAGCGCACCTCGGTCTTCGCCGGGTGGACGTTGACATCGACGCCGCGCGGGTCGATGTCGATGAAAATCACATAGGCGGGGTGACGGTCGCCGTGCATCTGGTCCTGGTAGGCGGCGCGCAGCGCGTGCACCAGCAGCTTGTCGCGCACGAAACGGCCGTTGACGAACACATACTGGTGGTCGCGCGAGCCGCGCGCCTGCGCCGGCGAGCCGGCGAAACCGCAAACCCGCAGGTCGCCGGCGGCCGCGTCCACCGCCCGCGCGCCGGCGGCGAACTCCTCGCCGAGCAGGGCGGCGACGCGGCGTGCCGCATCACCCGCGGCAAGATGCCAGCTCACGCGGCCGTTGTGCCTGAGGCTCATCGTCACATCGGGCCGTGACAGGGCGACGCGCTTGAACTGGTCTTCGCAATGGGCGAATTCGGTGGCGTCGGTTTTGAGGAATTTGCGCCGCGCCGGGGTGTTGAAGTACAGGTCCTCCACATCGAGGCTGCTGCCGGGCGGATGCGCCGCCGGTTGCGGCGCTTCGGCGGGGCCGCCGGCGGCGGCGATGGACCAAGCGTGCGCCGCGCCGGCGGTGCGGCTCGCGAGGGCCACCCGCGCCACCGACGCAATGCTGGCCAGCGCCTCACCGCGAAAGCCGAGCGACATCACGCTCTCCAGGTCGTCGAGGCTGGCGATCTTGCTGGTGGCGTGGCGCGAGAGGGCCATGGGCAGGTCCTCGCGCGCAATGCCGCCGCCGTTGTCGGTGACCTTGACGCTTTTAATGCCGCCCTGCACCAGCGATACGCTGATTTCAGTCGCGCCCGAATCAAGGCTGTTCTCGAGCAGCTCCTTCAGCACCGAAGCCGGGCGCTCGACCACTTCGCCGGCGGCGATCTGGCTGATGAGGGTGTCGG
This sequence comes from uncultured Bordetella sp., assembly GCA_964385505.1. Lineage (GTDB taxonomy): Bacteria > Pseudomonadota > Gammaproteobacteria > Burkholderiales > SG8-39 > CAITSH01. The sequence goes on from CAYLPI010000219.1 coordinate 1,260, forward strand.
GCAAAAGGTGGATTGCGGTCATGGGCTGGGGCCGGTGCGATTGCGCGGCATCGATTGATTTGCGTTCAACGATGTACGTTCAACGATGTGCGTCCAATGAGGTGCGTTCAAATCGACGACCACGGCAATTATACAGTCGGTAGAATGCGGGCCTTGGCCGCTTGACCTTGGCCGGAACCGGGAAAGCCCATGGATTTGCTGATGCAGTTGATGGACCTGCTGTTGCACCTTGACAAGCACCTTGCCGCATTGCTGGCGCAATACGGCACCTGGATCTATGTCATCCTGTTCCTGATCATTTTTTGCGAAACCGGACTGGTGGTGATGCCTTTTCTGCCCGGCGATTCTCTGCTGTTCGTGGCCGGTGCGCTGTGGGCGGCATCGGACATGAACCCGCATGTGCTGGTGGTGGTGCTGGTGGTCGCCGCGATCCTTGGCGATACCGTCAACTACGCCATAGGCCACTATCTCGGGCCAAAGGTCTTCCATTGGGAGGACTCGCGCTGGTTCAACCGCAAGGCGCTCGATCGTACCCACGCGTTTTACGAAAAGCACGGCGGCAAGACCATCATCATTGCGCGCTTCCTGCCGTTTATCCGCACCTTTGCGCCGTTTGTGGCCGGCATAGGCAGCATGACCTACTCGCGCTTTCTCACCTATAACGTGGTGGGTGCGCTGGTCTGGGTGGTGTCGCTGGTGTACGCCGGCGTGTTCTTCGGCAACCTGCCGTTCATCCGCAACAACCTGACGGCGGTGATTCTCGTCATCATCGGCTTGTCGCTGCTGCCTCTGGTGTACGCGTTTGTGCAGGAGAAGTTGCGCAAGATCTGAAGGAAGAAAGCTGAGGGGCCGAAGCTGAGAGACCGAAGCTGAAGGGCCGAAGCCGCGGGATGTTGCAGTACGGCTCAGACCCAGCCCTGCCGCCACTCCGAGGCATCGCGCAGCTCGCGCCACGCAATGCGCCGCACCCGCCGCGAGTGGACCGCCTCGATCTCGACCCATTCGATCTGGTCCTGCGGCGTCTTGGGTTCTATCAGTTTGATTACAAGAAAATGCTTTTCCCTCGCGACCGGCTTGACGGCGGTCCATTTGGACAGCAGCAGTTTTTTTGGTGACAGGGGATTCATCGGTGCCGGGCCCGCTGCGCCCGCAGCAGGGTTGGCGTGCCTGCCTAGTTGGTGGCGATCGCGGTGCGCCCTGGCGCGGGCGTTGCGGCGCCGGGCACCGGGCGCGCCAAACGGGCTTCATCCGCCTGTGAGGTGACAACCGGGCGCGCCAGCGGCGGATTTTTCGCAAAATAGCGTTTCACACCGTTAAAAATGGCCTGCGCCATTTTCTCCTGGTATCCCGCGTCGTTGAGGCGTTTTTCTTCCTCGGGATTGCTGATGAAGGCCGTCTCGACCAGGATGGACGGAATATCGGGCGCCTTGAGCACGGCAAAGCTCGCCTGTTCCACCTGCGCCTTGTGCAGTGTGTTGATGCCGCCGATCTCGGACAACACCGAGCGCGCAAGCTTCAGGCTGTCATTGATCTGCGCCGTCTGCGACAGATCGAGCAGCGTCTGCGCAAGGTAGCGATCCTTTACGGCGATATTGACGCCGCCTATCAGGTCTGCGTCGTTTTCCTTTTTCGCCAGCCACTTTGCCGCGCTCGAGCTGGCGCCGCGCTCGGACAGCACGAACACCGACGAGCCGCGCGCATGCGGCTTGATGAAGGCGTCGGCGTGTATCGACACGAACAGGTCGGCCTTGACGCGGCGCGCTTTTTCGACGCGGCCGCCAAGCGGAATGAAGTAGTCGCCGTCACGCGTCAGCACCGCGCGCATGTTCGGCTCGGCGTCGATCACCGCCTTGAGTTTGCGCGCGATGGAGAGGGTGATGTTTTTTTCATGGCTGCCATGGCGGCCAAGGGCGCCAGGGTCCTCGCCGCCGTGGCCGGGGTCGATGACAACGGTAATCAGGCGGGCGACGACGGGGCGCTTGTCCGGTTTGCCCCCCGGTTTGCCCTC
>CAYLPI010000219.1:3367-5645 GCA_964385505.1 uncultured Bordetella sp.
CCGGTTTGCCCTCAAAGGGGGGCGCCGCCGGGTTCGCTGGTTCGGACTTTTTTGCCGCCGGTGCTTCGGGCGCCGCGACCGCGGGCTTGTCGAGCAAGGCCATCAGCGGGTCGGCGGCCACAGCAGGATAGACGTCAAGCACCAGGCGGTGGCCGTACTCGCCGACCGGCTTGAGCGTGAAAATCTGCGGCTTGGCTTCGACCCGCAGGTCGAGCACCACCCTCACCACGCCGGGCTTGTAACGGCCTGCGCGCATCGATGCGATAAACGGATCGTCGGCGGAGAGTTTGCCGGCGAGCTCCTGCTGGATGCCGGCGAAGTCGTTGCTCTCGATGTCGAGCACCAGGCGATCGGGGTTTTTCACCGACAGCAATTCGTGCCGGATGGGCGTCGCTGATTCGAGGGTGATGCGGGTGTACACCGGCGAGGGCCAGACGCGCACCGCCTTGATGCGGTTGGCGGAAACGCTGGCGGAAACCTCTGCCGCAGGGCTGTCGGCGGCGAGTGCGCGCACCGCGAGGGTCAGCAGGAACAGCGGAACAACAGTGAAGAACAGGACGCGCAGCGCAACGTGCGTTATGAGGAGGATGCGGGCTGCAAAGCGATTAGACAATTTTCCCCTGATGCGCTGTTGGCGGTGATCGTAATGTCACGCGTGTCCCGCCCGCTCTGGTTGATTTGAATCGAAACGTCGAGATCGGCGGGGGGGAGCAATCCCGCCGCTTTTTCCGGCCACTCGACAAGGCAGACAGCTGCGCCGTCAAAGTGCTCTCGAAAACCTGCATCCTGCCACTCCTCAGGGTCCCGGAAACGATAAAAATCAAAGTGGTACAAGTATAACTTAGAAATAACGTAAAGTTCAACCAGAGTATAAGTAGGGCTTTTGACCCGTCCGCTGTGGCCGGCGGCGTGCAGCAGGGCGCGCACCAGCGTGGTTTTGCCGCTGCCGAGGTCGCCGGACAGGTAAATCTTCAGGCCCGGACGCAGTAGGCCGGCGAGCTGCATGCCCAGGTGCCCTGTGGCGGCGAGGTCGGGCAGGTACAGGTGCAAGGCCTTAAGATGGTCCGGATGAGTCAAACGAGTCAAATGAGTCAAATGAGGGAAAAGCTTGTCGATTACGCGATGCTCGCCACGGCCATCAAGGCCTGGGGGCGGGAGCTTGGATTCGGCGCGGTCGGCATCGCCGATTGCGACCTCGCCGTTGCGGAAAAGCATCTAGCCGAATGGCTGGCCAAGGGCTTTCACGGCGAGATGGATTATATGGCAAGGCATGGCACGCGCCGCTCGCGGCCCGCCGAGCTGGTGCCGGGCACGCTGCGGGTGATTTCGGTGCGGCTCGATTACCAGACTGCAGGCGCCGAAGCCTGGGGCGTCATCAATGATCCGGGCAAGGCCTACATCGCGCGCTATGCGCTCGGGCGTGACTACCACAAGGTCTTGCGCGGGCGGCTGCAGCAGTTGGCCGATCGCATAGCGCGCGAGGTCGGCGCCTTCGGTCATCGTGTGTTTGTCGATTCGGCGCCGGTGATGGAAGTGGAACTGGCGGCGCGCGCCGGCCTCGGCTGGCGCGGCAAGCACACGCTGCTGTTGTCGCGCGAGGCGGGCTCGCTGTTTTTTCTGGGCGAGCTCTATACCGACCTGCCGCTGCCCCCGGATGCGCCGGTCGGCGAGCATTGCGGCAGTTGCAGCAAGTGCATTGACGTCTGCCCGACACAGGCGATCGTCGGGCCGCGTGAACTCGACGCGCGGCGTTGCATTTCCTACCTCACCATCGAGCTCAAGGGACCGATCCCGCTTGAGCTGCGCCCGTTGATCGGCAACCGTGTCTATGGCTGCGACGACTGCCAGCTGGTGTGCCCGTGGAACAAATACGCGCAGGTCTCGGCCGAGGATGATTTTCGCGTCCGCCATGGACTCGACCATGCCGAGCTCGTGGATTTGTTCGGCTGGAGCGAGCAGGACTTTCTTGCGCGCATGGCCGGCAGTCCCATTTACCGCATCGGCTATGAGCGCTGGTCGCGCAACCTTGCGGTGGGCCTGGGCAATGCACTGGCCGCCGCTGGTACCGGGGCGGCGTTTCAGGTGCAGGCGGCCTTGCAGGCGCGGGCCGGGGACGCCTCGGCGATGGTACGCGAGCATGTGCTGTGGGCGCTGCAGCGCCAGGCGCCGGCGGTCGGCTGCTCCCGGTAGGCGGCCCCCGGTAGGCCGCCAATAGCAGCGGGTATCGGCTGGAAAGCCACGCCAGGCGGGCGTTTCCAGCCGATTGCCTGATCCAGGC
>CAYLPI010000220.1:0-5637 GCA_964385505.1 uncultured Bordetella sp.
GCTGAAGCCCCGGCCGGCCGGGCGGCGGCAGATTTTCAACCCCTTTGATTCCTTGTGCAGACCATGAATCTTGATCGTGTCAGTTCCGGGCAGGACGTCCCGGACGATTTCAACGTCATCATCGAAATTCCGATGAACGCCGATCCGATCAAGTACGAGGTGGACAAGCAGACCGGGGCGCTGTTCGTTGATCGCTTCATGATGACCTCCATGGTGTACCCGTGCAACTACGGCTACATCCCGCACACGTTGTCCCTCGATGGCGACCCGGTTGATGTGCTGGTCATCACGCCGTTTCCCGTGACTACCGGCGCGGTGATCCGCTGCCGTCCGATCGGCTTGCTCAAAATGGAAGACGAGGCGGGACAGGACGCCAAGCTCATCGCGGTGCCGATCGATCGCATCCTGCCGATCTACCGCCATTGGAAAAAGCCCGAGGACATGCAGCCCGAGCGCCTGTCGCAGATCAGGCACTTTTTCGAGCACTACAAGGATCTTGAAAAGGGCAAGTGGGTCAAGGTGAAGGGCTGGTCGGGCCCGGCTGCGGCGAAAAGAGAAATCCTCGACGGAATATCCCGTTACGACAAGGCCAAGAAAAAGCCGATGTTCTAGGGAGTGATTGGGTGATCAGGTAATCGGGTGATTGAAACAATCACAACTTCCTCAATCACCTAATCACCATTTTTGAACGGGCTGTGCTCGTTGAGTTCATCGACGTAGCGATTGATGCCCTTGGACTCGCGTTGCAGGAAGTCCTCCACCGCGTCGGCAAAACGCGGATGCTGCAGCCAGTGGGCAGACCAGGTCTTGACCGGTAAAAAGCCGCGCGCGAGCTTGTGCTCGCCCTGCGCCCCGCCCTCAAACAGCGTGACGCCGCGCTCTATGCAGAATTCGAGCGCCTGGTAGTAGCAGGCCTCGAAATGCAGCATCGGCACATGTTCGGTTGCGCCCCAGTAGCGGCCGTACAGCACTTCCTGCGTGAACATATTGAGCGTGCTCGCGATCGGCGTGCCGTTGCGCTCGGCAACGATCATCAGCATGTTGTCGGGCATGGTCGCGCCAAGGCGCTCGAAAAACGCCAGGTTGAGGTAGGGCGTCGAGTGATGGGCGCGATAGGTGAGGTTGTAGCAGCGCGTGAAAAACCGCCAGTGCTCGCGTGTGATGTCCCCGCCGCACAGGCGGCGCATCACGATGCCCGCGTCGCGCACGCGACGGCGCTCCTGGCGGATTTTTTTGCGCTTGTCATGCGACAGCTGTGCCAGAAAAGCCTCGAAATCGGCGTAGCCGCGGTTGGTCCAGTGGAATTGCACGCCCTGGCGCAGCATCAGGCCGGCGGCCTGCCATTCGCGGGCCTCGTCTTCGGGCGGGAACAGGCAGTGCAGAGACGACAGGCGGTGTGCATGCGCCAGTGCGGCGTCAATCAGGGCTCTGCGGATGGCTGCATCCGGCGCGAGCAGGCGCGGTCCGCTGACCGGCGAGAACGGTATGGCTGAGAGCAGCTTTGGGTAGTATTCGATGCCGTGGCGGTTGTACGCGTCTGCCCAGGCCCAATCGAACACGTATTCGCCGTAGGAATGGCTCTTCAGGTAAAGCGGCAGCGCGCCGGCGAGCGTATCGGTCCCGCCGTTCCACAGCGTGATGAATTGCGGTAGCCAGCCGGTGTTTTCGCCGGCGCAACCGGTCTCGTGCATGGCGTGCAGAAAGGCGTGTGACAGGAAGGGATGCCCGCCGGCAAGTCGGTCCCACTGTGTGGCGTCGACCGCGGCGAGACTGTCCAGAATCCGCAGTTCGAGGGGGGCGCGGTCCAAGGCTAGGTCACGCCGGCACTATGCCGACGCTGATGCGGGAAGAGCGTGACCTGTGGGGGCTTTTCGTCATGTGGAGTGGCGTGAATGAGCGCGTACATTGACCCTCATTATTCGGCAATGCAGCAGGCGAGGCAAGCCGGGCGTTATAATTTATGCATGACAAATTCCCCTGAAACAGCCGACGTGGTCACCATCGCGCTGGCACAAATAAACTGCGTGGTCGGCGACCTTGCCGGAAACAGCGCGAAAATCCTTGAGTTTGCCGCTCGCGCGCGCGACGCCGGCGCGGACCTGGTGCTGACGCCGGAATTGTCGCTATGCGGCTATCCGCCGGAAGACCTGTTGCTGCGTGACGGTTTTTATCGTGATTGCGAAGCTGCATTGCAAGCGCTGGCGCAACGCGTCAGGGGCATCCTGGTAGTGGTGGGACATCCGCACGAGGCTGATGGCAAGCGCTTTAACGCAGCGTCGGTATTGCAGGAGGGCGGGGTCATCGCAACTTACTGCAAGCAGGCCCTCCCGAATTACACCGTATTTGACGAGGAGCGGTACTTCGTTCCCGGAGACGCATCGTGCGTGTTCGGCATGAAGGGCGTCAAGTTTGGCGTCAACATCTGTGAGGACACCTGGGGCGCACAGGGGCCGGCCACGGCCAATCCCGGCGTTGCAGGCACGCAGGCCGGAATCAATATTTGCGCCGATGTCTGGGCGGCCGAGGCGCCGCGGCGCGCGCGCGAAGCGGGCGCCCAGGTGCTGCTGGTGCTCAATGCGTCGCCGTTCCACATGCGCAAACAGGCCTCGCGCCATGACGTGATGCGCGAGCGTGTGGCCGAAACCGGCATGCCGCTGGTCTATTGCAATCTTGTCGGCGGTCAGGATGAGTTGGTGTTCGATGGCGCGTCGTTTGTGCTGGATGCAAACGGCGCTGTCGCCCATCAGTTGCCCTGCTTCGAAGAATGCCTGCGTCTGGTCCGTTTCGAGGGCGGCGTTCCGGAGCACGGGCGTGTCGAGCCCGAACTTTCGCGCGAGGCCGAGGTGTACGGGGCCCTGTGCCTCGGTGTGCGCGACTATGTCGATAAAAACGGTTTTCCCGGTGCGCTGATCGGGCTGTCCGGAGGGATTGATTCGGCGCTGGTTGTTGCGATTGCCTGCGATGCGCTCGGGCCGGAGAGGGTGCGCGCTGTGATGATGCCCTCGCCCTATACGGCGGACATCAGCCTTGCCGATTCGCGCGCACTGGTGAAGAACCTCGGCGTGCGCTATGACGAAATTTCCATCGAGCCGGCGTTCGACGCGTTTCTTGCAACCTTGAAGGAAGAGTTCAGCGGTACGAAGCTCGATGCCACGGAAGAGAACCTGCAGTCGCGTATTCGCGGCACCATCCTGATGGCTTTGTCGAACAAATTCGGCTCCATCGTGTTGACCACGGGTAACAAGTCGGAAATGGCCACCGGCTATGCCACGCTCTACGGCGACATGGCCGGTGGATTTGCCGTGATCAAGGATGTGGCCAAGACGCTGGTATACGAACTTTGTCGCTGGCGCAACGCGAGGCGTGCCGACATCCCGGATCGCATACTGACCCGGCCGCCCTCGGCCGAGTTGCGACCCGACCAGAAAGACCAGGACAGCCTGCCACCCTATGACGTGCTCGACCCGGTGATGGCGGCGTTCATGGAAGACGACCAGTCTCCGGCGCAAATCATCGCACGTGGTTTTCGCACCGAGGATGTGAGGCGGGTGGTGGAGCTGATCAAGCGCAATGAGTACAAGCGCCGTCAGGCTCCGGTGGGCATTCGCATCACGCACCGCAGTTTCGGCAAGGACTGGCGCTATCCGATTACCTCGCGCTACAAGGAAACGTATTAGCCGCCCGCAGTGATTGGCGCGGGTGTGTCCGCGGCGGCGGGGTCCCCGATTTTTCCGCCCGCCACCGCCTTCTTGCTATACTTTGAGGCAATCGTACCGGGAGCGCTTAATGAAAAAAATAGAAGCAGTGGTGAAGCCGTTCAAGCTCGAAGAGGTGCGCGAAGCGCTTGCCGAGGTCGGTGTTACCGGCCTCACCGTGACCGAGGTCAAGGGCTTCGGGCGCCAGAAGGGTCACACCGAACTGTATCGAGGCGCCGAATACGTGGTCGATTTTTTGCCAAAAGTGAAAATCGAAGTCGTGGTGACAGACAGGATGCTGGAACCGGCGATTGAGGCCATCGTCAAGGCGGCGCGCACCGGCAAGATCGGTGACGGCAAGATCTTCGTCACCAGCGTCGATCAGGTGGTGCGCATTCGCACCGGGGAAACCAACGAAGCTGCGGTCTGATTCAGGCCCGCAGCAACACCAGCATCGCGCCCGCCCCGCCCTGGGTGTCGGGCGCTTCGCAGTAAGCCAGCACTTCGTCGCAGTTCGCCAGCCACGCCCGTACCTTCGCCCTGAGCACGGGCTCGCGGTTTTGGGAGCCCAAACCCTTGCCATGGATGATGCGCACGCAGCGCTGGTCGTGAAGCATGACCTGTGCAAGAAAGCGGCCCAGATGCGCACGCGCCTCTTCGCGATTCATGCCGTGCAGATCGATATGGGCTTGCACCCCCCAGTGTCCACGGCGAAGTTTTTTCAGTACTTGCCGCGACGCGCCGCCACGCAAATAGCTCGCCTCCCCGCACCATTGCAGTGACGCGTCCGTTCCGGGCGGTGCGGCGCCTGGAAAATCGAAAAGTTCGTCGTGCTCCTCTGCGGGCGACTGCACCTGGAAGGCGGGGATTGCGGGCGCGGCGAATGTGACGCGGCCCGGATCGGGAAGCCGGATGGCATCGCTGACCGCCGCCCGAAACAGCGCGCTATCTTCGGGGGCGGGCAGCGGCGCCGGTGCAGGCTTTTTCTTCATGGCCGGATTCGGGCATCTGAGCGCGGTATGGGCTGTCGCGCCGATCGGGCATCTGCCTCAGGGCGAAGTCAGATTGTCTAGATATTTTTCGGCATCGAGTGCCGCCATGCAACCGGAGCCGGCGCTGGTGACCGCCTGACGGTAGATGTGGTCCTGCACATCCCCGGCGGCAAATACGCCCGGGATGCTGGTCGCCGTGGCATCGCCTTTGTGACCGCCGTGGGTGATGATGTAACCGTTTTCCATATCGAGCTGGCCTTCGAATATGCCGGTGTTGGGCGTGTGGCCGATCGCAACAAAAAGGCCGTGAAGGTCGATTTTTTCAGTCGCGCCGTTACCGACGTTCTTGATGCTGATGCCGGTTACACCCTTGGTATCCCCCAGAACCTCGTCGAGCGCGTGATCCCATTTGATGGTGACCTTGCCGGTTTTTTGTTTCTCGAACAGTTTGTCCTGCATGATTTTCTCGGCGCGGAACTTGTCGCGCCGATGAACTACGGTGACGTGGCGCGCGATATTGGATAGATAGAGCGCCTCTTCGACCGCGGTATTGCCGCCGCCGATGACCGCCACGTCCTGGTTTTTGTAGAAGAACCCGTCGCAGGTGGCGCAGGCGGACACACCCTTACCCATGAACTTCGTTTCTGAATCCAGACCAAGATAGCGCGCAGAGGCTCCGGTGGCGATGATCAGCGCATCGCAGGTATAGGTTCCGGCATCGCCCACGAGGCGGATCGGCTTTTCCCGCAAGTGGGCGGTGTGGATGTGGTCGTACACCAGCTCGGTATCAAAACGCTCGGCATGCTTCTGGAAGCGCTCCATCAATTCCGGGCCCTGCACGCCCATCGCATCGGCGGGCCAGTTGTCCACTTCGGTGGTCGTGGTCAATTGGCCACCTGGCGCCAGGCCTGTCAGCAGGACCGGTTTGAGATTGGCGCGGGCGGCATAGA
>CAYLPI010000221.1:0-5567 GCA_964385505.1 uncultured Bordetella sp.
CCCAAGCGCTTCGAAGCCTACGGCTGGCAGGTCATTCGCAATGTGGACGGCCACGACATCGACGCGGTGGATGCGGCGATCAAGAAGGCCAAGCGCGAGAAAAGCCGCCCGACGCTGATTTGCTGCAAGACTGTTATCGGCAAGGGCTCGCCCAAGCGCGCCGGCACCGCCAAGGCGCACGGCGAGGCCCTTGGAGCCGAGGAGATCACCGCCACGCGCGCCGCCATCGGCTGGAACCACGCGCCGTTCGAGATTCCGCAGGCGGTGTACGCCGGCTGGGACGCCAAGGCAAGCGGTGCCAAACTGGAAAAGAAATGGCTGCGCGTGTCGCGCGCCTATGCCAAGGCCCATCCTGCAGAGGCGGCGTTGTTCAAGCGCCGCATGACGGGCGAACTGCCGGCGGGATGGCAGGCCGCCGCGGCGGCGCTGATCGCCGGGACCGACGCCAAGGCCGAAACACTGGCCACCCGCAAGGCCTCGCAAAATGCCATTGCAGCCCTGGCGGCGGTGCTGCCCGAGATGGTCGGTGGGTCGGCCGATCTCGCCGGCAGCGTGTTCACCAACTGGCCCGGCGCAAAGACCGTGACACCCGCCGCAGGCGGCAACTTCATCAACTTCGGCGTGCGCGAGTTCGCCATGGCGGCCATCACCAACGGGCTCACGCTGCACGGCGGCTTTCTGCCGCAGTCGGGCACTTTCCTGACGTTTTCGGATTACTCGCGCAATGCGCTGCGCCTGGCTGCGCTGATGAAGATCCGCAATATTTTTGTCTTTACCCACGATTCGATCGGCCTTGGCGAAGACGGCCCGACCCATCAGCCGGTCGAGCATGTCGCCAGCCTGCGGCTGATTCCCGGTATGGACGTGTGGCGGACCGGCGACACGGTGGAGACCGCCGCAGCCTGGGTGGCTGCCGCCGAGCGTCGCAACGGCCCGAGCTGCCTCGTGTTCACGCGTCAGAACGTGCCCTTCCAGAAGCGCAATGCCGCGGCCATCGCCGATATCCGCCGCGGCGGCTATGTGCTCGCCGACGCCGCTGGGGCGCAGGCGGTCATCATCGCCACCGGCTCCGAATTGCAACTGGCGGTCGCGGCCAGGGACAAACTGGCGGAGGAGGGCATCGCAGTGCGCGTAGTCTCCATGCCATCGACGAGCGTGTTCGACCGCCAGGACGCCGCTTATCGCGAGGCGGTGCTGCCGCGCCGCCTGCCGCGCGTTTCGGTCGAGGCCGGCGTTACCGCTGGCTGGCACAAGTATGTCGGCCTGGAGGGCGAAGGCGCGACCGTAGGTCTCGATCGCTTCGGCGAATCGGCGCCCGGCGGCGAGTTGTTCAAGTATTTCGGCTTCACCGCGGAAAAAGTTGCGGCCGCCGTCAAAAGCGTCATCAAATAATCAAAATCCCCTGCTATAAAAAATCTGCAAAGGAGCTCCTGCAATGACCATCCGCGTCGCCATCAACGGTTACGGCCGCATCGGCCGCAACATCCTGCGTGCCCACTATGAGAGCGGCAAGAAGCACGATATCCAGATCGTCGCCATCAACGACCTGGGCGATGCCAAGACCAACGCCCACCTGACGCGCTACGACACCGCCCACGGCAAGTTTCCCGGCACCGTAACGGTCGAGGGCGATGCGATGATCGTCAACGGCGATCGCATCCAGGTCTGTGCCAAGCGCAATCCGGCCGAGTTGCCGTGGAAGGAACTCAAGGTTGACGTGGTGCTCGAGTGCACCGGTTTTTTCACGACCAAGGAGAAAGCCTCGGCGCACCTCACGGCTGGCGCGAAAAAAGTCATCATCTCTGCCCCGGGCGGCAAGGATGTCGATGCCACCGTGGTGTTCGGCGTCAACCACAAGGTGCTCAAGGCCTCGGACACGGTCATCTCCAATGCGTCATGCACGACCAACTGCCTCGCGCCGCTGGTCAAACCGCTGCACGAGAAAATCGGCGTCGTCAGCGGCCTGATGACCACCATACACGCGTACACCAACGACCAGGTGCTGACCGATGTGTTTCACGAGGACCTGCGCCGCGCGCGCTCGGCCAGCATGAACATGATCCCGACCAAGACCGGCGCTGCCGCGGCGGTGGGCCTGGTGCTGCCCGAACTCAATGGCAAGCTCGACGGCTACGCCATGCGCGTGCCCACCATCAACGTCTCTATCGTTGACCTGACCTTCACCGCCAAGCGCGCCACCACGGTCGACGAAGTGAACGCCGTGATGAAAGCCGCTTCAGAGGGCGATCTCAAGGGCATCCTCAACTACAACACCGAGCCGCTGGTATCGAGCGATTTCAACCACGACCCGGCATCCTCGACCTTTGATGCTTCGCTGACCAAGGTCGCCGAGGGTACGCTGGTCAAGGTCTGTTCCTGGTACGACAACGAGTGGGGCTTTTCCAACCGCATGCTCGACACCACGCTGGCGCTGGTCAACGCCAAGTAAGGCGAATTGTCATGCACGTGATGAACATGTCCGCGCTCGACCTTGCCGGCAAGCGCGTGTTCATCCGCGCCGACCTCAATGTACCGCAGGACGATGCCGGCGCCATCACCGATGACACGCGCATCCGCGCATCGCTGCCGGCGATGCGCATGGCCCTCGAGGCTGGTGCCGCACTGATGGTGACCTCCCATCTGGGGCGTCCGACAGAGGGCGAAGTAAAGCCGGAGGATTCGCTTGCGCCGGTGGCCAAACGCCTCAGCGAATTGCTGGGCCGTCCGGTGCCGCTGCTGCAAAGCTGGGTCGATGGTGTTGCGGTGAAGCCGGGCGAAATCGTGCTGCTGGAGAATTGCCGCTGCAACAAGGGCGAGAAAAAAAACGACGAGGCACTGGCAAAAAAAATGGCAGCGTTGTGCGATGTCTATGTCAACGACGCCTTCGGCACTGCGCACCGCGCCGAGGCCACCACCCACGGTATTGCAAAATTTGCGCCGGTCGCCTGCGCCGGTCCGTTGATGGGCGCCGAGATCGACGCGCTGACCAAGGCGCTGCTCAGCCCGAAACGCCCGCTGGTCGCCATCGTCGCCGGCTCCAAGGTGTCGTCCAAGCTGACGATACTTGCTGCGCTCGCCGCCAAGGTCGATCAGTTGATCGTCGGCGGCGGCATCGCCAACACCTTCATCCTCGCCGCCGGCGGCAAGATCGGCAAATCGCTGGCCGAGCCAGACCTCGTCGAGGAAGCGAAAAAAATCACCCGCATCCTTGAAGCCAAGGGCGGCGTGGTTCCGGTTCCCGTCGATGTTGTCTGCGCCAAGGAATTTTCGGCAACGGCGAAAGCGACGACCAAGCCCACGTCGGCGGTCGAAGCCGACGATCTGATCCTCGACATCGGCCCGCAGTCTGCCAGGCTGCTGGCGGAGCTGATTGAAAAGGCCGGCACCGTGGTGTGGAACGGTCCGGTCGGCGTGTTCGAATTCGATGCCTTTGGCGGCGGGACACGGACTATTGCCTGCGCCATTGCCGATTCCAACGCCTTTTCGATTGCCGGCGGCGGCGACACGCTGGCGGCAATCGCCAAATACGGCGTTGCGGATAGAATCTCCTACATATCAACCGGCGGCGGTGCTTTCCTGGAATTCCTCGAAGGCAAGACGCTACCGGCGATCCAGATACTCGAACAGCGCGCGCTAGCGTCGTAACGCTGCCGGATCCGCCGATTCGATCGGCTGGAAACCAGCGCCAGACGGGCATTTCCAGCCTATGTGCATTCCAAAGGAAGGGAAAATATGCAACGCAGCACGAAGATTGTCGCCACCCTGGGGCCTTCATCGAGCAACCCCGAGGTGCTCGAGCGCATGTTCCTCGCCGGCGTCGACGTGGTGCGGCTGAACTTTTCGCACGGCACCGCCGAGGACCATCTCAAACGCGCCGAGATGGTGCGCGAAGTCAGTCGCAAGGTCGGCCGCACCGTTGGCATCATGGCCGATCTGCAGGGCCCGAAGATACGCGTCGGCAAATTCAAGGACGGCAGGATCACGCTCAATCCGGGAGATGACTTCATCCTCGATGCCGACTGCGAAATGGGCGACCAGGGCCGCGCGGGGCTGGATTACAAAGAGTTACCGCGAGACGTGAAGCCTGGCGACATGCTGTTGCTCGACGACGGCCGCATCGTTTTTCTGGTTGTCTCAGTCAAGGGCAACCAGGTGCACTGCAAGGTGCGCCACGGCGGCGTGTTGTCCAACAACAAGGGCATCAACCGCCAGGGCGGCGGCCTCACCGCGCCGGCGCTGACCTCCAAGGACATGGAGGATGTGCGCACCGCGGCCAAGCTCAAGGCGGATTACCTTGCGGTGTCCTTCCCCAAGACCAGCGCCGACATGTACATGGCGCGCCAGCTGCTGCTCGCGGCCGGTGGCCACGCCATGCTGATCGCCAAGATAGAGCGGGCCGAGGCAGTGACAGAGGCGGCGCTCACCGACATCATGTCGGCCTCCGACGGCATCATGGTCGCGCGCGGCGACCTTGCGGTCGAAGTTGGCGATGCTTCGGTGCCGGCGCTGCAAAAGCGCATGATCCGCATGGCGCGCGAAATGAACAAGCTCACCATCACCGCGACGCAGATGATGGAGTCGATGATCGACAGCCCCATCCCGACGCGCGCCGAGGTATCGGACGTGGCCAATGCCGTGCTCGACGGCACCGATGCGGTGATGACTTCGGCTGAGACGGCCAGCGGCAAGTACCCGGTCGAGACCATTGAGGCGATGAACCGCATCTGTGTCGAGGCGGAGAAATCGCAGCCGGTCAGCCTCGACCAGGACTTCCTCAACCGTGTTTTCCAGCGCGTTGACCAGTCCATCGCGATGGCGGCCTTGTTCACGGCCTTTCACCTCAAGGTCAAGGCCATCGCTTCGCTGACCGAAACGGGTTCGACCGCGCTGTGGATGTCGCGCCTCAACTGCGGTGTGCCGATTTACGCCCTTACCGCGCAGACGGCGACGCGTTACCGCTGCAGCCTGTTTCGCGACACCTATCCGCTGGTGGTGAAATATATCGGCGAAGATCGCGAGGAATTGCTGGCCGAGGCCGAGCGGGTGCTGGTGCAAAACGGCGTGGTCGAGGACGGCGACCTGATTGTGCTGACCATAGGCGAGCCCATAGGCAAGTCCGGCGGGACCAACACAATGAAAATTGTGCGCGTGGGGGATCACGCCAGGGCGTGATGCCGTTTTTGCCCGGATAGCCGCGGCGGTTGTCGTACTTCTGTCTGCGACCTTGCATATTATTAACTGTCCTGTTAATAATGCCCGATACCCTCCGAGCGAGAGGGGCACCCACGTAAGCCATAGGAGGAGACACTGTGAAATCCGTACGCACCAGCGTTGCCGCGGCGCTTGCCGGTATTGCGGCCCTGAGCCTCACCTCTGCTGCCTTTGCGCAGTGGAAGCCGACCAAACCGATCAACATCATTGTGCCGTGGGCCGCAGGCGGCGCCACCGACCAGATGATTCGCGTTACCGCCGCAGATCTGGAGGGTGCGCTGGGACAGAAGATCGTCGTGCTGAACCAGCCCGGTGCTTCGGGTTCCATCGGTACCAAGAATGCGCTCGAAGCACCG
>CAYLPI010000222.1:0-5563 GCA_964385505.1 uncultured Bordetella sp.
GATCTTCAAGGAGTTGAAGCTGCTCTTCTCGGCTAAGCGTGGTGATATCGATCATCGTGCCCTCCTAGAATCCACAAAATAGTCTATTCCCTCCCCAAGGTCCGTGCTTCCCGAGGCCTAACGTTGGACTTGAGCGGCGCGCACCGGCGCACCGGACTTTGATTTGACGAACAGGCCTGCCCCGCCGGTGAGCGTCCGATCAAAGGACTGGTTATGCGGCTTCGACTTCAACCAGTTCACTTGTTGAGCTGGGGATAGGTATTGGTATCCCGCCCTCTCTGAGATCTTCGAGATGAAATTCAATAGCCTCCCGAATAAGTGCAAGTACTTCATCTTTTGTTTCCCCAGCGGCGATGCAGCCGGGAAGATCCGGAACGTGAGCTCCGTAGGAGGTAGGACCTTTTTCAACAACGACAAGATATCGCATGTGCATTCACCTCGTCTTTTTCAGACCGGATTGCTTCAACGCGCTGTTCAATGTACCCGGTGGTATGTCTACGCTCGGCTTTCCTGCGACCGTAACCGTGCCGCTCTTCGTCAAATGATGAAATTGACGATGACTTCCTTTGGCACGGACCAGAAACCAGCCATCAGCTTCAATTATAGCAATGAGTTCATGGACTTTCATTCAGAGAAGTCTACCTCGCTGACTGTTGATCCGCACAACGTCCGAGCTAAAAGGCGCCGCGCTTTTTCGGCGTCCGGCGACCGAAGGGAGCGAACTTCAGCGACGTGTCAGGCGGCCGCAAGGCGGCGACCAATTGTTTCAAAGTATTCGTTCGTAATGCCTTGCACTGCCGGATGCTTGCATA
Organism: uncultured Bordetella sp.; assembly: GCA_964385505.1. Lineage (GTDB taxonomy): Bacteria > Pseudomonadota > Gammaproteobacteria > Burkholderiales > SG8-39 > CAITSH01. The sequence goes on from CAYLPI010000222.1 coordinate 813, forward strand.
TAACGAACCTCGTGCCTACATTCTTCGCGATTGCGAATCCGTCCGAAATATGGGTGAATTGGAGTCCCGCAATGGCATGCCAGTACTCCATATACGATTGTCCATAGAAGACAACTGTCCGTGGCGCGAATTGCCTAATCTGTTCCGACAGATGACGAGTTCTCACCCTTTCTAGAAATTTTCGATAACTTCGCCTGTTCGAGAAATCATTGTCATCGGTCCATTCCCCGTAGTGCCAGTGGTCGATAGACTTTGCTGGCAACGGAAAAAGCGGCGATAGCCGACTAACGCCGCCTTTCCGTCCCAGAGTCGTTCTCTGATACTCGCGAACGCGCTCCGTCGTTGGCTGAACGCCGCCAAAGATGAGCAACATTCGGATTGAAGCACTCCAGGTTCGCTGAATCGGAGGATGAGAGGCGAACCACTTCCCCAAGTGGATAGCATCGTGGTACTCGCCAGCATCCTCCAACTCCCGGCGCCCGCGAGAAATCCAAGCGTCGAGTCGCATTTGGATTTCGGGTTCAGACGTTCCGCCGCCCTCCTCCATGCTTATGAACCAATGCGGCGCGGACTGCTCGCCGTAACCGTAGAAGTTCTGACAAAAGGAACGAAGGTCGTCGGGTTTGAGCATGATGGTCTTTCAGCCGCCTACCGATTAGGTAAGGCGCGCGCGGTTGTTGGCGCGTCCCATTGAGCGAAGCGAACGATCTTGACCGCAATGTTAGGCACGTGCATTGGTATCGACGCGCTCTTCGATCCTGCCGAGGCGGACAAGCCGAGAAGCAATAGCTCCTTGAGTGCGCCCATGTTTTGTGGCAAGGACTGTTGGGGAAATCCCGGCATCAAAGGCGGCGAGAAGTTCATTGTCTTCTTCATCAGACCACGACTTCCCCGTATTATCCGGAAGTGAGCTGTCTCGCTGTTCTCGTGTAACGGCTCTGTCGCGGGCCTTTGCCGCCACAAAAAGAGCACGAACGACTTGCGCGCTATTGAAGGCACTTTGTTCAGAAAGAATCTCGCCCGTCACTGGGTCAATACCATCCGCAAGGGACTCAATAATTTTCTTCGCTTCAAGGGGCAAGGTCACCTTGCGCCATTCCTTTGCCACACACTTGCTGGAGAATGGCTACGACATTCGCACGGTGCAGGAGTTGCTCGGCCATGCCAGCGTCGAGACCACGATGATTTACACCCACGTCATGAACAAGGGCGGGCGCGGCGTGAAGTCGCCGCTCGATCGCATAGAGCAGCCGGCGGCGCGCTATCAGCTTGCCGCGGAGGGTCTGCCCGCCTCGGGCAAAAGGCTGGAAACCCGCGCCAGTCGGACGTTTCCAGTTGATGGCCTGGTGTGACCGGCGTTTACCGGTAGCGCCGGAACTGCCCCACCACGACGCCGAAAATTTCGAGGTCCTCTTTCGGTCGTATGACCGGGTAGGCCTTGTTCTCGGGGATCAGCACCATGCGGCCTTTTTCGCGGCCGAGGCGCTTGAGGGTGAAGTCGCCCTCAACGATCGCGACCACGAGGTCGTTGACGTTGGCGGTGGCGCGCTTTTCGACGACGACGATGTCGCCGTCGTGGATGCCCGCGTCAATCATCGAGTCGCCCTTGACGGTGATCAGCGTGGTCTTGGACGGGTGATAGACGAGGTAGTCGTCGATCGACACCGTGTCGGGGCGCGAGTCGAATGCCGGGTGCGGCATGCCCGCGTGCACGCTCTCGGCGAGGGTGCGCTCGAAAAAGCGCTTGCCCGGCTTCAACCTGCGGTCCGGTGTGCTCTCAACCAGGCGTTCGGCCTTGAGGCGCAGCACCAGCTCGGCCACCGAAGCCTTGGATGAGAGGCCCACCAGCTCGCCCAGCGTCGAGTAGGACGGCATCACGCGGTGCTTGGCGTAATAGTCCTGAAGTTTTAAAAGATATTGATTATCGTCAGCCATGGGGGTACATTACCGAACGTTCGTTCGGCTGTCAAGACTTTCGCAATACGGCTTTTACCCGGTCTGGGCAGCAACAAATTTGTTGGCAGGAACAGTCAACCCGGAAGACGGCCGCACCGTTTGTGTAAGAATGGAGACAAACATGCTGACATTGCTGAAAGACCAAAAAGGACACAAACCCATGGACGAAAACAAGGCAAAGGCGCTCGCCGCCGCCCTCGCGCAAATCGAAAAACAGTTCGGCAAGGGCTCCATCATGCGCATGGACTCCGAAGTGGTGCCCGACATCGCCGTGGTATCCACCGGCTCGCTCGGCCTCGATATCGCCCTTGGCGTCGGCGGCCTGCCGCGCGGCCGCGTGGTCGAGATCTACGGCCCGGAATCCTCGGGCAAGACCACGCTGACGCTGCAGGTCATCGCCGAGATGCAAAAAATGGGCGGCACCGCCGCCTTCATTGACGCCGAGAACGCGCTCGACGCGCAGTACGCCGGCAAGCTCGGCGTCAAGGTCGATGACCTTCTCATCTCGCAGCCGGATAACGGCGAGCAGGCGCTCGAGATCGCCGACATGCTGGTGCGCTCGGGCTCCATCGACGTCATCGTCATCGACTCGGTCGCGGCGCTCACGCCCAAGGCCGAAATCGAGGGTGAGATGGGCGAGCCGCAAATGGGCCTGCAGGCGCGCCTGATGAGCCAGGCGCTCCGCAAGCTCACCGCCAACATCAAGCGCACCAACACGCTGGTGATTTTCATCAACCAGATCCGCATGAAAATCGGCGTCATGTTCGGCAGCCCCGAAACCACCACCGGCGGCAATGCGCTGAAGTTCTACGCCTCGGTGCGCCTTGACATCCGCCGCATCGGTGCGATCAAGAAGAACGACGAGGTGGTCGGTTCCGAGACGCGCGTCAAGGTGGTCAAGAACAAGGTGGCCTCGCCGTTCCGCGAGGCGATTTTCGACATCCTCTACGGCAAGGGCATTTCGCGCGAAGGCGAAATCCTCGAGCTGGGCGTGCTGCACGGCATCGTCGAGAAGTCCGGTGCCTGGTACAACTACAAAAAAGACCGCATCGGCCAGGGCAAGGACAATTCGCGCGACTTCCTCATCGAGCACCCCGAAATGGCGCAGGAAATCGAAGCGCTGATTCGCGAGAAGGTCGGCGTCAACAACCCTGCGGCGCTGGCGGCGGCCGAGGCTGCTGCGGCCTAGCCCTCCATGCAGCAACCCTCCCTGCGCGTACGGGCGATGCAGTTGCTCGCGCGCCGGGAGCACTCGCGGCAGGAGTTGGCGCACAAGCTGGCAAAACACGCCGAGACCCCCGCAGAAATCGAGACCGTTCTCGATGAGCTCGCCAAACGCGGCATGCTGTCCGATGCGCGCTTTGCCGAGATGCGCACCCATATTCTTGCCAGGAAATTCGGCGCCTCGCGCATTGCGCAGGACTTGCGCGCCCGCGGCGTCAGCGACGATGTTGCCGGCAAGGCGGTCGATGGTGCGCGTGCCAGCGAAGTCGAGCGCGCCCGCGTCGCCTGGGCCAAGCGCTTTCGCGCGCCGCCCGCCAATGCGCTCGAAAAAGCCAAACAAATGCGCTTTTTGCAGGGGCGCGGTTTTTCCTTTGACACCATACGTGCCGTGGTGCCGGCGAAGTTCAGCGCCGTTTTCGATGACGAGGGCGCCGACGATAGCGTCCCGGCGAAAGAGTAAGCCAATGATGTTCAATCGACGGGGTCTTGCCGCGCATGTCTGACAATCACGAGGGCTGGCGCGACGAAATGCGCGCGGCCTGGATTTACCGCGTCATGGCCGATAGCGAAAAAGGCACGGTGCGCGAGGCCTTGTTCCGCGAGCTGGCCGGCGAAGCCGAGGGCCAGGCGGCCATCTGGGGGCGCACCGAAGGCGGCGCGCTGCCCGCTTATGTGCCCGACACGCGCGCGCGCATCGCCGCCGCACTGATCCGCCGGTTCGGACCGCGACCGGTGCGCGCCATTCTCGCTGCAATGAAGGTGCGCGGCCTGTCCATCTACACCCATGCCATGCCCGGCCACGCCATGCCGACCTCGGTCGGCGACGTTGGCAAGCGCCATCGCGGCGCCGGCACCGGCGGCAACCTGCGCGCCGCGGTATTTGGCGTCAACGACGGGCTGGTGTCCAACTGCAGCCTGATACTCGGTGTGGCCGGCGCCGCCGCGGATAGCAGCGTCATTTTGCTCACCGGCATCGCCGGACTGCTTGCCGGGGCGTTCTCCATGGCTTCGGGCGAATACGTCTCGGTGCGTTCGCAGCGCGAAATGTTCGAGCACCAGATCGCCCTCGAAAAAGAGGAACTCGAGGCGTATCCGGAAGAGGAGGCGCAGGAACTCGCGCTGGTGTACGCCGCGCGCGGTCTGCCGCAGGACGAGGCGATCGCGGTCGCGCGCAAGCTCATCGCCGATCCGGTGCGCGCCCTTGACACGCTGGCCCGGGAGGAACTGGGTCTGAACCCGGACGACCTCGGCTCGCCCTGGGGCGCGGCCTCGTCGTCCTTTCTGGCCTTTGCCGTCGGCGCCCTGGTGCCGCTCGCGCCCTTTTTGCTGCTCGGGGGCAGCGCGGCCTTGTACACCACCATAGGCGTCACGGCAGTCGCGTTGTTCGGCACTGGTGCGCTGATCAGCCTGTTCACCGGCCGTAGCGCCTGGCGCGACGGCCTGCGCATGTTGCTCATCGGCGCCGGCGCGGGCGCGCTGACGTATTTCATCGGCGGTTTTCTGGGCGTGAGCCTGGGCTGAGGTCCGGCACCGGGCGCCCTGCCGCCGGTATGCCGCTCATGCCCGTGCGC
>CAYLPI010000223.1:0-5197 GCA_964385505.1 uncultured Bordetella sp.
ACAACGGCCGCAAGGCCATCGAAAAGGAGTTCGGTGACAAGGTCGTCACCAGCTTCGTCGAAAAAGTACCCGAATCGGCCGACGCCGAGCGCGTGATCCGTGACATGGCGGGGCAGGGCAACAAGCTGATTTTTGGCACCACCTTCGGCTACATGGAACCCATGCTCAAGGTTGCCGCCGACAACAAGGGCGTGAAATTCGAGCACGCCACCGGCTACAAGACCGCCGACAACCTGCGCACCTACGACAGCCGCACCTATGAAGGTGCGTACATGGCGGGAGTCATCGCCGGAAAGATGACCAAGACCAACACCCTCGGTGTGGTCGGATCGATCCCGATTCCCGAGGTGATCCGCAACATCAACAGCTTTACGCTGGGGGCGCAGTCGGTCAACCCCAAAATCAAGACCAAGGTGGTATGGGTCAACGAGTGGTTCAACCCGCCGAAGGAAACCGAGGCCGCCACGGCCCTCATCAACGGCGGCGCCGACGTGCTGATGCAAAACACCGACTCGGCTGCCGTGCTCAAGACGGCGCAGGACAAGGGCAAGCGCGCCTTCGGCTGGGACTCGGACATGAGCGCCTACGGTCCCAAGGCCCACCTTGGTTCGGCGGTGATCAACTGGGGGCCTTACTACATCAAGGCAACGCGCGACGCACTCGAGGGCAAGTGGGCCAGCGGCAGCATCTGGTGGGGTGTCAAGGAGGGCGCCATCGACATGGTTTCGATTGCCGATGACGTGCCCGCGGACATCAAGGCGAAGGTCGAGGAAATCAAGACCGGGCTCAAGGCCGGCACCTTCTCCATCTGGAAGGGGCCGCTGCTGGACAACACCGGCAAGGAAATGCTGGCCAAGGACGCCGTCGCCGACGACAAGTTCCTCGGCGGCGTCAACTTCTACGTCAAAGGCGTCGAAGGCAAGGTGCCGGGCGGCGACAAGAAATAAACGTCAGCGAAAAAATCAAAAGGCCGCGTCTGCGCGGCCTTTTTTTCGCGCTGCACAGTTCAGCCTCGCGTAGAGCAGGCTTAAACAGGACAGGAGAGCCATGCCAGCCGTAAAGCCCGTCGCCCCTGAACGCATGCCAGAGTTGCTGCGGCGCATGCCCAAGGCCGAACTGCACATCCATATCGAAGGCTCGCTCGAGCCTGAGCTGATTTTTGCGCTGGCCGAGCGCAATGGCATCGCGCTGCCTTACGCCGGCATCGACGCCCTGCGCGAGGCCTATGCCTTCACCAATCTGCAAAGCTTTCTCGATATTTACTACGCCGGCGCCGGGGTGTTGCAGCAGGAGCAGGATTTTTATGACATGGCGCGCTCGTATCTTGACCGCGCAGCCGCCGACAATGTGACGCGTGCGGAAATATTTTTCGACCCGCAGACGCATACCGACCGCGGCGTCGGCTTTGGCGCCGTCATCAAGGGCCTGCACCGCGCCTGCATCGATGCCAAAGCGCGTTCGGGCGTCGATGCCGCGCTGATCATGTGCTTCCTGCGCCATCTTCCCGAAGCCGCTGCCTTCGCCACGCTGGAGCAGGCCCTGCCGTATCGCGACCTGTTCATCGGTATCGGCCTCGATTCGAGCGAGGTCGGCCATCCGCCGGAGAAATTCGCCAGGGTGTTCGCGCGCTGCCGCGAGCTCGGATTTCGCCTCGTCGCGCACGCCGGTGAAGAGGGGCCGCCGGCCTATATCTGGACGGCGCTGGATCTGCTCAAGGTCGAGCGCATAGACCACGGCGTGCAGGCGATCGGGGATGCCGCGCTGATGCAGCGCCTCGCCAGAGATCGCATCGCGCTGACGGTATGCCCGCTGTCGAACCAGCGGTTGTGCGTGTTCCCCGATCTGGCCGGGCACAACCTCGGGCGCATGCTGGCGCAGGGCGTCGCCGTCACCGTCAATTCGGACGATCCGGCGTATTTCGGCGGCTACATCAACGATAACTTCACGCAGACCTTTGCCGCGCTGGGGCTGGGCGCGGAAGAGGCTTACGCGCTCGCCGCAAACAGTTTTGAAGCGAGCTTCATCGACGCCGCCGCGCGCCGCCGCCATGGCGATGCCCTGGATGCGTTTTTTGCGCGCTTTGACTGAGCCGGTGCAAGCCTATCGCGCCGGTGTGCTGCGCTTTGACGATGACGGCCACGCCGTTTTTGACGAGGACGGGCTGCTGGTCGTCGGTGATGACGGCCTGATCGCCGCAGCGGGTAGTCATGCCGAATTGGCGCCGCGCTATCCCGATGTGGCCACCGAGCACCTGCCGGGCCGTATTCTTGCGCCCGGCTTTGTCGATATGCACATCCATTACCCGCAGACCGATGTGATCGGGTCGCCGGCCGAGGGGCTGCTGCCGTGGCTGGAAAATTACACCTTTCCGCAGGAGGCGCGCTTTGCCGATGCCGACTACGCCCACGGTGTGGCAAACTTTTTTCTCGACGAATTGCTGCGCAACGGCGTCACCAGCGCGCTGGTCTTCGCCAGTTCGCACAAGGCTTCGGTCGATGCGCTGTTCGCCGAATCGGCGCGGCGCAATCTGCGCATGATCAGCGGCAAGTGCCTGATGGACAGGCATGCTCCGGACGGAGTGCGCGACGAGACGGCACAAAGCCTGGCCGATACCGAGGCGCTGATCCTGCAATGGCACGGCCACGGCCGGCTCGGTTATGCCATCACGCCGCGCTTTGCGCCGAGTTGTTCACCGGCGCAATTGCGCGGTGCCGGCGAACTGGCGGCGAAGTATCCGGACACCTGGATACAGTCGCATGTGGCGGAGAACCGCGATGAAATACGCTGGGCGCGCGCGTTGTTTCCCGAATCGCGCAGTTACCTCTCGACCTACGACGATTTCGGCCTGATGCGCGAGCGCGCCGTCTACGCCCACTGTATCCACTTTGACGATGCGGACCGCGCCTTGATGAAAAGCAGCGGTGCCGCAGCGGCGGTTTGTCCGACCAGCAATCTTTTTCTGGGTAGCGGCATGTTTGATTTCGACGCGGCGGCGCGCAGCGGCTTCAGGCTTGGCCTTGCCAGCGATGTCGGCGGCGGCACCAGTTTCAGTCCCTTTCGTACCATGCTCGCAGCCTACACCGTCGGACGCGAGGGCCAGGCGACCCCGGGCCTGAGTCTGGCGCCCGAACTCCTGTGGTGGCAGCACACCGCCGGCGCAGCGCAGGCGCTCGGCCTTCGCGGCAGGATAGGCAATCTCGTGCCCGGCTGCGAGGCTGATTTCATCGTGCTCAACCCGCAGGCGACGCCGTTGCTGGCGCGGCGAACGGCGCAATCCGGCAGTCTTGCAGAATTATTGTTTGCGCTGATCGTGCTCGGCGACGATCGGGTCATCGAGCGCGCAGTCATCTCGAAGGCGGTACCGGTTCCGCAGTCCTAGCGCCTTTTGATCTGCATTGACATGCACATCGGCTGGAAAGGCCCGCCAGTCGGGCTTTTCCAGCTTATTGCCCACTCAGGGATAGAGGTGGAGCAAGCCGTCAAGGCCGACATGATTGAAGCTGTAGGTGGCTTGTTCCCGCACCACCGGCTTGGCACGATACGCAATCGACACCCCGGCAGCCGCCATCATCGGCAGGTCGTTGGCGCCGTCGCCGATGGCGATCATGCGGTCGCGCGCAAGGTTCAGTTCACGCGCGCAGCGCACCAGTTCATCGGCTTTGCTGCGGGCGCCGATGATGGCGCCGTGGACGCGGCCGGTGAGCCTGCCCTTGTCGATTTCAAACGCATTGGACAGCGTGTAATCAATGCCCAAGCGTTGTTGCAGGCGGTCGGTGAAAAAGCTGAACCCGCCTGAAACCAGCAGCGTGCGTATGCCCAGGGATTTGAGTTTTGCCAGCATGGTTTCCGCCCCGGGCGAGAGTGTCAGGCGCTGGTCGTAAACGCGTTGCAGTTCGGACTCGGGCAGTCCGGCGAGCAGGGCCACGCGTTGCAGCAGGCTTTCGCGAAACTCTATGTCGCCGCGCATCGCGCCGGCCGTGATGTCGGCCACCTTGTCACGCACACCCATGAGGTCGGCGATTTCATCTATGCATTCACCGGTGATCAGCGTCGAGTCCATGTCCATGGCAACGAGGCCGAAGTCGGCGAGCTTTTTCCCGGCCGGCACGAAGGCGTAGTCGAGATTTGCAGTTTCACAGTACCCGGCGACGCCGTCGCGGCGCTTGGCATTACGCAGGCGCCATGCGTGGTCGGACAGCGTGTCCATGCTGGATGCGCCGCTGAGGCCGGCGAGTTGTTCGAGGTCGGCGGGTTTCGCCGGCCCCTGGATGACGAGATTGGTGCTCATGTGATGCTGTGCCCTGTATGTCTTGTATGTCTTGTATGTCTTGTATGTCTTGTGTGTCTTGTGTGTCCTGTCTTTCCTGCTTTCATTCCTGTTGCACCGTTGCCGCCTGCTGCAATGTTTCGAGCATGCGTCGCGCCGCATCGGCCCGTGCCGACGGGGTTTCGCCCCTGGCGCCGGCGCGCAGGCGGTTGGGGCCCATCAACCGCCAGCCGTGCTTTTTGATCAAGCCCATCATGCGGCCGGCGTCTATGGGCGGATTGTCGATGAACTGCAACTGCACCGCCTCGCCGGTGGCATCGACGCGCGCCACACCCAGCGGCCGGCCCAGAATGCGCAGCAAATGACTGTCGAGCAGCGCCCGGGTCTGCTCGGGCGGCACGCCGAAGCGATCGACCAGCTCTTCTTGCAGCATCTCCAGTTCGTCTTCGCTGCCGCAGTTGGCGAGGCGCTTGTACAGCGTCAGGCGCTCGTGCACGTCGCCGCAATAATCGTTGGGCAGCAGCGCCGGGGTGTGCAGGTTGATTTCGGTGGTGACCTCAAACGGCTGGGTGAGGTCGGGTTCCTTGCCCTTTTTGAGCGAGCGTATCGCCATGTTGAGCATGTCGTTGTACAGGTTGAAGCCGATCTCCTGCATCTCGCCCGACTGTGATTCGCCCAGCACCTCGCCGGCACCGCGGATTTCCAGGTCGTGCATGGCGAGGTAAAAGCCCGATCCGAGTTCTTCCATCATCTGGATCGCCTCGAGACGCTTTTTTGCCAGAGGCGACAGCGCTTCCTCGTCAGGAATCAGCAGGTAGGCGTAGGCCTGGTGGTGCGAACGACCGACGCGGCCGCGCAACTGGTGCAACTGCGCCAGCCCGAAGCGGTCTGCGCGGTTGATCAGGATGGTGTTGGCGGTCGGGATGTCGA
>CAYLPI010000223.1:5207-5561 GCA_964385505.1 uncultured Bordetella sp.
CGAGCAGATCAACACGTTGTGGCGCTGCTGCAAAAATTCGCGCATGACGCGCTCGAGGTCGCGTTCGCGCAACTGGCCGTGCGCCACCGCAACCCGCGCCTCGGGCAGCAGCTTGGTCAGCTTGTCGCGCATCAACTCGATGGTATCGACCTCGTTGTGCAGGAAGTACACCTGGCCGCCGCGTTTCAACTCGCGCAGCACCGCTTCGCGTATCAGTCCTTCGCCGTAGGCGCTGACAAAGGTCTTGATGGCGAGACGCTTGGCCGGCGCCGTCGCGATGACCGACAGTTCGCGCAGGCCTTCGAGCGACATCGCCAGCGTGCGCGGGATGGGCGTAGCGGTCAGGGTCAGGAT
>CAYLPI010000224.1:0-5546 GCA_964385505.1 uncultured Bordetella sp.
GAACCAGCCCGGTGCTTCGGGTTCCATCGGTACCAAGAATGCGCTCGAAGCACCGAAGGATGGCTACACCTGGACCTCGGGTGCGCCCAAGGACCTCGGCTCTTACAAGATTCTGGGCATGGTCGACACCACCGTCCAGGACTGGAATCTCTACCTCAACCTTGCCTTGCCCACCATCGTCAGCGTGCCGGCCAATTCGCCGCACAAGGACATGAAATCGCTGCTCGATGCGATGAAGGCACGCCCCGGCCAGGTATCGATTGCGACTGCGGGCGTCAATTCCAGCGGCCATACCGCCATCGAGCAGATCGTCGCCGCCACCGGCGTCAAGTACAAGCATGTGACCTATGACGGTGGCAACCCGGCGGTGATTGCCACCGTTGCCGGCGAAACCGAGGTGACGACACAGCTTTCATCCGAGCAGGCAGAGATGATCCGCGGCAAGCGCCTGCGTCCACTCGCCGTCGTGGGTGACAAGGCGATCGAGATCGAGGGCTACGGCAGCATCCCGCCGCTGTCCAATTTTGTTCCGGGCTTCAAGATTCCGGTCAGTTACTTCGGCATTTTCATACCCAAGGGCGTACCCGCCGAAGTTATTGCAACCATGAACAAAATCTGGATGGAGCGTGTCGCCAAGTCCGAGGCGGTGAAGAAATACGCCACAAGTCGCGGCGCGATGATGGTGGTTACCTCCGGTGATGAAGCGCAGAAGATCGCCTTCCCCGCAGTGCAGGACGCCGCCTGGCAGAAGTTCAACGCAGGGCAGGCCAAAATCTCGCCAGAGACGGTCGGCATTCCCAAACCCTGAGTCGGTTTTCTCCGTTTGCCCGCCGCGATGAAGCCCGGCTTCGTCCCGGGCGGGCAGTCTTGAGTTTGTCCGGACCGCCCACAACGCCATGAGCGCCGCCAGCAAGGTTTCCCCCCGCGCCGACTTTTTGTCCGCCCTCGCCTGGATTGCGTTCGGGCTGTCGGTCGTGGCAGGCGCATGGCGCATGGACCGGATGGAGAGCCAGGGGGCGACACTTTACACAGCACCCGGCCTGGTTCCGGGCATGCTTGGCGCGATGATGTTGTTCCTTGGGATGCTGCTCGCCGTGCGCGCCATGCGCGCCGGCGGCCACCGCCAGTTCGGGGCATCGTGGGCGCTGTCACCGCAAGCCCGCTTCGCCGCACCGCGCGTGGCGCTGACGCTGGGGCTGGGTCTTGCGTACGCCGCCGGCATGGTCGGGCACGGCGGCATTCCGTTCTGGCTCGCCACTTTTACTTTCGTGTTCGTGTTCCTGATGGTGTTCGACTGGCCGCAGCGGCGGGCGAAGGGCGAGGGCGGCAAAGGCATCCTGCTGGCGCTGATTTATGGCGGCGGCACGGCGTTTGTCGTCAGCTACCTGTTCGAGTACGTCTTTCTCGTGCGACTGCCCTGACCCATGTTTGACGGACTGATCGCCTTTGGCCACTCCATCGGCAGTTTCCTGACGCCGCAGTCGCTGTTCTACGTCTTCGCCTCCTCGCTGGTGGGCCTGATCATCGGCGCGCTGCCCGGCCTGACCGCGACCATGGGCCTCGCGCTGATGACGACGCTGACGCTTAAAATGCCCTCGAGCCAGGCCTTGCTGGTTCTGGTCTGCACCTACGTCGGCGCCATTTACGGCGGTTCGCGCTCGGCCATTCTGCTCAATATTCCGGGCACGCCGGCCTCGGCCGCATCCTGCCTCGACGGTTACGCTCTGGCGCGCCAGGGCCATGCCGGCCGCGCCATGGGTATCGCCACCTCGGGTTCGGTGCTGGGGACGCTGATCGGCATGTTTTTTCTCGCGCTCTTTACGCCGCTGCTGGGCGACCTCGCACTCAAGTTCGGTGCCTACGAATTTTTCTGGCTGACGGTATTCGGTGTGGTGATATCGGGCACGCTCACCGGTGATGACCCGATGAAGGGCTGGATGGCCGGTTTTCTCGGTCTGTTTGTCGCCACCATCGGCCAGGAGGCGATCTATGCCTATGAGCGCTTCAACTTCGGCAACCGTGACCTCGCCGGAGGTATCGCGCTGGTACCCGCACTTGTCGGCGCATTCGGCTTTGCCGAACTGCTGGTGGTCATGAAAGAGCGCCAGGTTCCGGTCAAGATCAACCCCTTCGATTCGGTGATCCCCCGGGTTCGTGATGTCCTGCGCTACTGGAAGACCATCCTGCGTTCCGGCTGCATCGGTACCTTCATCGGCATCGTGCCTGGCGTCGGCGAGGACGTCGCCGCCTGGACCTCGTATGCAGCGGCCAAGCGTGCCAGCAAGGAGCCGGAGACCTTCGGCAAGGGTTCGATCGACGGGCTGATGGCAGCCGAGACGGGCGACAATGCCTGTGTGCCGGGCGCGGTGATCCCTGTGTTGACGCTGGCCGTTCCGGGTTCGGCGCCGGCCGCAGTGCTGATGGCGGCGATGCTTATTCACGGCGTGCAGCCGGGGCCGATGATCATGATCCAGTCGCCGCAGTTCGTGTACGACGTGGTGGCGATGATGCTCTTTGCCACCCTCGGCATCCTGTTCTACGGCCTGACGCTGACCAAGTTGATGATTCGCGTATTGCAGGTGCCGCAGACGGTTATCGTGCCGGTCATTCTGGTGTTGTGCACCATCGGCGCCTTTGCCATCGCCGGGCGCCTGTTCGACGTCTGGGTGATGCTGGCGTTCGGCATCATCGGTTTCATCCTGCGCCAGCTCAACTACCCGATGGCGCCCCTGGTCCTCGGTATTGTGCTGGGTGATCTGATGGAGAAGAACCTTCGTCGCGGCCTGGTGCTCTCGGATGGCGACCTCGGCCCTTTTCTGACGCGCCCGATTTCACTGGTGCTGTGGCTGGCAATCGTGCTGATCATCGCCCTCAAGTTCGATGCCGTACGCAATCTGTTTTCGCGCGCCAGGGCCGCGGTGCTGGGCCGCTGAGCGGTTCCCGCTGTGAAGTCGCCGGCCCGCATGCATTTGTGAACTGGTGAATTGTGAAATGGTGAATTGTAAAGAGGAGTACGCATGGCCAATTACCTCATTTCCGATCTTGCCGACCTGCCGCCGCAGGCCTGCCCCTGCGGCACGGCGCGGCGGGCCTTTACCGAGGACGCGGACCGCACCGCCTCAATCCACGTGGTCGATATCAAGATCGACGCGCAGACCCATTACCACAAGAAAATGACCGAGATCTACCTGGTACTCGAAGGCGAGGGTTATATGGAACTCGATGGCGAGCGCATCGCGGTAAAGCCGATGAGTGCGATCATGATCAAGCCCGGCTGCCGGCACCGCGCCCTCGGGCGCATGCGCATTGTCAATATCCCGGTGCCCGCCTTCGATGCAGCCGACGAGTGGTTCGACTGAAATTGCACAGCAGCGCAAGGACATCGCCCTGATGCAGGACGAGGCGGCTCGGTGCGGGCGGCGGCTGCCGCTGACCAAGGTGCATGCGGCCCTGCTCGACGCCGCCCTGCTCGACGCCGCGATTGCGGCAGGCGACGGGGACATGGACAATGCTGCGGTGATCAAGCAAATTCGACGCATGTACATCGGGGATTCAGCATGACAGACACTGGATGCGGAGCGAAGCCGGGCCGGGTAGCGGTGCGGACCGTTAAGGGTAAGGTACGGCGGGCGTGAACACGCCGCAAGGCACCGCTTTACGCATCAGGCTCCCGCTCGCCGGCGGCAAGCTGGAAACGTTTGCACTGAGCATGCCGCGCGACTTTACGCGGCGCGGCAAGGCTGCATTCACGCGCATCGCATACTCGGCCGCGCATGTGGTGGCCGATCCGCTTGCGGCGGCAGATGCAGCGACCGGCGCCACCGTCGATTGGGACGCAACCATTGCCTACCGCCGCCACCTGTGGTCGCTGGGGCTGGGCGTGGCCGAGGCCATGGACACGGCGCAGCGCGGCATGGGCATGGATTGGCCGACCTCGCTGGAACTCATCCGCCGCTCGATTGACGCATCGCGCGATGTTTCCGGCGCGCTGCTGGCGAGCGGCGCCGGCACCGATCAACTGTCTGTGGCGGATGCGCGCTCGCTCGATGACGTACTGCGCGCCTACGAAGAGCAGGTCGAGGCCATCGAGAAACTGGGCGGGACGATCATCCTGATGGCCAGCCGTGCGCTGGCACGGGTGGCCAAATCGCCCGCCGACTACGAAAAAATCTACGATCGCATCCTGTCGCAGGTTAAAAAACCGGTAGTGATCCACTGGCTGGGCGAGATGTTCGACCCTGCGCTGGCCGGATACTGGGGCTCGACGGATCATTGCGAGGCCATGGATACGGCGGTCGGTGTCATCAACGCGCATGCCGGGAAAGTTGACGGCGTAAAAATTTCGCTGCTCGACAAGGACAAGGAAATCGCCATGCGGCGGCGTCTCGCCAAAGGGGTGCGCATGTACACCGGCGATGACTTCAACTATGCCGAATTGATTGCCGGCGACGGGCAGGGCCACAGCGACGCGCTGCTGGGTATTTTTGATGCCATCGCGCCCGCCGCCGCGGCTGCACTGGGCGAACTGGCGGATGGCAATGCCGCCGGCTTTCATGACATCCTCGCGCCCACTGTGCCGCTGTCGCGCCATATGTTTGGCGCGCCGACGCGTTTTTACAAAACCGGCGTGGTGTTCCTTGCCTGGCTCAACGGCCACCAGGACCATTTCGTCATGATCGGCGGCCAGCAGTCGGCGCGCTCCCTGCTGCACCTCGCCGAGACCTTTCGCCTTGCCGACCGCGCCGGCCTGCTCGCCGATCCGGCGCGTGCCGCATCGCGCATGTGCAATCTGCTGGCCGTGCACGGCATCGCCGGCTAAGCTTCGCCCCTATCCGACTCTTCGCCCCTATGCGACTCTTCGCCCCTATCCGACTCTCAAGGAGTGTGACCCATGGCCCAACAGACCCCAGGCTTGCAGGAGCAGCATGCCAGGCTTGCGCCGCTGTCCTCGCGCTATATCGACGTGCCGTCGCTGCCCTGGCAGCCGACGCGTTTTCCGGGCATCGAAATCAAGGTGCTGATGGAGGACCCGGACACCGGGCTGCAGACGGTGCTGACGCGCATGGCGCCGGGCGCCGTGCTGACCGACCACATGCATGTGCAAATCGAGCAAAGCTGGGTGCTTGAAGGCAGTCTCGTTGACCACGAGGGCGAGGTGACGGCGGGCAATTTTGTCTGGCGCCCGGCCGGCAGCCGCCATGTGGCGAGCGCACCCAAAGGCGCGCTGGTCCTCGGTTTTTTCCTCAAGCCCAACACCTTTTTCTAGGCGGGGCCGGTTTGGACGCAGCAACCAGCCCTTCGCCGCGCAAGCGCGCCGGCGCCCGCACCGGCGGTGCGCCGGCGGTGCGCGATGCCGGGGCGACCCGCCAGCGTATCCTGGACGCCGCCGAAAAGGAGTTCTCGGCGAAGGGCCTCGCCGGTGCGCGCGTGGATGTGATCGCCGCCGGTTCGGGTTCGAACAAGCGCATGATTTATTACTATTTCGAGAACAAGGAAAACCTCTACGTCGCGGTGTTGGAGAGCGCCTACACGCACATGCGCCGCGA
>CAYLPI010000225.1:0-5519 GCA_964385505.1 uncultured Bordetella sp.
GGGGCCGGCGGCCCTCCGGCTTGAAAGAGGTGCCGCAACCACCGGACGCTACGACCGGCTTGAAGTCGGTTAAGGTAGAAGCGGTGTAAGTGCCAGTGGCTGCGGTTGATAAAGATATCGGCGCGCCCCGGCCAAAACATTAATATTTGAGCGCATCCCCCGTCACTCCCTCACTCCCTCACTCCTTCACTCCCCCTCAAACCACCATGCTCCCGCCACAACCCTCGGCGTCATGTCCACCGTCACCTTCAAGGACGCCTATCTCGACCTGCTGCCCGGCTTCGAGCGCGCCTCGGGCCACCGCGCGCGGACGCAATCGGCGCCGACAGTGGAGGTGCTGCGCCGCATCCGCGCGGGCGAGACGGTGGACCTGGCGTTGATGGCGCAATCCGGTATTGACGAACCGGCGCGCGAGGGCAAAATCGTCGCCGGCAGCGAACTGCCCTTTGTGCAGTCCGATGTCGGTGGCGCGCGACGGCGAGTGGGTGGCGGCGCCCTGGGTGGAGGGCACCTTTGTCATCAACCCCGGTGACATGTTCAAGGTCTGGACCAACGACTTGTACGTCTCCAACCTGCATCGCGTGGTCAACCGCACCGGCCGCGAGCGCTATTCGATCCCGACTTTTTTCAACCTCGACCACGATGCACCGGTGGCCTGCCTGCCAACCTGCCAGTCGGCGGACAATCCGCCCAAGTACGCGCCGATCAAATCGGGCGACTACCTCGTCAGCCGTTTCAAGTCGGTGCAAAAGCTCGGCACACCGTTGACCTGAGCGCCCGGCGCCGGGCAGACGGGCGCGCCGGCGGGCGCGCTTATTCCTTGTCCTTGTCTTGTTCGGGATTTTTTTGCTTCATCATCATCCACACGACGCCGACGCAAAAGCCGATAAAGACGACGCCGAAGATAATGCCGCCGACAGGGCCGACGGTGGCGAGATTTTCCGCTTCGGGCGTCACGGCATGGGCCTGCAGTGCGAGCACAGACAATGCTGCGACACCGACACTGGCAAGACGCGATCCGGGCAAACGCTGCATGTTCATGGTGGCTCACTTTCCTTGATGCGCTCTGAAGGGACCGGCCGGCCCAAGCGCCTGCGCCTGCTGCCGGCGGTGTCCCGAGCGAAGGGGACGCCGCGCAATCACTATGGCAGGCCAAGCTGTCGCCGGTCTGTCCGCAGGCTGTCGCGAGGCTGTCGAAACCCCATGTTCCGCTGCGCATCGGCGACCCGCCTGTCGCAGTACACGTTAGAATCCCCGCCTCACGCACATCAAGACGCAGATTCCGGACATGGCAGATAAAACACCGTCGGCGGAGCCGATCAACCTCGATTTCACCGGTGTATTCAACATCCGGGAATTGCGCGGCGAACCGCCACCACCGCCGCCACCCAAGCCGCGTCCGGTGCCCAAGGAATTTCTCATTGGCGCACGCTCGCTGGCGAAGGACAATTTTTTCGTCAACCTGACGCGACCGCGACCGGTGCGCAAGGTCGATGCCAGCAAGGTCACCATCCTGCTGGTGGAGGATGACGCGCCTACTCGCAACGTGCTCGGGCTGATCCTCGCGCGCAGCGAGGGCTACCAGATCCGCCATGCCGGCGACGTGCCGAGTTTTGTCGCGGCGCTGCAACAGCGGCCGCTGCCCGACGTGGTGATACTCGACCTGGAACTACCGGGCAACATCAGCGGCTTCAAGATCCTTGCCAAGATCCGCGCCCATCCGGCCATCAAGACGATGCCGGTGATTATTTTTTCCGGGCACGCCGATCCGGAAGACTTGCAGATGGCCATTGCACTCGGCGCCGACGGCTATTTGTCCAAGCCGGCCAAGGTCGAGGCGATTCTGGCGGCAGTGAAAGGCGTACTGGGCGGCTGAGTCGGGAATTGCAACAACGCTATCGCCTGGAAACGACCGCCCGGCGCGGCTTTCCAGCTTGCCTTCCCCTTGACAATTAACCGCCAATTAACCGCCAATCAACCGCCAGGCAGTGGCGCCAGCGCGGCGCGCACCCTCTCCCCGGTCTGCTGGATCACCCGCGCATCGGTACTCGCGCGATGGCGGTGCTGCGGGGTTTCGGCCAGCACCGCGTCCTTGGTCAGATGCCACAGTGCCGCCTCTGCTTCGCTCAGCAGGCTGCGCAGGTTCTCGAGCTTGAAGCTGGGGGTGAGCCCGGCCTCGTCGAACAGGCGACCCAGCCAGGAATAGTCGTTGATCCAGCCGTCCGAATACACCACCTTGCCGCGCAGGCGTTCGTTCAGCGTCGTCGCCACCTCCAGCGCAGACCTGCCGTGGATGGCAAGAATTTCCGGCGTGATGTGGTGCAGCTTTTCAGCCGTCGCGTCCCAGTGCTTCCATTGTTCGGCCGGGCGGATCAGCGTGCAATAGGTCTGGCCGTCGGACAGGATGAACCCCACCTCGATCGGATAGCTGCCGCGACCGAAGCCCGAGGCTTCGAGGTCGATGATGGCGGGCGGCGTGGCGGTTTCGGCGGCGGTCACGGGTGGCGGCGTCTGATCACCGGAGGATGCAGGACGGACCTTGGCATCCGCGGGACGCGGCCATCAAGGGCAAGGCACGCGAGCGCGACGACAAGGGCACGGCCGCCCTCGCGGCAACAACGCACGGGTGCTCTACTCGGGCTGGATGCCGGCGCTGTCTATGACTTTTTTCCAGCGCGCCGCCTCGTCGCGGACAAAGGCGGTGAGTTCGGCGCGGCTCATGTCGCCGGCGATGGCGCCCATGTCGGAGAAGCGCTTGCGTACCGCCGGTTCAGCCAGCGCCGAACGCACCGCGGCATTCAGTTTGTCCAGAATGCGCGGGTCGGTGCCGCGCGGCGCGGCGATGCCCTGCCAGCTGCCGGTAAGCAGCTCGGGAAAGCCCGCCTCCTGGCTGGTCGGCACCCCGGGCAGCGCATCGAGGCGGGCGCTTGAGGCGACAGCGAGCGGCTTGAGCTTGCCGCTGCGGATCAGCGCGACCACAGGGCCCATGGTGTAAAAGGCCAGTTGCACCGATTCTTGCTGCAGCGCCAGCATCACCGGCGGCGAGCCGTTGTACGGAATATGCACCATTTTCACGCCGGCCAGCGCGGAGAAAAATTCCCCCGACAGGCGCGGCGGCGTGGCTACCCCGGGCGAACCGAAGTTGCGTTTGCCCGGATTGGCCCTGGCATAGGCGGCCAGTTCGCGCAGCGAGTTGACCGGCACGCCGGGCACCACCGCGACAACCGTCGGCGAGTTGGAAATGAGCGCGACCTGGTCAAACACCGCAATCGGGTCGAAGCCCATGTTCTTGTATAGAAACTGGTTGGAGGTGTAGTTGTTGCCCCCGCCCAGGAGCAGCGTGTAGCCGTCGGGCGCGGCGCGCGCCACTTCGGCGGCGCCGATGTTGCCCGAGGCGCCGGGCTTGTTTTCGATGACAAAGCGCTGGCCGAGCTTTTCCTCGACCGCGGTCGAGATCAGGCGAAAGGCGATGTCACCGGCACCGCCGGCGGCATAGGGGACGACCAGGCGGATCGGTTTGGTCGGGTAGTCCTGGGCCTGCACGGCCAGCGCCGGCAACAGCAGCAAAGCGGGACAAATCCTGGCGATGCATTGCAAGATCGAGGGCATGGTGCGTGACTCTCCGAAAAATAAAAGGCGTCGAAACGGTCAAAACCGTCGCAACAACTGGGGCGTTCCCGCACCGGCCAGCGGCACCGGCGCATCACGCCCCGCGTTCTCTCCTTTGAATCAGCATGGCGGGGAAAGGCCTGTCCCCGTCCGCCTTATGGCTCGCCGAAAAATTTTACCGCATTGTCGTACAGTATCTTGATTTTTTGCGCCTTGCTGATGTCGTTGCGCTCGATGATTTCGTGCGCCGCGCTGTCGCGTCCCTCGCCGTGCGGAAAATCCGAGGAGTACAGCAACTGGTCGTCGCCAAGCAGCGCGAACTCGTGCGCCAACATCTTGTCGCTCGACTCGACGGCAAGGAAAAAGCGCCCCGAAGTGACGATTTCCCCGGGCGTGGATTTGGGCAGCATTTTTGGATCGGCCATGCGCTGCTTGTTGACTTCCATGTAATGGCTCATGCGGCCGACAGAATAAAAAATCCACTCGCCGCCGAACTCGAGGAAGCCGACCTTCATGTCCGGATAGCGATCCATCATGCCGTGCCCGACCAGCGCGACAAAACCGAGTTGCGCCGGAATCGCCTTGCCGATCATGTTGGCGTCCTGGATGGACTGGCTGATCTGGTCAAAGGGCGGAAAACTCATCGCCATGTGAACGCACACCGGCAGTTTCGAGGCCGCGACGGCGTCCCAGATCGGACGGAAGCTCAGGTTTGAATGCATGCGCTCGCCGACGGTGCCGAATACCACGACGGTGGTGGCGCCGAGTTTGAGCATTTCATCCAGGGCCTCGATGCCCAGCGCCGAATCGCGCATTGGCAGCAGGCCCGCCCATTTGAGGCGCTTGGGCGCCTGTTTGCACACCGCCGCCATGTAGCGGTTGTAGCAGCGGAACAAGGCCGCCTCAAGGCCCGGATCGGTGGACATGGTGGCATAGAGCGTGCTCGGGAAAATCATCTGCACGTCGTGACCCATCGCATCCATGACCTTGAGCCGCGCCGTTACGTCGCCGCCCGTAACCGTGCCGATCGACAGGCCTTCGGCGTTGAAGTCGCCTGCGTTATCCGCCTTGGCGCCGTACTCGACCATGGTCATGCCCGGTGTGTTTGCAGCGTGGGTGCCCGGACCGTAGGGGTGGGGTTCCATGCGGCCGTCGAGCAGCCAGGCGGTGCGCCAGTGCGCGAGGTCGCCCGAATCGCCGATGGCCACCGGCCGCGGACGGCGCAGCGCGTACTCCTTGGGCAGGTCACGCCACATTTCTGGCGTCATCATGACGTGTGCGTCGGCATCGTAAATCTTGAATCCGTCAAGCATGCGGTTCTCCTGGACTTTAAAGGACGAAGCCGTGTAACACGGCCGTGGTTGGCGATGCGTGCGGCTCGTCAGCCGCGCAGACCCATGGTTTCAAGCGCCGCGCGGGCGAGCGGTGTCGCCGCATCGCCGAGCAGTTCGAGAATTTCAAAATGATTGACGCCGTCGATGCGCAGCAGCTTCACCGGCTTGCCGGCAGCCTCGAGTGCGGCGGCAAAGCTTTGCGCCTGGCGCTGGAACTCTGGTGTTTCAAGGCCGCCATAGACGACGGTGAGCGGCGCGCGCACGCGCTCGATATGCAAAATCGCGCTCAGCTCCAGCACTTCGGCCGCGCTGAGTCTGACGTAACTGCTGCGCGCGCTCTGCATCACCGGCCGCATGTCGTACATGCCGCTGACAACAAGGCCGCTTTTCAGCACATCGGCGGGCAGGCCCAGGCCCAGGGCCGGCCAGTCTGTGTGGAGCAGCACGCCGGCCATGTGCGCGCCCGACGAATGCCCGGACAAATGCAGGCGCGCCGGGTCGCCGCCATAGTCCGCGGCATTGGCATGAATCCAGGCGATGGCACGGCGCAGTTGCGCGATCATGTCGGGCAGGCGC
>CAYLPI010000226.1:0-5491 GCA_964385505.1 uncultured Bordetella sp.
GCCTTTACCGGCGGCACCACCACCGGCCGCCGCATCGCCCACATTGCCGCCGACAAGCTGATGCCGGTGTCGCTGGAACTGGGCGGCAAGTCGCCGACCGTGGTGTTTGATGACGCCGATATCGACCACGCCGTCGCCGGCGTGCTGTTCGGCATTTTCAGTTCGTCCGGCGAGTCGTGCATCGCCGGATCGCGGCTGTTCGTGCAGCGCGGACTCTACGCCGAGTTCATGCGGCGCCTGGTTGCCGGCGCACAGGCCTTGCGCGTCGGCGACCCCGGCGATGAGCGCACGCAAATGGGCCCTCTTATCACCGAGCAGCATCGCAACACCATAGAGGGCTTCGTGCAACTGGGTCTGGATGAGGGCGGCCGGCTTCTTGCCGGCGGCAAGCGGCCGGACGGCGCCCTGTATGCGCGCGGCAGTTATTACCTGCCGACCATTCTGGAGGGTCTTGCCAACAGCGCGCGCATTTGCCAGGAGGAGATTTTCGGGCCGGTGCTGGTGGCCCTGCCCTTTGACAGCGAGGACGATTTGATCGCGCAGGCCAACGACAGCGTGTTCGGCCTTGCCGCCGGACTGTGGACACGCGACTACAAGCGCGCCTGGCGCGTGGCGCGGCGCCTCGACACCGGCACGGTCTGGATCAACACCTACAAATTGTTTTCGGTATCGACGCCCTTCGGCGGCACACGTGACAGCGGCCTCGGGCGCGAAAAGGGCCGCCTCGGCCTGCTCGAATACACGGCGCAAAAAAGCCTTTACTGGGGCTTGAACGACAAACCCCTTCCCTGGGCAACTTGAAAGCGATGACAACATGAGCATTCTTGGCATAGACCAGATCACCTACGGCGTTGAAGATCCCGCCGCCTGCCGCCAGTTTTTTCTCGACTGGGGGCTCAAGCTGCTGCGCGAAGACGCGGACCGGCTGGAGTTCGAGTGCCTCAACGGCTGCGGCGTCATTGTCGCGCGCAGCGATGACGCTTCGCTGCCGCCGGCGATGGAAAGCGGGCCGACGGTGCGCGAAGTGGTGTGGGGCGTGGACAATGCCGCGGACCTTAAGGCCTTTGCCCGCACACTTGCCGGCGCGCCCGGCTTTTTCGAGCGCGGGGGCGAAACCGGCGCCATCGACCCCAACGGCCTGGCACTACGCCTGCGCGTGACGCAAAAACGCAGCCTCGACATCAGCGGCGTGCCGATGAACACCTGGGGCAATGCGCAGCGCATCGACACGCGCAGCCGCGTCTACGAGCGCGCCGAACCGGTCGAGGTCGGGCATGTGGTGTTTTTCACCGCCGCGCTCGCCGATGTGGAGACGTTTTACACACAACGCCTCGGCTTTGCCGTCTCCGACCGATACCCGGGCCGCGGCCTGTTCCTGCGCTGCGCCCCGCACGGCGGCCACCACGACATTTTCTTTTTGCAGTTGCCGACGGGCAAGCGTGGCATCAACCATGTCGCCTTCGCGGTGCGCGACATCCACGAGGTGTTCGGCGGCGGCCTGCATTTTTCAAAATGCGGCTGGGAAACCGACCTCGGACCGGGCAGGCATCCGATTTCCTCGGCCTACTTCTGGTATTTCAAGAGCCCTGGTGGCGGCCTCGTCGAGTACTACACCGACGAGGACATGCTGACGCCGGCGTGGACGCCGCGCGAATTCGAATCACGGCCGGAGAATTTTGCCGAGTGGGCCATCCTCGGCGGCATAGACGGTGTCAGCCGGCGGCAAAAGCAGGGGCCGGCGCCCAATGCCGTGACGCAATCCGGGCTGGCGGCGCGCAAACCCGACTGAACACCGCCTGCCCTTACTTGGGCGCGCGCAGGAAACTGATATCGCCGTAGTAAGCGTGCGCGGTGGATTCGGTGTTGTCGGTGTCGGTCATGATGCCGACCGAGAGAATGGGCCCGGGATCCTCGCCGAACGCCCGGCGGTAGTCCTCGAGGAGGTTGCGTGTTTCCTCATGCCAGTGGCCGACTTTGTCGCGGCCGCTTTGCACCACGATCATCTTGATGCGCCCGGTGTGGCTGCTGGTGATCACCGATTCGGGCGGCAGGCGGTTGCCCCAGATATACATCAGTGTCGCGTAAGGCAGTTCCTGTCCGGTGAAAGCCTTGATTTGCGAGGCGAACATACGGTCGTCGAAAGAGAATTTCGCCTTGTCGCCGGTAAAGGACACCACCACCCGCGCCGGAGCGTCCTCGAACTGGCGCTTGCTGTTGTCGGCATTGGCGATCATTCCGGTGACCTTCCAGTGCCAGTGCATCAGCGGAAAGCGCAAGGGGTCGATGCGCACGTCGTGCACCAGGCCGGATGCCGACGAATCGGCGCTGGCGCGGATGACGGTGCGCCCGTCATCGCTCACCATGTGATACGAAGTGGGTTTCTTGAAGCGGGAAAAAGTCCACAAGCGCCAGCCGCCGGGCAGTTCCTCGCCCGGTTTGCCCTTGGAAAAATGCGTCACCTCGGGCAGTGCAATGCGCTCTGGTTCGGGCGGCGACAGCGCGCACCCGCCCAGCATGACAGACAGGCCGCACAGGCCGGAAAGGCATAGCGCCGCCGCGCGCCCTCCCCCTGTTGCCCCTGAACCCCCATTACCAAAAAGCCTGAAAGCCATTTTATTGTCGTTTTGAACCCGATCCGGAGGTGGCGATTTTAACCGCTCGGGTCCTTCCGCGCTCGGAATTGAATGTCATCATTATGTTTTTAAATGATTTTCTGCGGACTTATGGGGTGCGCGGGGCATCCGGCGTCCGCCATGGTCAGCGCCATCGCAGCAGCGAAGGAGTAAAATCATGCCTCCATGCAACAGCATTCACCGCATCTCAGGCTCCGCGCTTTGCCGGGCCGGCCGGCGGTACCGCGAAGGAATCAAATTGAGGATAGAAGTCCACGTGCACGGCGATGTGCCGCTGCGGGCCGGCGTTACCGCCGCCCAGGTCGAGACGGCGCTGCGCCCCTTGCTGGAGTACATCGACGAGGACAGCCTCGCCGACGTGCGCAGTGTCTATGAAGACGAGCCGGGCATTCTGTACGAAGCGCGCGAGCACCTGCTGCGCATTTGCTGGTCCGGTGATGTCGGGCGCAAGTTCGGTGAAAAAGTCCAGGCCGCGCTGGCCGAACTCGCACCCTATACCGAGCGCGCCGCCGGCGTGTCGGTGAGTTTCTACCACGACGACGGCCAGGACGAGTTCAGCATGCTGTTCGTCGGCCCGACGGCCGAATCGATCCACGAGGCCGAGCGCCTCTACCTCGTCGAGGAAATGTCGCGCCTGCTCGGGCGCCATTTCACCGAGGCGGAAATCGGCGAGGTCGTGACGCTGGTAAACCAGTTGTTCACGCGCACGCGCAGCACCGGCACCTCGAGCGTGAGCTCGAGCTCGGGCCTGTCGGCGAGCGCGCGCAAACGCCTGCACTAGCAAGCTCGCGCGAACGGGCTGGACCGCCGCGCCATACTGGACGGGACGGGACGGGCAGTTCTCCCGGACTTGCGCCGGGGTGGGCGGCTTCGGCCCACCTGTAGCAGCGCGCCTGGCAAGGATGTCCAGCGGATCCGGTCATCCGGTATCGACTCCTGCCTCTGCGAACAGGGTCAGCGGCCGGCAGGAAGCAATCGCTGAACCAAAGGATGCAGCACCTTCTTTTCAGTACCGATGGCGAAAAAAGTTTCCTCGATACCTGCGCAGGAACCCAGGCGTTTTACCCCGTAACGCGCCACCAAATCGTCATGAACAACCTCTGCCGCCGGGAAAACCCCCAGACCACTCGCGCCGAAGGTCTTGAGCAACGCGCTGTCTTCGAACTCCCCCACAACGCGCGGCTTGATTTCCATTCGATCAAACCATTGCTCGATCCGGCCGCGCACCATGGCGTGAGTCGTGGGCAAGAGCACCGGAACGCTTTGCAGTGACCGGGGAAATCCCCGGCGGGCGGCCGCATGCAGATTGGGCGTTCCATACCAGGCGATCGACGATGTACCCAGTGCGTGGCTGTACACCTTGAGGTTGGGGTTGGGCGGAGCCGGGCGATCGGCCAGCACGACGTCAAAGCGGTGCAGCGCAAGGTCCCCGAGCAAGTCGGCGAATTCCCCCTCATGACACAGCAGGCGCAAGTTCGGCTCTTGCAGTACCGGCTCGAGCAGACGCCGCACCACCAGCTTGGGCAGTCCATCCGAAATGCCGACAGCAAGCCGCACGCCAGGCAAACTGGCCGTATCCCGAACAATTGAAGGCAATTGTTCGCCCAACTGGAAAATCTGGTCGGCTTGCCGCATCGCGGCTGCACCCGCTTCGGTCAGCACCAGCCCCCGGCCGGCCGGCTTGAGCAGGGCGTGACCGAGCGAACGCTCCAGTTCGTGCACTTGCGCGCTCACCGTCTGCACCGCCATGTCGAGCCGTTCGGCCGCGCGTGAGACGCCACCTTCCTTGGCGACAACCCAGAAGTAATAAAGATGCCGGTAGCTGAACGGTGGATTCATATTCCTTTTTTTACGAATATTAACTCTCTAATTATCTACTTTTTTCGAATTATTCGATGCCCTACGATACCTTTACTTTCAACCCCAAGGAGAAACTCCATGGAAGTGATCTTTGAATCGCGCGCAAAAGATGGCCTTGAACTGCGTGAACTGGCGGTGCGCCGCGTGCACTTTGTAATGCGACGCCTGGCCTGGATGGTCCCATACGCCAGGGTGCACATGTCGGATGTCAACGGCCCGCGCGGCGGCCTCGACAAGCGTTGCCTGGTGGAACTGGAAACCGCCAGCACCGGTACGGTAGTCATCAGTTCGACCGCGCGTGACTGGCGTTCTGCCCTCGATGCGGCACTGGCGCGTTCGGCCCGGGTTCTGAAGCGTACCCTGCAACGCGGGGGTGATAAAGCCCGGTCCACAAAACGCGACGTGAACGTTGCCGCAGAGGCGGGGGAGAGCGCATGAAATGCCCGACCTGTTTCAATGTTGCATTGATCATCAGCGACCGCCAGGGCGTCGAGATCGACCACTGCCCCGAATGCCGCGGCGTGTGGCTCGATCGCGGTGAACTGGACAAACTGATCGACCGTGCAAGCGCACCGTACGTCGGCGAACGTGACCGCGATCGGCCGCAACATCGCGATTCCGAATACCGCGGGCCGTCGGATCGGGAACCTCAGCGCAGGAAGTCCTGGCTCAGCGACATCTTCGACTGATCATTTGGTGTTCCCGCGAGCGCAATCAGCGATTCGCTAATCGACCCTGGCACCCTGCGCGAACCAGCGGCCGACGAGGGCCCGCTCGTCGTCGGTGATGCCGGTGAGATTGCCTATGGGCATGACGCGCGCCACCACAACTTGCTGGTGAATACGCTGCGCCTGTGCACGCACCTGCTCCGGTGTTTCGAGGATCACGCCGGCGGGCGGCGCGGCGAACCCGGGTTGCGTCGGTTTGGCCGCGTGGCAACTGATGCAGCGCGAGTCCATCACCGCCTTGACCTGGGCGAAGGCGACTTTCGCGCCGCC
>CAYLPI010000227.1:0-3773 GCA_964385505.1 uncultured Bordetella sp.
TCCTATGTCGTCATCCTGATCATCATGGCGGTGATGGCCAACACCATGGCCATGAGCGCGCGCGAACGCACCTCGGAGTACGCCACCTTGAAGGCGCTAGGTTTCGGGCCGGGCTTTGTCGCGCTGCTGATCTTCGGCGAGTCGCTGGCGATCTGCGTCATCGGCGGCGGCCTCGGCCTGCTCGCCACGCCACCGGCGGCGGCCGTCTTCAAGACCGTATCGGGCGGCATTTTTCCGGTGTTTGTGGTGTCGGGTGAAACGGCGCTGTTGCAGGCGGCCTGCGCGCTTGCCGTTGGCGTGCTCGCGGCCATCGTGCCGGCGCTGCGGGCCTCGCGCGTGCGCGTCGTCGATGGCTTGCGGGCCATTGCTTGAGACCCGGGACCCGGGACCCGGGACCCGAGACCCGAGACCCGAGAGAACTTAAGCGAACGTGATCCCGCTCAACTACATCGCACGCAACCTGTGGACGCGGCGCCTGACCACGGCCCTTACCGCCGGCGGCCTGGCGCTGGTGGTGTTCGTGTTCGCCACCGTGCTGATGCTCGACGCCGGCCTCAAGCGCACCCTCGTCACCACCGGAGAATTCGACAACGCGGTGGTGATACGCAAGGGCTCCGAGACTGAAATCCAGAGCAACATCACGCGCCAGCAGGCCAATATCATCGAGATGAACGCGGCTGTCGCGCTCGATGCCGGGGGCCTGCCGCGCGCCGCCAAGGAGACGGTGGTGCTGATATCGCTGGTGCGCAACGGCTCGGACAAGCCCTCCAATGTCATCATCCGCGGCACCTCGCCGGCGGGGTTGTCGCTGCGCCCGCAGGTGAAAATGATCGAGGGGCGCATGTTCCGGCCCGGCTCGGCCGAGATCATTGTCGGCAGCAGCGTCGCCCGCGGCTATGCCGGCACGCGCATCGGCGAGCGCCTGCGTTTTGCCCAGCGCGACTGGACCATCGTCGGCACCTTTGATGCGCAGGCGAGCGGTTTTGACTCCGAGGTCTGGGGCAATGCCGACCAGTTGATGCAGTCGTTTCGCCGCGTGACTTATTCGGCGGTGGTGGTCAAGCTCGCCGACAGCGCGCTGTTCGAGCGTTTCAGGGCGGAGCTTGGCGCCGACCCGCGCCTTGCCAACGAGGCCAAGCGCGAGCAGACCTTTTACAGCGACCAGTCGAAGGCCTTGTCCACCTTCATCAGCATCCTCGGCCTGACGCTGACATCGATATTCTCGGTCGGCGCCACCATCGGCGCGATGATCACCATGTACGGTTCGGTCTCCAACCGCGTGGCCGAGATCGGTACGCTGCGCGCGCTCGGTTTTCGCAGCGCCAGTGTGCTCAACGCCTTTTTGCTCGAAGCCCTGCTGCTTGGCCTCGCCGGCGGTGTGGCGGGGCTGGTGCTCGCCTCGGTGATGCAGGTGGTGTCGTTTTCGACCACCAATTTCCAGACCTTCGCCGACCTGTCGTTCCGCTTTTTGATGACGCCGGAGATCATCGTCAAGACACTGTTGTTTTCGCTGCTGATGGGCATGCTGGGCGGTTTCCTGCCGGCGGTGCGCGCGGCGCGGCTGAACATCGTTGATTCGCTGCGCGCCGCCTGAGCATTCCGGTTACCCTTGCGCCCATGACTGACAAAGACCGCGTTCCCGCCGCTGAATTTCCACCGACGCGTGAGGCCGCGCTTGCCCGGCTCGCCGCGGTCGATCCCGCCGGCTACACACGCCGGCGCAATTACCTCGACGGGCCGGTGACGCGGCTGTCGCCGTACTTCAGCCACGGCCTGCTCGACATGCCGGAGGCGCTGCAACGCCTGCGCACGCGCGCGCCGCTGCCCTTGCAGCACAAGCTGGTGTTCGAATTGGCCTGGCGTGAATACTTCCAGCATGTCTGGCGCCATCTTGGCGAGGAAATACTCGCCGACATCCGCTCACCGGTGTCCGCCGCGGCCTATGCGCAGTCGCTGCCCGCCGACATCAGTGCCGCGCGCACCGGTGTGCCGGTCATCGACGAGGGCGTGCGCACGCTGTACCAAACCGGTTACCTGCATAATCACGCGCGCATGTGGCTCGCCTCGTATGTCGTGCACGTGCGCAAGGTGCACTGGCGCGCGGGCGCCGACTGGATGTACGGCCACCTGCTCGACGGCGACCTCGCCAGCAACCACTTGTCGTGGCAGTGGGTGGCCGGGACTTTCAGCGCCAAGCCCTACCTGTTCAATGCCGCCAACGTCGCCGAATACGCGCCCGAATGGGCCAGTCCGGGCACGGTCATAGACTGCAGCTACGAAAAACTCGAAGCCATGGCGCGTGGCGCCGACAGCGCGGGCGCGGAGCCGGCGGCGCCGAAAAAAGGCCTCAGCATGCCCAGGCTCACGGCCCTGCCGCCGGCAAAGATGAGGGCGAGGCTGCGCCACAGCCTCGATGGCATGGAGGCGTTCCGCAGCCAGCGCGTCGCGCTGGTGCATCCGTGGGCGTTGCAGGCGCGGCCCGACAGCAGCCTCGTGATCGGTGTGTTGCATGCGCCGTTTCACCAGCGCTTTCCGTGGTCCGCGGCGCGCTGGTCATTTGTCATTGCGCGCATGCGCGCGGTCACCGATGTGCTGTGGTGCGGCGATCTTTCCGGTCTGCCCGACGAGCTTTTGGACGGCGGCGCGATCTCCATTGCCGCGCGCCGCACACTCAATCCCGGTTATGCCGGGGCGCTGGATCATCCCGAGGTGGAACTGTCCGAAGTACCGCGTTTTTTGCCCGACCCGGACGTGCTGTGCGGCTCGTTCACGCGTTTCTGGAACGAGGTGGTGCCGGCCCCGGCACAATCGCCGCGCGACCGCGAGCGTGTGCTGGCGCGAAAGCTGCGCACCTGATGCGCGCCGGGCGACGCCTGCTTGCGGCCGTTGTTGCGGCGGCGGCGCTGGCCGCGTCCGTTTCCGGCTGCGCCTATCTCGACCTCAAGCAGCGCGAGCTGATATTCCGCCCGAACAAGGCGTATTCGAGCACGCCGGCCGAGTACGGGCTCGCCTTTGACGACGTCTGGTTGCAGGTGCCCGGTGCGAAGGAGCGGGTGCACGGCTGGTGGATGCCGGCGGGAGACACTGCGGCCCCGGCGCTGCTCTACCTGCACGGCGCGCGCTGGTCCATCGGCAACAACCTGTTTCGCATCGCGCGCCTGCGCGAAGCCGGATTCTCCGTGCTCGCCATCGACTATCGTGGCTTCGGCCGCAGCGACGGCGAGCTGCCGTCCGAGGCGCAGACCTACCAGGACGCGCAGGCCGCATGGGCCTGGCTGGAGCAAAAGGTGCCGGACCCCGGCCGGCGCTTTATTTTCGGCCACTCGCTCGGCGGTGCGATTGCAATCGACCTCGCCTCGCGTCAGCCGGCCGCCGCCGGGCTCATCGTCGAATCGAGCTTCACTTCCATCCCCGACATGGCGGCGCGCAATTACTGGTATGTGCCCGGCATGGTGCTGACGCAGCGCTACGAATCGCTGGCCAAGGTCGCCGCGGTAAAATTGCCGGTGCTGTTCATGCATGGCAAGGCCGACAGCGTCGTGCCCTGGCAGATGAGCGAGCAATTGCACGCTGCGGCGGAAGCGGCCGCGACAAGGCGGCTGGTGCTGATGCCCGAGGCCGGCCACAGCAATTTTTCGTGGAAATTTTCCGACGCCTACCGTCGCGCCCTGGAGGGTTTTGTGCGCGAAGTGTCCGAGGTCGGACGCCGGGTAGAGCGGCTCAGCCGGCAGCCCTGAATGCATTTTCGTTCGCGCAGCCTGCGCAGCATACGT
>CAYLPI010000227.1:3873-5484 GCA_964385505.1 uncultured Bordetella sp.
GCAGCATACGTCGAGGTTCAGGCGCGTGATATTCTGCGCGCCCCGGTCACGGCTTTTCAATCACGACGCGACAAATCCCGCATGAACATCACCATACTTGACGACTATCAGGACGCCGTGCGCGGCCTCGCGGCTTACGCCAGACTCGCCGGCCACAATGTAACAGTGCATCGCGACACCGTCAGCGACGCAGACGCGCTGGTGGCACGCCTCGCCGACGCCGACGCGCTGGTGCTGATCCGCGAGCGCACGCGCATTTCCGCGGCGCTCATCGAGCGCCTGCCCGGACTGAAGATCATCAGCCAGACCGGCGGCGCCGGAAAACACATCGACGTCGAGGCCTGCACCCGCGCCGGTATCGTGGTGTGCGCCGGCACCGGATCGCCCGACGCGCCGGCCGAACTCACCTGGGGCCTGATACTCGCCTCGGTGCGCAGTATCGCCCTGGAGGACCGGCGCCTTCGCGCCGGGCAGTGGCAGACGACGATAGGGCGCAGCCTCAAGGGCCTGACGCTGGGCATCTACGGTTACGGCAAGATCGGTTCTCTCGTCGCCGGTTATGGCAAGGTCTTTGGCATGAAGGTCATCGCCTTCGGCCGCGAGGCCTCGGCGCGGCGCGCGCTGGCCGACGGCGTCGAGGTGGTGTCCGAGCGGTCGAAGATTTTTTCCGAACCCGACGTGCTGTCGCTGCATGTGCGGCTTGCCCCCGAAACGCGCGGCATGGTCAGGCGCGAAGACCTGGCGCTGATGAAGCGAGATGCGGTGTTCGTCAACACCAGCCGCGCCGAGCTGGTCGGGCCGCGCGCGCTCGAGGCGGCGCTCGCCTCCGGCCGTCCCGGCTTTGCCGCGGTCGATGTGTTCGAGGGCGAACCCGTCCTCGGTGCCGGCCATCCGCTGCTGAAAATGGACAACGTCGTCGCGACGCCGCACCTCGGTTATGTGACCGCAGACAACTACGAGTCGTACTTCGGCACTGCATTCGACAACATCCTGGCGGTGACCGCGGGCACGCCGGCCAGAACCGTCGTCAATCCGGAAGCCCTGGGCAAGCGCTGATAAAACAGGCGCAGGCTGAAAACCCTTGCAGGGCGCGCTTCGGCCGGTAGGCCAAAGCCGCTCGTCGGGCGCCGAAAATACCCGGCGAAATCCCCGCCCCGCCTCGCCCCGTCTGGCGCGGGTTTGCAGCCGGTGCCTTGCGCTGGCAGGGCGGAGCGATGCGCTGGCAGTAACTACAACAGGTGTCGCCGTGTCTTTCCGCCGAATCCCTTGAAACGCAGGGTGAAGGATCAGCCATGACCATCCTCGCCGCAGACGGCGCCGAGCTCTATTACGAACTGCACGGCGATGGTCCGCCCCTGGTGTTCATACACGGTGCCAGCGGCACCCATTTGTCGTGGTGGCAGCAGGTGGCCGAAACGCGCTCCACTACTCCTGCCTGATCTATGATCTGCGCGGTTACGGGCGCTCGCGTCCGACCGGCAGCCACGATCCGGGCGACGGCGTGCTGCATTTGCGTGACCTCGAGCAGGTGCCGGCGCATACCGGCCTTGACGGCGCGACGCTCAACATCATGGGCGCTTCGCTGGGCACCGCGGTGGCGCTGCATTACGC
>CAYLPI010000228.1:0-2605 GCA_964385505.1 uncultured Bordetella sp.
CGCGCGCACCACCGAGATGGTCGGTTCCCGCCCGAGCCGGTTGAGCATGGATTCCAGTTCCTTGCGCACCGACTCTTCGCGATCGCGG
Source organism: uncultured Bordetella sp. (assembly GCA_964385505.1). GTDB lineage: Bacteria > Pseudomonadota > Gammaproteobacteria > Burkholderiales > SG8-39 > CAITSH01. The sequence continues at coordinate 89 of CAYLPI010000228.1, forward strand.
CGAAAACGTACCGCATGCTGGCGTATGGTCTCGACCACCTGGTACATTTTCTCGCCTTCCTGCGTGCGCAGGGTGTCGCCGAGCATGCGGCCGAGCAGACGGATGTCCTCCTTGAGCGGAAGGTCCTTGTCGCGGCTAGCGGGCATGCGGTACCGCCGGGGCGGTGCTGCGGGCAAGGTTTGCGGCTGCCCTGTCGATGCGCTCGTCAAGATATGCGCCGTAGAAATCGGCGATGCCAAAGCCCACCAGCGGCTCGACCAGAACCCGCCCATCCTGACCGAGCAGCATCACGGTCGGAAAAAGCCTGACCTTCATTTTGCCGGCGAAGGCGAGGTGCGAGGTGGCTGCACCGTCAAAGCCGGTCAGCGGCGTCGGCTGGTCGATATCGACCTGGCGAAAAATCACCCTGGCCTGGTATTCCTGGTTGCCCTGCATGGGCAGCAGAAACTCCCGGCGCACGCGTTCGCACCACTGGCAGCCTGCCTGGCTGAACAACACCAGCAAAGGACGCCGGCTCGCAGCGGCTTCTTTGGCATCAGCGCGAAAATCATGCGCCAAAGGCAGGAATCCGGCCCCCGGAGCTGCACTGGCGGATCCCGCCCAGATTCCGACGGGCACCGTCATGGCGAGTGCTAGAATAAGGGCGATTAAACGTGTCAACTCAAGCTACCTTTAAATCTTGAATCCCAGTCACCCCAGTAACCCCAGTTACGCGACTCAATCCGGTCTTTCCGGCAATCCAGGCAACCCTCCGGAGCGCATCGTCATCGCCTCGCGCGAGAGCCGGCTCGCCCTGTGGCAGTCCGAGTACGTGCGCGACCGGCTGAAAAAATTATACCCGCAATGCGATGTCTCAATTTTCTCAATGAGCACGCGCGGCGATGAAATCCTCGATCGTTCGCTGTCCAAGGTTGGCGGCAAGGGCTTGTTCGTGAAAGAGCTCGAGACTGCTCTTGCCGATGGCCGTGCCGACATCGCGGTGCATTCGGCAAAGGATGTTCCGATGGAGTTGCCGGAGGGCTTCGCCCTCGCCGCGATCGCCGAGCGCGAAGACCCGCGCGATTGCTTTGTCTCGAACGACTATGCCAACCTGGCGGCGCTACCCGTCGGTGCCGTGCTGGGTACATCCAGCCTGCGCCGGGAGGCGCAATTGCGCGAACGCTTTGCGCATCTGGTGATCTCGCCGCTGCGCGGCAATATCGATACGCGCCTGGCAAAAATAGACCGGGGTGAGGTGCAGGCCGCCATTCTCGCGACGGCGGGGCTGGTGCGGCTCGGGTTGGCCGCACGCATTCGCAGCATTCTGGACACCACAGACTGCCTGCCGGCGGCCGGGCAGGGCGCTCTTGCCATCGAATATCGCGCGGATCGTCCGGAGTGGATCGACTGGCTGGCACCGCTCAACCATGCTCAAACAGCGGCCTGCGTCCGTGCCGAACGCGCCGTCAGCCGGGCGCTTGGCGGCAGTTGCCAGTTGCCGCTGGCCGCTTACGCCGAATGTGACGGCAGACAGCTCAGGTTGCGCGGTCTGGTGGCGGCGCCCGATGCCAGCGCCGTGGTACGCGCCAATCTGGATGGCCCGATGCTCGACCCTGAGCACCTGGGCTCGGCGCTTGCCGAAATGCTTCTTTCGCGCGGAGCCGGTCGCATTCTTGCCGCCCTGTCATGAGAACCCTTAACGGCCGTCGTGTACTTGTGACGCGGCCGCTCGAGCAGGCGGGTGTGCTGATGCGCTTGCTGCGTGAAGGAGGGGGCGAACCGGTGCTGTTTCCGGCGCTTGAAATTTGCGCGCCGGCCCAGCCGGAGGCCCTTGAGGCGACGATGCGCGACTTGTCGCGCTTTGATCTGGCCATTTTCATCAGCCCCACAGCGGTGGAATACGGCTTGCGCTATGCAACGGCGGCCGCGCCGTGGCCGGAGCAGCTCAAGGTTGCGGCCGTCGGACCGGGCGGCGTAAGCGCGCTGGCTGCTGCGGGCATCAAGAACGTAATTGTGCCGGCCACGCGGTTCGACAGCGAGGGGCTGCTTGACAAGCTGGCAAAGATGACCTTTCTCACCTACCGCAACGTGCTGATATTTCGCGGCGGTGGCGGGCGTGAGTTGCTGGCCGCGGAGTTGAAGCGGCGTGGCGCCGAAGTGACACTGGCCGAGTGCTACGAGCGCACCAAACCGGCCGCGGACGGCGCCCCGGTAGTCGCGATGTTTCGTGACGGCAAGCTTGACGCCATTACCGTCACCAGCAGCGAGGCGGTCGACAACCTGGTCGAAATGCTCGGGGAGCCCGGACGCGAACTGCTTGCTGTGACGCCGCTGTTTGCGCCGCACCCGCGCATCATCGAGCGCGCGCAATGGCGCGGTGCGCTCAAGGCCCAGCTCACGGCGGCCGGTGACAAGGGCCTTGTCGATGGGATACAGAGTTTTTTTGCCAAAGCGACCCGGCTCGCGAAGTGATCGTGCTTTGGTGACAACGCCTTGACCGATATGGACGACACGACTGCACCTGCACCTGCACCTGCA
>CAYLPI010000228.1:2705-5414 GCA_964385505.1 uncultured Bordetella sp.
TGACAACGCCTTGACCGATATGGACGACACGACTGCACCTGCACCTGCACCTGCAGAAAAGTCCCTCACCGGGCGCAGCCTGCCAGAACGCTTGCGCCTGAACGCGCTGACAACGCCGCTGGGTATGTTGGTGTTCATTGCCATGGTATTTTTTGCCTGGCAGTGGTGGGACACGCGCAATCAGGTTGACGGCTTGTCGCAGGAACTGGCCAAGCGCCTGCGTGAAAGCGATGCGGGCAGCCAGGAAAGCCGTCTGGTGGCGAAACAGGCGCGCGACGCCGTGGGCGAGGCCCAGACGAGGCTGACGCTGCTCGAAGCGAGGCTGCAGGAATCCCAGAACCAGCAACTCGCCCTCGAGGCCTTGTACCAGGAGTTGTCACGCGGACGCGATGACTGGGTGCTGGCCGAAATCGAGCAAATCCTCGCCATCGCCGCGCAGCAGTTGCAACTGGCCGGCAACGTTTCTGTCGCCCTTGTGGCGCTGCAAAGCGCCGATGCGCGGCTCGCGCGATCGGATCGTCCGCAGTTCATTTCGTTGCGCAAGGTACTGACGCGCGACATCGACCGGCTCAAGTCCGCCCCCAATCTCGACCTGACCGGTTTGTCCTTGAGGATAGAACAGCTCATTGGCGGCACCGATACCTGGCCGTTGGCGTTCGAAGGCCGGCCGCAGGCCGACAAACCGGCGTCCCCTGCGGCGCAACCGGGCTTCTGGCGCGAACTCGGTCGCCAGGCATGGGACGAGTTCCGCCAGTTGATAAGGGTGCAGAACAGCAACCGGCCGGAGGCGGTGCTGCTGGCGCCGGACCAGGCGTTTTTCCTGCGTGAGAACCTCAAGCTGCGCCTGCTCAACGCCAGGCTTGCGCTGTTGCAGCGCGACCAGACCGGTTACCGTCAGGACATCCGCATGGCGACCGAGTGGATTGCGCGCCATTTCGATACGCAGGCCAAGCCGGTCTCGAATGCGCTTGTCACGCTCAAGCAGCTCGCCGCAGCCGGGGTCAGCGTTGAGCCGCCCAACGTTGCCGACAGTCTTGCCGCGGTTCGCAACTTCAAGGCTTCGCGCGAGGCATCGCGCGACAAAGCACCGCGATGAGGGGATTGATCTGGTTGCTGGCGGTGTTTTCGCTGGCGGTCGGGCTGTCTCTTGTCACCCGCTACGGCGACGGTTATGTGCTGGTTGTGGCGCCGCCGTGGCGGGTCGAGGTCTCGCTCGCGCTGGTTGTGCTTTCGCTGCTGGCCGGTTTTGTTCTGGGCTACTGGATTGTACGGCTGGTCTCCCATACCCTGCGCCTGCCGGCGCATGTAAAGGCCTTCCGTGCGAGGCGGCGTGAGACCACCGGACGTGAGGCCTTTGCCGGCGCGGTACAGGCCTTGTTCGAGGGCCGCTGGGGTCGCGCGCGCAAGCTTGCCGCCAAGGCGCATGAGATGAACAGTGTGCCCGCGCTCGCGGCATTGGTGGCGGCGAGGGCGGCTCACCGCATGCGCGATGGCGCCGAGTGCAACGTGTGGCTTTCGCGTGCCGAAGAAAGCGCCGACCTGCGCCAGGCACGCCTGAGCACTGAGGCTGAGCTGCTGCTCGATGCGCGCCGTCATAAGGAGGCCCGCGCCGTGTTGCATCAGTTGCACGAGGGCGGGCATCGGGGCATTGCAAGTCAGTTGATGCTGTTGCGCGCCGAGCAGGGTGCGGGCAACTGGGATGAAGTGGTGCGCCTCGCGACGGTGCTGGAAAAGCGCGATGCCGCGCCTGGCGAGTGGCTGCGCCAGTTGCGACTCAACGCCGTCGTCGAGGGCTTGCGCGCGAAGGGACTGGACGCGGCCAATCTGGCACGGCACTGGCGCGGCATCGATGTGGCAGAGCGGCGGGATCATCGCGTCGCCGGCGCGGCCGCGCGCCTGTTCATGCGCCTTGGCGGCGGCAAGATCGCGCATGACATCCTGCGCGACGCGCTGGAGCACGAGTGGAATGCGGAAGCCGTCGTGCTCTACGGTGAATGCCCCGGGGCCGACGCACAGGAACAGTTGCAGCAGGCCGAGCATTGGGTGCAGGGCCACCCGCGAGATGGCGGCTTGTTGCTGACGCTCGGGCGCTTGTGCGTGCATCTTGAGCTTTGGGGCAAGGCGCAAAGCTACCTGGAGGCAAGTCTCGCACAGCAGCCGAACAGGCCGGCGCATGTGGCGCTTGCGCGGCTGGCTGAGCGGCTTGAGCGTCCGGATATGGCGCAAAAGCATTACCGCGCAGCGGCTGATATGGATGTCGCGGCTTAGGCCTGCGGGGCTTTGCAAAGGGGCCGCCCCCTTTTTGTCAGTTGAGCCCCGTGCCTGGGTGCGTCTACCGGTTCAGACCCATTCCTTCGCCACAAGGAATTCGCTGTAGAGTTTTTCCTCCGCACTGCCCGGTTGCGGCTTCCAGTCGTAACGCCACTTCACCACCGGCGGCAGCGACATCAGGATGGACTCGGTGCGCCCGCCCGACTGCAGTCCGAACAGCGTGCCGCGGTCAAACACCAGGTTGAACTCGACATATCGGCCGCGACGATAAGCCTGGAAATCACGTTCACGCTCGCCATAGGGAATATCCTTGCGCCGATCGGCAATCGGCAGGTATCCGGGGAGAAAGGCGTTGCCGGTGCTTTGCATCAGCCCGAAACTCCTGTCGAAACCGAGTTCGCTGAAGGCGGTATTCACGTCCTCCACGTTCCGGCCGGA
>CAYLPI010000229.1:0-5408 GCA_964385505.1 uncultured Bordetella sp.
GCCACTACTCGGCCACTACTTCACCACTACTCGTGAGCGGCCATACGAAATTATTTTTCGATTTACTTAAAGCCATACCGTGCTAGCTTTCGACCCATGGCAGAACCCGCTGAACTTCACACCCGCCTCATGGAGGACGCCCGGAATTACGATCCGGCCGCGCACCACCGGGGCCTGCTCGCGCCTTACCGCGACGTGCTGCTCCTGTGGCGGGCGAAGTTCATGAGCTACGAGCAGATCGCGGCGACGCTCAACTCGCACGGGATCAGGGTCTCGCCGGCCGGCGTCGGGGTCTATTGCCGAGGCAACTTCACCAAGGCTGAAATCGAACGCGCCCGTCGTGAGACGCGCGAGGCGAACCGCTCGACCGCGCCGGGCCGGGCTGTCGCCGCCTCCGCGCCGGTCGCCAGTCTGGGACCCGCTGAATCCGCACCCAACCGACGCGGGCCAAAAATTGCCCGCGACAACTACTGAACTACTCAACCCAGCCATGCCCACCAAACGCATCATTCTCTTTCCCCAGGACAAAGGCGGCATCGGCAAGAGCTTTGTCGCCACCTTGCTCCACGACTATCTCACGGACGCCGGCATCCGCGTGAAGGCGTTCGATCTCGACCACGCCAATTCCACGTTCAACCGGTTGGTGCCCGAAGCCGAATTCATCGACACCGATGTCGATGCCGACAAACTTGGCGTGCTCGACCGGATCGTCCACGTGCTGCCCGAGGCCGATGTCGTCTTGGTGGACAACCGTGCGACCGGCGGCAGCAAGGTCATCGCCTACCTCGATGAGACGCGCCTGCCGGAGTTGCAGGCGGATTTCGGCTGCGCGTTGGTGTTCGCGGTGATCGCGACCGACGACAAGGACGCGAATTCACAGATCGCGGAGCTGCTCGACTCTCACGGCCCGCGGGTGCGCTGGTTGGTCGTCCGCAACCTGCGCGACGGCGGAAGTCTCGATCTTTTTAGCCAGAGCAATGCCCGGAAACGACTGGCCGAATTCGGTGCGGTGGAGGTCGAGGTGCCGTGTCTGGCGGAGGTCACGAAGAACCGGTTGCAGCAGGCCAATCTCACCGTGGGCCGCGGGCGCGAATCCGACGCCCTGCATCTGCTCGATCGCTCGCGCTGCATCCGGTTTCACGCCCGGATGAAGGAAGAGTTCGGCCAAGCCGGTGACCTGCTATTGCCATGAATGCCGCGCCCAAGCCCGAGGATTTGTTCGATCCGGGAACCTTTCCGGACGACCTGAAATGGGTGCCAGCGCACTATAAACTGCATCCTTCGGACCCGGTCTACTTGCTCATCGCGTGGCACTGGCGGCGAGTAAAACAATCGGAAGACACCCTGAAGGCCACCATCGTGGAGCTAAAGCAGGCGCTTGACGACCGCATCGGGCATTTGGCGGATGCGGCCGAAACCGTGGCGGGCGTGAACGACGCGCTCGCGGACGTGCAGATGGCCTTGGAGGAAAAGCCCGCCGAACTGGAGGCCCAACTCGACGCGAAGCTCACCAAGCCGGTGGCCGACGCACTGACGCGGCTCCAGGCGTTGGAGAAGACGCTCGCGCCGCTCGCCCGCAGTTTTCAGACGGCCCTGCGTCGCCAATTTCTCGCGACGTTTCTGGTCGGCGTCACGGTGGGTGTCCTCTCCGCCGTCATCGTGCTGCTCGCGTGAATCGGCGCACCGTTGGCCTCATGGCCGTCTGCTTTGGCGTCGCCGTCATCGTCCGGCTCACGGTCGCGGAGCCTGTCGGGTATTGGCTCCCGGTGCTCGCGGAGGGTGTCGGCGGATGGCTGGCATTCTGCGCGTTGACGGCCGGATTCGAGGCCAAGGCTGCCGTCGTTCTCCGCTTGTGGGGACTCGAATGGACCCGCGACGAGGCGTGCTGCCATTTTTTTATCACCGGGGCCACCGGCACGGGCAAGACGGCGCGCGCCGTGGTGCCGATCGTGCATGGCCTGCGCTCCACGTTACCGGACACCGGCGTTCTGGCCGTCGATTCCAAGGGCGCGCTCTGGAAACCGCTCGCGGCGATGGCGAAAAAACTCGGACAGGAAAAAAGCCTGCGGCTCATCCGCGTTCGTCCGACGCACATCGCACCGGAGCAATGGACGCCGCCCCTGCGCCTAAATATTTTGGGCGACGCCTCGGTGCCATGGAGCACCTACGCCAAGATCATCGTGGATACCGCGACCGCCTCCGGCCAACGGGGCGGGCAGGCGTTCTTCAAGGAGTCCGCCCGCGACGTGATCACCCATGCGATGCAGGCGCTCGAACTCGCCCGGTTGCCCGTGACCCTCGCCAACGTGCATGACGCCATCTGCATCTCCACCGAGACCGCCCTGCTGCTGGCCCGCTTGGCCGAACACCCGAGTCCGACGGCCGAGGTGGAGCGGCAGTATTTCAGCGACTTCGCGGCGCAGCCACCGGAGCAGAAAAGCGGCACGGTCTCCACGGTCGCCAACTATCTGCGGCCCTACACGCCGCCCGACATTCGCCAGGTGATGTGTTCGATCACCCCCAATTTCACCTTGGCCGAGGTCGATGCCGGCCGGCTCATCTGCCTGTCGGTCCCGCAAACGTATCAGGTCGAGCGCCGCTACCTGAATCTGCTCTTCAAGCAGCTTTTTTTCCTGCACGCGTTCCGGCGGTTCGATCTCGAGCCCGACGAGATGCGCCGGCGCAACCTCATCGCGCTCGTCCTCGATGAAGGGCAAAAGACCACGCTCGTTTCCGAAGACGGGTTCTCGGATCACGCGACCGTGGACGAACTCCGCGAGGCGGGCGTCAGTTTGATTTCCGCGACGCAGACGCCGCTTTCGCTCTACGCGGCGTTCGAGACCGAGCGGAAGGCCGATGTCTTCATGGCCAATTTGCGGACCCAGATCCATTTTCGGGCGGCCGATGAAAAGGGCGCGAAGATTCTTTCCGATAAAATGGGCGGGAGGGAGATTCGCAAATACAGCGGCGGGGTGAGCAGCGGCCGGACCTCGCGCAACTGGCAACCGATGGACGAACCGTGGTTCAAGCCGACCTCGTTCCTGTCCCTCGCGGAGGGCAAGGCCGTCGTTAAACACCCCGGAAAAACGGGGTGCCCGCTCTTGCGGAAACTGCCGTTCACAGCGTTCACCCTCGCAAACGAGTTTGGTGCCGGAGAGGTCGCGGTCGGCTCTGCAATGCCGCGATCAGCCGGCCCGACAAGGGCCTCCGGGGGTTCCGCCTAATTGCGAGACGGATCGCCCGGGCGAGCAGGAATGGCCCGACCGCCTTTACGCTGCGGCGGCCAGTGTGCGCACACGTGCTGCGGGACGGACCCGCGCGGCTTCCTGAGCTGTTTCAGCAAAACAACCCGACCTGCGGAATTGGGCCATCGCATGGCGTCGAGGAAGTCGTCGGCGATCCCGGTGGCGTCGCGGTCTTGCAAGTTGAACTGGATCAGGGTCAGCACGTCAGGGGCGTTGCATCCCATGATGCGTCGCAGGTGACGAACGGCGCTTACGAACACGCGATAATCGGCGGGGGCGAACGGGATAGTTATGCGAATGAGGTTGGTGCGGTGGTGCATGGGGCATGGGTCGGGGGCGTTGGCGCGGCGGGGATCGCCACGACTATGGTTTGGAAACGCGGCCCGCCAAGGCGCTCCGCGGTCTGACTGAAACTGACTCAGTCTACCATGCCGGTGGGCTGGCCGTATCGGCTACCCCGCGCAATCATTCGGCAAAAATCACCGTGGGCGCTGCGCCCGGATTTCGCTCGGGCAACATCCCAGCACCCGACGAAACCACCGCGCCATCAACGTGTCGTCGGAAAATCCGCACAGGCAGGCGATCTCGACTTCCTTCTTATCGGTGCCTTGGAGGAATTCCTCGGCCATGGCCACCCGCCGACGCATCACGTATTCATGCGGGGTCATGTTAAAACTCGTTTTGAAGAGCCGTCCGAAATGACTGGAACTGAATCCCGCGGCGCGGGCGAGCGCGGCAAGGTCAAGGCAGTCGCCCGCGTGCTCGTCGATGTAGCGAGTCACCCGCTGCAACGCATCGTCGGGCAGTCCGCAGCGCCGGTCCGGCTGCAGGTCGCCTCCAAGGAGTGCCCGAAGTAAATGTGATCCGAACACGGTGCCAATCGACTCGACATAGAGTGCGTTGGCGGTGCCCGGGCCGTGGCACAGTCGTCGAAACGTCTTGGCCAGTTGTCCGATCAGGGCATCTCGACCGATCAAATGCGCGAGCGCCTCGACCGTCACGTCGGACTCCCTTCCCGCAGTGATTTCAGCCGCAAATTCGCGCTCCATGAACAGCGTCACCATTTCTGACTCCTCGGAACAGCTCAAAGCGTGCGGCGTGCCCGCCGGAATCAACCATGCGGTCGGCCCCTTTATTGTCAGCTCGCGCCATTCTCCGTCGGGCGGTTTCCATTTTAAGAGCCCCACGGCCTCGCCTAAAAAAGCCGACACTTGCTGCTGTTCGCGGGTGTGTTCGCCCCATTCGTTTCGCGGGTGGCAGTCGTAATATACGCTCACCGCCCGGCCGTCGTAGAGACGGCGGCGATAGCCGTTGGTTGCCGGAAACAAGGTGAGCGGATTGGGCACGGTAGAATCCGCGCCCGAACAACAGGACGTCGATCATTGGGTTTGCGCGACGTCTGGATGTCACGGCGCAGACAGTCCTACTAGGTTAGCGGCAATGTCTTCGCGCGTATCGGCTGCGCCCGCTTTTCTATCGGCTAAACGCGCGAACGCGATAGCCGCGAGCCGGTGTTCGAGTTACGGCTTACAACCATAGCGAGACACTGAGGAATAGTCGGTGCATCCGCACCGGTGAAATGAATATTCTGCCCCGCCTATTTTCCAATTGTGCCACGCCGGTCAAGGTAGTCCGCGCTGCGCGCGGCTCCACCTTTCCGGGCGGGCGCTTCCCCCTCGTCGCTGCGCTCCTCGGCGCTTCCGCCCGTGACTCGGCGTGCCGGAGAAAGCCGGGCGCGGTTGCACCGCCGATCTCCCGGAAGGGTTCCGGGAAAGCGCACTGCTGCCGCCGCCCGACTAACATGAGGATCTACGAAGCCAGCATCGCCTACAGCATTGTCCAACTCGGCGACGTGCCGGCCCTAATCACTCCGGACAAGATCGCTGAGTATCTACACGACGGTTACGCCAAGAACCCCTGCCAGGAAAGCCTGTGGGTCGTCTGCCTCGACCGGAAAAACAAGCCCATCAGTCGGACGATGGTCACGTTGGGAACGCTTACCAGCGCCCTCGCGCATCCGCGGGAGGTGTTCAAGATCGCGATTCTGGCGTCGGCTGCCGCGATCATCGTTTCGCACAATCATCCCAGTGGAGACCCGGCCCCAAGTTCGCCCGACATCCAACTCACGCGCCAACTCCGGGAGGCATCAAAAATCATCGGCAT
>CAYLPI010000230.1:0-5396 GCA_964385505.1 uncultured Bordetella sp.
CGCCCGCGGCGAACTGCATTGCATCGGCGCGACCACGCTCGACGAATACCGCAAGTATGTGGAGAAAGATGCGGCGCTTGAGCGGCGCTTCCAGAAGGTCATGGTGCAGGAGCCCTCGGTCGAATCGACCATCGCCATCCTGCGCGGCCTGCAGGAAAAATACGAAGTGCATCACGGCGTGGACATCACCGATCCGGCCATTGTTGCCGCAGCCGAGTTGTCGCACCGCTACATCACCGACCGCTTTTTGCCGGACAAGGCCATCGACCTCATAGACGAAGCTGCGGCGCGCATCAAGATGGAAATCGACTCCAAGCCCGAGGTCATGGACAAGCTCGACCGTCGGCTGATCCAGCTGAAGATCGAGCGCGAGGCAATGAAGCGCGAAAAGGACGAAGGCTCGCAACGCCGCCTCGGCCTGATCGAGGACGAGATCAAGAAGCTCGATCGCGAATATTCCGACCTTGAAGAGGTGTGGAAGGCCGAGAAAGCCAGCGTGCAGGGCTCGCAGCACATCAAGGAAGACCTCGAGAAGATCAAGCTCGAGATGGAAGCGGCCACGCGCAAGGGCGACTGGCAGCGCGTGTCCGAACTGCAATACGGCAAGCTGCCGCAGCTCGAAGCGCAACTGAAAAAAGCCGAGAAGGCGCCGGCCGCGGGCGAGAAGCCGCGGCTACTGCGCACCCAGGTCGGCGCCGAGGAAATCGCCGAAGTGGTGTCGCGCGCCACCGGCATTCCCGTATCAAAAATGATGCAGGGCGAGCGCGACAAGCTGTTGCAGATGGAGGGCAAGTTGCACGACCGCGTGGTCGGGCAGGATGAAGCCGTGCGCCTTGTTTCCGATGCGATACGCCGCTCGCGCGCCGGCCTCTCCGATCCGGACAAGCCCTACGGTTCGTTCCTGTTCCTCGGCCCCACCGGCGTCGGCAAGACCGAATTATGCAAGGCGCTTGCCAGCTTTTTGTTCGATTCGGAAGACCATCTCATCCGCATCGACATGTCGGAGTTCATGGAAAAACATTCCGTGGCACGGCTGATCGGCGCGCCACCGGGCTATGTCGGTTACGACGAGGGCGGCTATCTCACCGAAGCGGTACGCAGAAAGCCGTATTCGGTAATCCTGCTCGATGAAGTCGAGAAAGCCCACCCCGACGTGTTCGGCGTGTTGCTGCAGGTGCTTGACGACGGTCGCATGACCGACGGGCAGGGTCGCACCGTGGACTTCAAGAACACCGTGATTGTCATGACCTCCAACCTCGGCTCGCAAATGATCCAGAGCATGGCGGGCAGCGACCCCGGTGTGGTCAAGCTCGCCGTCATGGCCGAGGTGAAGTCGCATTTCCGTCCGGAGTTCGTCAACCGCATCGACGAGATCGTGGTGTTCCATGCGCTCGACGAAAAGAACATCCAGGGCATTGCGAAAATCCAGTTGCGCCTGCTCGAGAAGCGCCTGGCCAAGCTCGAGATCAGTCTCGAAGTCAGCGCTGTCGCGCTGGCCGAACTGGCCCGCGCCGGCTTCGACCCGGTCTATGGCGCGCGCCCGTTAAAGCGCGCCATCCAGCAACAACTTGAAAATCCGCTGTCGCGCGAAATTCTCGAAGGGCGTTTCGGACCCAAGGATGTCATTCGCGTCGATTTTGCCAAGGGTGGGATGCATTTCACCAAGGCGGCGCAAGCCGCGACGGCGCAGTCAGACGCCCAGCCAGACGCGCAACCAGCACGCTGACGCCGCACGGCAATAGGCTGGAAAGCCGCGCCAGGCGGGCCTTTCCAGCCTATATGCCATTCGGGTCCGGCCTGATAACGGGCTCAGTTCGGGGTGGACGGTCCTTGCGCGTGCTCGCGGCGGATGCTAAAGAGTCCCGGCGTCGCCGGGTTGACGTTGATCCGCGCCCAGCCGACGCGCGGGGAACCATCCACTTCGAGGCGCAGAAAATTGGCCAGCGGATGTCCGGTGTCCGGATCGTTGAGCGGGCGATCGACGCGAAACGCATGCGTGTCGCCGTGCACCAACAGCAGCGGCTTTTTCAGCCACCTGGCGTGGGTGACCAGCACCTTGCGCAATGACGCAAAGCCGTCGGGCACGCCGGGTGGGCGCTTCCAGGTGCCCTCAAAATCCGGATTGGCCTGCAGCATTACCACCAGCGCCGACACGTCCGGCCGCTCGGCTTTTTTTACCGCCTGGTCCAGCCATTCGAAATTCGCTTCCATGCGCCGCGCGTACTCGGCATCCATTTGCGCCGTGCGGCCAAGATTGTTGTTGCTGCCCGGCACGTTGAGCCCGACAAACACCACGTCCCTGACGCGCCAGCGCAGATTCTCGCTGTACTCGCTGTAGCGCGGGTCGCTTGCCGACTGGCGTTCGGGTTTTATGGCGCCGGGTCCCGGCGCGCCATCGTCGCTGGCGAAAATGCGGCGAAAGCGGATGAGGGCGTCCAGCGGGTCAAAGCCGGCGCGGTGGCAGTCGGTCCAGTCGTTGTCACCTGGCAGCAGCAGGAACGGATGCCTGATCGTCGCAAACAACGCCTTGCGTTGCTCGAATACCGCGTCGCTGCAATTGCCACGGCCTTCAATGATGTCCCCGACATGGGCGACGAAGGCCAGTTTCTCGCCGTTCATGGTCTGCAGCATCGGCCTTAGCAGCGCTTCTTCGCCGGCGCTGTAAGGGGTGTCACCGATGACCGCGAACTCCCAGCCGCCGGCGGGCATGGGTGGCGGGGCGCTGCAGGCACAAAGCACGAGCAGCATCAGCGCGCAGGCGTGCTGTTTCAGGCGGGGGCGTAGCATCAACGTACTCATGTGCGCGTCTTTCTTCAAAGCCGTTTCAGGCGATAGAGCATTTCCAGCGCCTCGCGCGGCGTCAGTTCGTCGGGATTGACGCTGTCCAGCAATTGACGTGCCGCATCGGCTTCGGGCTCCGCTGCCGGTTCTGGCGCGACCAGCGAGGGCGCAAACAAGTCGGGTTGGCCGCCGTTGCCGTCCCGGCCAAGGCTTTGCTCTTCGAGTAGTTGCAGGTATTTGCGCGCGCTGCGGATGACCGCCTTGGGCACGCCGGCGAGCGCCGCAACCTGCAAGCCGTAACTCTGGCTGGCCGGTCCTTCTTCAACGGCGTGCAGGAAGACGATGGAATCCCTGTGCTCGATGGCGTCCAGGTGCACGTTGGCGGCCTGCTTGTATTCGAGCGCGAGCCGCGTCAGTTCAAAATAATGCGTCGCAAACAAGGTATAGGCGCGGCTTTTTTCGAGCAGGTGGCGGGCGATGGCCCAGGCGAGAGCGAGGCCGTCGAAGGTCGAGGTGCCGCGTCCGACCTCATCCATCAGCACCAGGCTTTTGTCGGTGGCGTTGTGCAGGATGTTGGCCGACTCGGTCATCTCGACCATGAAGGTCGAACGGCCGCCGGCGAGGTCATCGGCAGCGCCGATGCGCGTGAATATCTGGTCCACCGGCCCCAGGGTTGCCGACTTCGCCGGTACGCAGGCGCCGGCATGGGCCATCAGCACGATGAGGGCAACCTGGCGCATGTAAGTCGATTTGCCGCCCATGTTGGGGCCGGTAATGAGCAACAATTGCCGCGCCGTCGAGAGGCGGCAGTCGTTTGGAATGAAGGTCTCGATCTGCCCCTCGACCACCGGGTGGCGGCCGGCTTCGATGGCCAGCACCGGTTCGTCGGTGAACATGGGGCGGCAATGCCCGCGCAGCGCGGCGATGGCGGCAAAGCAGGCGAGGACATCGAGTTGCGCCAGAGCGCGCCCGCTGCGCTGCAGTTGCGGCACATGCGGCAGCAGTTTTGCGAGCAAGTCGTCGTACAGCGATTTTTCAAGGGCCAGTGCGCGGTCGCGCGCCGACAAGGCCTTGTCCTCGAACAGCTTGAGTTCGGGCGTGATATAGCGCTCGGCGTTTTTCAGCGTCTGCCTGCGGCGGTAGTCGTCGGGCACCTTGTCGGCCCGGCCGTTGGTGACCTCGATGTAAAAGCCGTGCACGCGGTTGTATTCGACGCGCAGGTTGGGAATGCCGGTGCGCTCGCGTTCGCGCAATTCGAGTTTGGCGAGAAAGTCGCCCGAGTGGGTTTGCAGGGCGCGCAACTCGTCGAGGTCGGCCGAATAGCCGTCGGCGATAACGCCGCCTTCGCGAAGCAGCGTAGCGGGTTCGTCCAGCACCGCGCTTTGCAACAACGCGAGGCAGGCTTCGGGCACGGCAAGGTCGGCGCGCAGCGTGTCGAGCACGCCGGCGGGGCCGGGCGGCAGCGCGGCCGGAATACCGGCGAGCAGGGCCAGACTGTTACGCAGCGCCGACAAATCGCGCGGGCGCGCCGTCTGCAGCGCGATGCGCCCGGTGATGCGCTCGACATCGGCAAAGCGGCGCAGCAACTGCTGCACGGCGTCGTGGCGCGGCGTATCACCGCCCAGCGCGGCAACCGCATCCTGGCGCGCGTTGAGTGTGGCGCGGTCGCGTAAGGGATGGTGCAGCCAGTGGCGCAGAAGGCGGCTGCCCATGCCGGTGGCGCATTGGTCGAGCACGGAAAACAGCGTGGGTGCGGGTTCGCCGCGCAGGGTTTCGGTCAGTTCGAGATTGCGCCGCGTCGCGGCGTCAAGACGCACGTACTCGCTGATGCGCTCGGGGATGATGGCCGTCACATGCACCAGCGCCTGGCCCTGGGTCTTTTTGGCGTACTCGAGCAGCGCACCGGCCGCCGCGATGGCCGGGCGCAAATCCTCGCAGCCGTAGCCGGCGAGGCTGGCAGCTCCCAACTGCGCCAGAACCGACTTGCGCGCAGCCTCGAACTCGAAGTGCCAGGCCTGCAGCCGCGTCACCGTCCAGCCGACGAGATCCGCACCCAGGCCGTCGCCGGCAAGAATTTCCGCCGGCCCGATGCGGCGCAATTCACCGGCCAGCAGTTGCGGTGGTACTTCGGTCACGCGCAACTCGCCACTGGAAAGATTGAGCCACGCGAGGCCTATCGCGCCGCTGTCGGCGGCGACGGCGAGCAAAGTACTGTCGGATTTTTCGTCGAGCAGCGCCGAGTCGGTGAGGGTTCCCGGCGTGACAATGCGCGTGACTTTGCGCTCGACCGGTCCCTTGGACGTCGCCGGGTCGCCGATCTGTTCGCAAATGGCCACCGACTCGCCCAGCTTCACCAGCTTGGCGAGGTATTGCTCGGCCGAATGCCAGGGAATGCCGGCCATGCTGATCGGCATACCCGCCGACTGGCCGCGCGAGGTCAGCGTGATATCGAGCAGGCGCGAGGCTTTTTCCGCATCGTCGAAAAACAACTCGTAAAAATCGCCCATGCGATAGAACAGCAGGATGTCCGGGTGCTGCGCCTTGAGACCCAGGTACTGCTGCATCATCGGGGTGTGGGCGCTGGTCGCGCCGCTGGCCGGCAGGGTGGGTTTCAT